>JAEZMT010000333.1 GCA_023442085.1 Pseudomonadota bacterium | reverse complement strand
AGATTCCGGAATACGAGCAGCTCCTCTCGGCGGCGGCGTGCTGCCAGAACATCCTCGTCGCCTGCGCGGCGCTCGGCTACGGCGCCACCTGGCTCACCGAATGGACCACCTACGACGCCAACGCCCGTGCCGCGCTGGGCCTCGACGAGTTCGAGCGGTTCGTCGGCTTCATCTATATCGGCACCGCCACCCAAAAGCTGGAAGACCGCCCGCGACCTTCGCTGGCGACGGTGGTGACGCGGTTCTGAGGTGGCGGGCCGTCTTCGTCCTTTGCTCCGCCGTCATGGCCGGGCATGACGGGACGGAATGCGGCAATACGGGTGATTGCCCTTAGGACATCACCGTCCCCTCACTCATCCGTCAGAGGATGCAGGTCGCGCACCATGCTCTTGAGGCGCTCATCCAGCACGTGGGTGTAGATCTGGGTGGTGGAGACATCGGCATGGCCGAGCAGGGTCTGCACCACGCGCAGGTCCGCGCCGTGGGCCAGAAGATGGCTGGCGAAGGCGTGGCGCAGCACGTGGGGGGAGAGCTTGGCCGGGTCCAGCCCGGCGGCCAGGGCCAGTTCCTTCAAGTCCCGGGCCGCCTGCTGGCGGGTCACGTAGCCGCTCTCGCCGGACGACGGGAACAGCCAGCGCGAGGCCTCCAGCCCCGCCGCCTTGCGCGCATCGAGATAGCCCGCCATGGCCGCCCGCGCCGGCTCGGAGAGCGGCACCAGCCGTTCCTTGCGTCCCTTGCCGGTGACGAGGATGGCATCGCCCTTGGCCCGCGCGGCGGCGGCCGGCAGCGAGACGAGTTCGGAAATGCGCAGGCCGCTGGCATAGAGCAGCTCCACCATTGCGGCGGTGCGGCGGCGCTTGAGCATTTCCGCCCGCGCCTTTCCGGCGGCCTCGCCCTCCGCCGTCAAAACCTCCGCTGCACGTGCATGCGCGGTGTCGATCAATGTGGAGACCTCCTCCACCGTGAGCACCTTGGGCAAAGGCCGTCCGCGCCTCGGGCCTTCCAGCACGGCGGCGGGATCGTCCCCCCGGTGCCCCTCGGCATAGAGGAAGCGGAAGAACTGGCGCACGGCGGAGAGGCGCCGCGCAACCGTGGTCGCCTTGTAGCCTCGGGCGGAGAGATCGGCGAGCCAGTCGCGGATGGCTCCGGTGTCCGCCGCGGCGAGGGCGCGGGGGGCGAGAAACTCGGCGAGGTCGGTCAGGTCGCGCCGGTAGGCGTCGAGCGTGTTGGCGCCGGCGCCACGCTCCACCGCCTGCATGTCGAGGAAGAGCGCGAGCGGACCCTGGGATGCCGGGCCCGCGCCGGTCATTTGCCGATCTTTTCCGGGGCGACGGTGAAGGAGAGTTCCCGCTCCTGCGGCTCCACGCGGGTGGCGAGCGCCCACAGCGCGGCATAGCCAAGGCCGCCGAGCACGGCCAGCACCACCAGAATGCGGAAGAGCGTGGGCATCGCTGCCTCCCTCGAACCGGGGCGCGAATCGCCCGCACGGCGCCCCTCGCGCCAGAGGTGCCACGGCCCGCGCCCGCGTTCAACCCGAGGCGCCGCCCGCGTGCCCTTTGGCACCAGCGACGCACGGTCGCCTTGGACGTGCGGGGCGACGGGTGCTTACCTGCGCCCTCCAACGAGGAGGAAACGATGAGCGACATCTGGTTCAAGGCGGGGGAGGCGACGGTGCTGGCGGCGGACGGGCAGGTGACGGACGCCATGCCCGAAGTGCTGATCGGCTCGGTGCGCGGCCCGGTGGGGCAGGCCTTCGCCTCCATGATGGGGCAGGTGCAGGGCCACACCCGCATGTTCGTGGTGCGCGACCTGAACCAGATGGTGCGCCCGGCGACCATGATGACCACCAAGGCCACCATCCACACCGCCGAATATGTGGAACTGCTGGGCGGCGTGGTGCAGGCGGCCATGGGCGACGCCATCGTGGATTGCGTCAGCGAGGGCATCATCCCGAAGGATCAGGTGGACGAGCTTGCCATGATCATCATGGTGTGGCTGGACCCGCGCTGCCCCGAGGATCCCAACCTCGACAAGGCCGACCTCTACCGCACCAATTACGAGGCGACGAAGCTCGCCATCGCCCGCGCGCTGAAGGGCGAGCCCTCCATCGACGAGCTGATCGCCAACCGCAAGAGCGTTAAGCACTACGCGCTGGACGGCGTGATCGACTATTGAGCCCTTCCGCCCACCGAGGATCCCCCGGCCTTGCCGGGGGATGACGGGTCAGGCCCTGGTGCGCGCCTTCAGGTCCATGCCGCCGCCCGGCGGACGCTCGCGCTCGGTCAGTTCCTCGACCCAGGCGTAGTCGAGATAGCCGCAGCGGGCGAGGGACTTCATGACCCGCATGTCCACCCGCCCGTCCACGATGGCGGCGTCGTCCACGTAGACGCCGACGATCTCGCCGATGATCATGTGCTGGTCGGGCTGCGTGCCGTCCTTCCCCTTTGGCCGGAAGGTTTCCACATAGACGCATTCGAGCGCGCAGGGGCTCGCCGCCACCCGGGGCGGCTTCACGAGGCGCGAGGGCGCGCGCTCCAGCCCCACCAGATCGAACTCGCTCACGTCGCGCGGCGCCGGGGCAGAGGTGAGGTTCACCGCGTCCACGAGGTCGAGGGTGGCGAGGTTGCAGACGAACTCGCCCGTGGCCTCGATGTTGGCCGCGCTGTCCTTGTGTCCGGCGGACGAGAACATCACCAGCGGCGGCGCCTCGCAGATCAGGTTGAAGAAGGAATAGGGGGCGAGATTCGCGACGCCCTCCGGCGTCAACGAGGAAATCCAGCCGATGGGGCGGGGCGCGACGATGGCCTTGAGCGGCGAAAAGGGCAGGCCGTGATTGCGCTTGGACGGCTCATAGAACATGGCGGGGCAGATCCTGATCCGGAAGATGCCGGACCATAGCCGCTCCGCCCGCCGGGCGGCACCTATACTCACGCATGGGCCGGGCCTCAGCCCAGCGCCACCCGTGCCCGCGCCCGGCGCGGGCCTATCCCAGTGAGAGCTTAGCCCAGCGCCACCATGGTGGAGGAAATGTCCTCCAGCGCCCGCTCGGCGGCCTCGGTGCCGGCGGCGATGGCCTCCTTGGCCCGCTGGAACTCGAACAGGCCGATGCGGCCGAGCTTGGGAGAGAGCATCACGTCCGGAGGGTCGCCGGCGAGGCGGGAGCGGGCGATGCGGTCCTGCGTGATGTTGAAGGCGTCGATCATCACCGTGGTCAGCCCGCGCGGCCCGTCGCCCGAGGGGCCGGCGAAGAACTGCCGCCGAAGGCGTTCGGGGCTGAGCATGCCGGCGAGCCCCTCCTTCTTCTCGGCCACCGCCATCTCGGCGACGCGCTCTACCACCCCGCCATGGTCCTGGATGACCGTGCCGCGGCCGAACACGTCGGCATTGAGGTTCACCGCGATCACCATGCGCGAACCCATGGCGCGGGCAGCGGAGACCGGCACCGGGTTCACCAGCGCGCCGTCCATCAGCCAGCGGCCGCCCACCTTCACCGGGGTGAAGATGCCGGGCAGGGCATAGGAGGCGCGGATCGCATCCACGAAATCGCCGCGCGTCAGCCAGATCTCGTGGCCGGTGCCCAGCTCCGTTGCGATGGCGGCGAAGACGATGGGCAGGTCCTCGATGGCGATGCCGCCCACGTTCCGGCGCATCAGCTCCACCAGGCGGCGACCGCCGATGAGGCCGGCGGCGCCGAGATTGAAATCGAGCAGCCCGAGCACGTTGCGCTTGGTGAGGCTGAGCGCCCAGTCCTCCAGCGTGTCGAGCTTGCCGGCAGCCCAGATGCCGCCCACCACCGCGCCGATGGACGTGCCCGCCACCACCGAGGGGCGGATGCCGGCGCGGTCCAGCGCCTTCAAGACACCGATATGGGCAAAGCCGCGTGCCGCGCCGCCGCCCAGCGCGAGGCCGATGGCCGGGCCTTTCGCCACGCCGGTGCGCGGGGCGGCATGGGCGGGCGTGCCGAGATCGGGCGGGCCGGCGTCTGCGGGCTGCGGCGTGGGTGAAGGAGCAGATGCCGGGGAGCCGGAGGCCGCGCCATGAGGGGTGGCCGCTGCGGCGGTGGGGCCGGATCGCCAGTGGAGGGACTGAAACATCGACGCCTCCCGTTGCGTTGCCGGCGTGGCGCCGTGGAAGCGTGACTTCCGCCGGCACCGACGCGGATCGGGCGCACCGCTACAGTGCCGACTCGTTTACTAAAGTCTGGTGACCGAAGCGTGGCGGACGTCAGCGCACGGCCGGGCCTTCGCTGCGTCGGCGCCGCGCGGTGGAGGGGGCTTCCCCGAAGTGGCGACGGAAGTGCCGGTTGAAGGTGGACAGGTCGCGAAAGCCCGCCTCGAAGGCGAGGTCTGACAGGCGCCGATGGTCATGACGCGGATCGTCGATCATCCGGCGCACCCATTCCATCCGCAGGCGCCCGACATAAGAGGAGAAGGTCTCGCCGTCCTCCTCGAACAGGATCTGCACGTACCGCGGGCTGATGCCGAGCCGCGCGGCGATCGTTGCGGCGGAAAGCCCGGGCTGATGCAATGCGGCCTGCGTCGCCGCCTTCGCCGCGGCAAGTCGGGCGGCCCTGACGCTGTTGCGCGCCGGAGCCTCGTGCCGGTCCGTTTCCCCGCTGATGGCCAGAGCGGCGAGTTGGGCCAGTTGCCCGGCGAGCACAAGGCCGGCGGACGGCGAGATGGCGGGCTGTTTGGCCACGAGGTCCGCATAGCTGAACATGAGGTCCAGCATGGGATTGCCGTCAGGAATGCGCGTGAGGTTGATGTCGTCGACGTTCGGGACCAGAGCCCGCAGCAGGCCGCGCGACAGCTGCACGGTCCGGAAATGCGTGTCCGGTTGAACGTGGGTCGCGGAGCGTTGACCCAGCGTCCATATGCCGGTCTCGCCGGCCCCGACCTCAAGCGTGCGGCCAGTCGGAGTGGCGATGCGATAGGCCCTGGCCGGCCGGCAGAGGCAGAAGTCGTCGATGCCGTCGGACAGAAGCGCATTCGTCCTCTGCGAGACCATGGCACCGGCATGCCCGCGCGCGACCATCGCTCCGGGAAGCTGCAGAAAGCTGGCCGCGATGCCGAACGGGTTGTCTGGAACTGGCGCGAGTTCGAGCCCGGTCAAAATGGGTCCGTAGTAGTCGAGAACGAAGGCCATGCGTTCCGCCTCCGGCACGTCGGCGGTATCGAACGTCATGGGTCTGAGAACGTCAGAGTGCGTCATCGGACTGGCGATTGCCCGGGGAGCTGGAGAAGGACGTCTCCCTCGTCTCCGTGTCGTCAGGAGAGGCCTGCGGTGCACCGCTCCATCAGAATTGCAGGCGCTGCGTGTGCACGTCAACTTTCGCGACCTGCCGCCGAGGGCGGCATCCAGCCGGTTCGCCGCCAGTTCGTTCATTGCGCGCGCCCTGTGCGCGCAATGCCGAGAAAGCCACGGGCCGATGGATGATAAGAGGCTGCGGTCCCGCAGCTCGAGTGTCCATCAGGGTGGTCAGCCGAGAACGACCGCTTGCCGGCGCAGCGCCGAGGTGCCCGCGGTCCGATCCCCCGCAGGCAGCGGGTCCGGCGCTGCGCCGGGTTGACGTGTCAGGGGGCCGAAGGGCGGAAATGACCGGCGGTCTTCAGTGATCGTGCCCCTCGTGCCCCTTGCCGTATATGGCGGCGGGATCGAAGCGCGGGGTGTCGCCGGTGAAGGCGAGGCGGGTCGCCTCGGAGGGCGCGGCGCCGATGGGCACGGCGCGGTAGAAGCAGGAGCGGCGGCCCGTGTGGCAGGCGGCGCCCGTGCCGCCCATCTCCACCTTGATGACGACCGCATCCTGGTCGCAGTCGATCAGCATCTGCCGCACCTTCTGGGTGTGGCCGGAGGTCTCGCCCTTCTTCCAGAGCTTGCCGCGTGAGCGGGAAAAATAATGCGCCTCGCCGGTCGCCATGGTGAGGGCGAGGGCTTCCGCATTCATGTGGGCGAGCATCAGCACCTCGCCCGTCTCCGCATCCACGGCAACGCAGGTGACGAGGCCGTTGGCGTCGAAGCGCGGGGAGAGGATGGTGTCCTCCTCCAGCGCGGCGCCCTTGCCGGCGGGGGGGAAGGTGAAGGCGGTATCGGCGCTCATTCGCTGGACTCTTTCGCTCGCGTGTCGGGCGCTCCCGCCTCGGCAGGAACGCCCTTCGGCGGCGGTCCTGCGTCAGCCTTTGGAGCGCACCAAAGTGATGAAGCGCACCTGCTCGGCCGGGTCATCCCGGAAGACGCCGGTGAACTGGGTGGTGAGGGTGGACACCCCCTGCTTGGTGATGCCGCGCATGGACATGCACATGTGCTCGGCCTCGATCATCACCGCCACGCCGCGCGGGCGCAGGCCCTCGTCCAGCGCGGTGATGATCTGCGAGGTCAGGTGCTCCTGCGTCTGCAGCCGGCGGGCGAAAATGTCCACCACCCGCGCGATCTTGGAGAGACCGACCACCCGCTCCACCGGGAAATAGGCGACGTGCGCCTTGCCCACGAACGGCACCATGTGGTGCTCGCAATGGGAGTGGAACGGGATGTCCCGCACCAGCACGAAGTCGTCGAAGGTGCCGATCTCGCCGAAGGTGCGGTCGAGCAGTTCGTCGGCATCCTCGCCATAGCCGGAGAACAACTCGTCGTAAGCCTTCACCACGCGCTTCGGGGTGTCGAGCAGGCCTTCGCGCGCCGGATCCTCGCCGATGTAGGCGAGCAGCGTCTTCACCGCCGCTTCCGCTTCCGCGCGGGAGGGCCGGGGGCTGCCGTCCGAGAGGGGGGGGTGCACCTTGGGGAGGGCTGGGGCACCATCCGGCGCAGGCGCGCGCAGAGCCGCCGCGGCCTTCGCCTTCAGCTGACGCTCCCGCTCCTCGTTCTCGGCCTGCGCCTTGAACAACTTGACTACCGCGTCCATGACCAACTCCGTTCGACCCGCCATCCCATGGGGCTGGGAAAAAGCGGGAGTGTCACCGGTTGTCGGCTCGCTTGCGCGGTGTCGCTCAAACCGCGCCCCGCCGGACCTGCCGGCGGCGGCTTTGCCGTCCGTGTCAAAAATGAAGGCCCAAAGCTGGGCCCAAGTTCCATGATGGGGCCGAAGGGCCGTTTTCGCAAGGGTGAGGCGGCTCGACATACCGCGCGAAGGTTTGATGGCACCATCCCCTCGGTCGGGACCGCCTACCTTTGCGTCCGTTGCTCCCGACTCTATATAAGAACGCAAAGCCCGCGCGGCAGGGTCCGGCAAGGTCTTCCGACCCGTGCCACGCCGCCTGATCGGTTCGCCCATGATCAATGATGTCTACAACGCCCGCATCCTCGCCCTCGCCGCCGATATCCCGCGGCTCGGCCGGCTCGCCGCGCCGCAGGCGAGCGCGCGGGCGCATTCCCGGCTGTGCGGCTCCACCGTCACCATCGATCTGGTGATGGACGGGGATACCGTGGCCGATTTCGCCCACGAGGTGCGCGCCTGCGCCCTCGGGCAGGCCTCCTCCTCGCTCATGGCCAGCCACATCATCGGCGCCAGCGCGCAGGAATTGCGCGAGGCCCGCGACACCATGTGGAAGATGCTGCGGGAGAATGGCCCGCCGCCCACTGGCCGGTGGGAGGATTTCAAGGTGCTGGAGCCGGTGCGCGACTACAAGGCGCGCCACGCCTCCACCATGCTCACCTTCGACGCGGTGGTGGACGCCATCGGCCAGATCGAGGCCGCCCGCGCCGCCGCGGAGTAAGCCTCCGGGCTCAGTTCGGGGACGCATTTTCTTCACGTGAACCGGTGCCCACTTCGCTTGAAAATGCTTTAGCCCGCCGCCCATTCCTCGGCCCGCCGCGTCTCGATGGCGGCGACAGCGTCCTCGGACGCCTGATCGAATGCCGCTTCCAGCGCCGGATTGATGCCGCGCAGCCCCGCCGCCACCGCCCGCGACCATTCCACATAGGCCCGGGCCCGCGCCTGCGGCCAATCCTCCGGCGGATCCTCGGCGAGGGAGCGCAGGTTGCAGGTCTTGTCGGCGAGCTTCAGCAGCTTGCCGCGCGGGGACAGGTGGGGCGCGTGCTCCACCTGCAGGCGCTTGCGCTCGGGCGAGGTCAGTCCCTTGTCGTCCGTGACCTCCATGACGAGGGCGGCGATGTCCGGGCCGAAAGTGGTGGCGATCTCCTCCGGCGTCACGCCCTGGTCCTCCACCACATCGTGGAGCAGCGCGGCGGCGACGAGCTCGGGGTCGGTGCCGCCGGTCGCCTCGCTCACCAGCAAGGCGACCTCCACGAGGTGGTTCACATACGGCTGCGCCCGCCGCCCCTTCCGCCGCTGGTCGGTGTGGCGGAGCGTCGCGAAAGCGAGGGCACGCATCACCACGGACAAGGGCGGGACGGAAGAACCGGGCGGGAAGACATCAGGCATCATAAATCACCTCGCGCGTCAGCATCGCCCCCGGAAGCAGGGACCGCGCGGGTCGCCGGGACCAGCTCGGCCCCGACTTCGACATGAAGGCTGGATAGGCGCATTGCGTCCCCGAAGCGTGGCGATTGTGGGGCGGTAAGGATCGAGGCGCGTATGACGGCGGACGACAGCGGGCTGAAGGAGTCAGCAGGGCAGGTGCGGGGGATCGCCGCGCAGGTCGCCCGCGCGCCGCGCCTCGCCTTGCGGGGGCTCATCCTCGTCTATCGCTACACCCTCTCGGCCTTCATGGGCCGGCAGTGCCGCTATCTGCCCACCTGCTCGGAATATGCGGAGGAGGCGGTGATGCGGCACGGCGCGCTTCCCGGCGCGGTGATGGCGACCGCCCGCATCTGCCGCTGCAATCCCTGGGGCGGGCATGGCTATGACCCGGTGCCGAAATGCCTGCCCGCCGGGGGGCGCTGGTACAAGCCCTGGGCCTACGGCATCTGGCGCACGCCCAAGGCGCCGGACGAGGCCTGACGCAGGCTCAGTTCCGGCGCACGGCTGTCGGCATTGGGGTCGCGGGCGCCGCAGGGGCCGGGGCGGGCGCGGCGTTCGGAGCGGGCGTTGCCTGCGCCGCGGTCGGGACGGGGGCTGCGGCGGCGCCGGCGTCGGTCATCTTCACCTCCGCCTCCTTGAACATGCGCTCCAGCGCCGCCAGCCGCTCGGCCGAGCGGGGCGAGAGCGTCACCGGGCGCTCGCTGTCGGACAGGCCGGGCACGTTCACCATGGGCGGCGGCTCCTCGATCTTCGGGATCGGGGTGGTGACGCCAGGGATCGGCTTGATCTCGATACCCTGGTGGGCATAGGCCATCACCTTCTGCCAGGTCATGGCGGGCAGCGAGCCGCCGGTCATCTTGTTCATCATGGCGTAGTCGTCATTGCCGAACCACACGCCGCAGACGTAATTGCCGGTGAAGCCCATGAACCAGGCGTCACGATACGCATTGGTGGTGCCGGTCTTGCCCGCTACCTTGGAATTGACGAGGCGGGCGCGGCGGCCGGTGCCGTTCTCCACCACGTTGTTCAGCATGTCGTTGATGTCGTAGAGCTGCTGCTGCGGGATGATCTGGATGGGCTTGGGCGCGTCGCGGTCGAAGCGCCACACCACGTCGCCGTTGCCGATGCGCATCTCGATGACCGCGTGGGGATAGACGCTCTTGCCCCCGTTGGCGAACACCGAATAGGCGGTGGTCATGTCGAACAGCGTCACCTCGGCGGCGCCCAGCGGCAGCGGCGCGCTGATGGGCAGCGGGGTCTTGATGCCCATCTGGTGGGCGAGATCCACGATCTTCTTCCGGGTAAAACGTTCCGCGAGGCGCACCGCCACCGTATTCAGCGAATGCTGGAGCGCGGTCTTCAGCGTGATGGAGCCCATGTAGGAGCGCCCGTAGTTCTGCGGGCACCAGTTGCCGAGGCAGATGGGCGCGTCCTGCACGATGGTGGAGGGCTTCATGCCGCCCATCAGCGCCACGGTGTAGACGAAGGGCTTGAAGGAGGAGCCGGGCTGACGCAGGGCGTCGGTGGCGCGGTTGAACTGGCTCTCGCCATAGTCGCGCCCGCCCACCATGGCGCGCAGGGTGCCGTTGGGCTCCATCACCACGATGCCGCCCTGCTTCACCTTGTAGTCGCGGCCGAACTCGTTGAGCGAGGTCTCCAGCGCCGCGTCCGCGACCTTCTGGATGTTGGGATCGAGGCCCGTGCGGACGATGAAGTTGCGCTCGACGACGGAGGGCGGCAGCTGGTCCACCAGCTTCTTCACCTCGCCGAAGGCGTAGTCGAGATAGAAGTCCGGCACCTCGTCGTCGCGGCGGTCCACCGGCGTCGCGGGATTGCGCCGGGCGCCGAACACCTGACCTTCCGTCATGAAGCCGGCCTCGACCAGATTGTCGAGCACGGTGGAGGCGCGGGCGCGGGCGGCCGGCAGGTTGATGTGCGGGGCGTATTTGGACGGCGCCTTGAACAGGCCGGCCAGCATGGCGGCCTCGGAAAGGCTCACCTCCTTCACCGACTTGCCGAAATAATAGCGCGCCGCCGCGTCCACGCCGTAGGCGCCGCCGCCGAGATAGGCGCGGTCGAGATACAGCTTCAGGATCTGGCTCTTGGAGAGGCGCGACTCGAGCCAGATGGCGAGGAAGGCTTCCTTGATCTTGCGCTCGATGGTGCGTTCGTTGGACAGGAACAGGTTCTTGGCCAGCTGCTGGGTGAGCGAGGAGCCGCCCTGCCGCACGCCGCCCGCCCGCGCATTGGTGACGAGGGCGCGCGCCGTTCCGGCGACATCGATGCCCCAGTGCTCGTAGAAGCGCCGGTCCTCGGTAGCGAGGGTTGCCTTGATGAGGTTGTCGGGGATGTCTTCCAGCGGGATGGTGTCGTTCTGCTTGACGCCGCGCTCGCCGATGGAATTGCCGTAGCGATCGAGGAAGGTGACGGCGAGCTCGGTGCGCTTCAGCCAGTCGTCGGAAGTCTCGCGGAAGGCCGGCATGGCGAGCGCCAGCATCACCATGGCCCCGGCCACGCCCAGCGTGAAGCCTTCGGACGCCGCGCCGATGGCCCAGCGCCCGACGCCGGTGACGTTGAACCGCTCGGTGAAGGCGGCGTAGGCGGAGAGCGTATTGCGCGTGCGGGCACCGAGGCTGAACAGGGAGCTGTCCAGCAGCGCGTCGAAATCGAGCATCAGCCCGCGCAGGCGCTCAAGAAGGGAAGGACGCTTGCGCTCGGTCACGGTGCGGGCTCTGGTCTTTCTCAAGGATGGCCCGATGGCGCCCCCGCGCCGCAACCGGACCTGCCCCTATATAGCGGTCCCGCGCGGCGCGCGCGAGCCTCCCGCCGCACACGCTGACGTCAGGCGGCGGACCGCTCGGGCAGATCGAACATGCCGTCCGGGCTCAGCCGGTCCACGATCACCGGCAGGAAGCGGGCCATCAGGCCGGGCAAAGGCGCAGCCGGCAGGTTGAAGGCGGCGGCGAGTTCCGCGATGCGCGCCTCGCCCAGCGCCGCGACGATGGCGTCCGCGTCCACCGGCAGGTTCGGACCGTCGGCGATCCAGCTGTCCAGCGCCTCCGAAAGGCCGCCCGCGCGCAGAGCCTCGGCGAATCCCTCGATGCCGCCGAAGCTGGTGCCGGCCATGGTGCGGTCGATCCAGCCGGGCAAGGCGGCGACGGCGGGGCTGTTGAGCAGGCCGTCGAGCAGCCCGCCCACGGCGCCGCTCTTCTTGATCTGGCCGATGACGCTCGAAACGAGCCCACCGATCATCTGGTCGAACAGGGCCATGCCGCCTCCGCAATCCGGGATCACGGACGGCATCAAACACCCGCTCCGGTTAGAAGGGCGTGAACGAGCGCGGCCGGTTCAGCCAGAGGGGCTGGGGCACGTAGGGCGGCGCCGGCATCCAGAGGATGGCCTGCTCCTGCGCGGCGGCGATCTGCGCCCGGCTCATCTTGGAGGCGACCGCATCGCGGATGCGGGTGAAGGTGTCGCGCTCCTGCTTGCCGGCGCGGGCGGCGGCAAGGATCAGCCATTTCTGCGAGAGCACCACGTCGATGGGCACGCCGCGTCCCTTGTCGTAGGCGAGGCCGAGAAGGTACTGCGCGGTGGGGTCGCCCTGCTCGGCCGCGCAGCCGTACCATTGGGCCGAGACAACAAAATCCTGCGGCACGCCCTTGCCGGTTTCGTAGAGGTAGCCGACCATCCCCTGCGCCTTTGCATCCCCTTCCCATGCGAGGGGAATGAGCAGCGCGGCGGCGGTCACGTAATCGCCCTTGGCATAGGCGGCGTAGGCGCGGGACTGGGGACCGTCTTTGCTGCCGGCCATCACCGGCCCGGCAGTGAACGCCAGCGCCAGAATCAGAGCCAGCATCGCGGCACAGCGGCGTAAGGCCTGTGTGGGAGGAATCTCGTCCGGGCGCATGGTCAGCTCGCCTTGAAGAGGAGGGCGTCGATCATGAAGGCGATCCACACCGCCGGCGCGAGAAAGAGGCCGAACGGCAGACGCCCGTCGAGGCGCAGCGCCCGGCCCGCCGCGCGGCGGCGCAGGGCATAGGCAAGGAGGGCGGACAGGGCCGCGATCTCGATGGCGAGGGGGATGGCCGTCACCTCCAGCCACACGCCGGCCAGCACCGCGAGCTTCACGTCGCCGAGCCCCAGCCCGTCGCGTCCGCGCAGCGCGCGATAGCCCGTCCGCAGGCCGAGGAAGAGCAGGCCGAGGAGAAGGCCGCGCAGGCCGGCAACGATCAGCCCTTCCGCAACGTCGTCGGCAGCGAGCGCCGCATAGGCAAGCCCGAGGGCGATGCCGGCGGCGTTCAGGCCATCGGGAATGAGGAAGTGCCGCGCGTCGATGACGGCGATGGCCGCCAGCACCGGCACCAGAGCGGCCAGCGGCAGGCCGGCGGGAAGCCCCGCCACCGCAAGGCTCGCGCCCATGGCCGCGAGGCAGACGGCGGCGAGGGCCGCAACTTCTCCCGCGCTTGCCGCGCGCGGATGAGCGCCGAGGCCTCCGGGGAGGCTGTCGCCAAGGGAAGGCTGGTGCACGGCATCGCCCGCTACGGCTTCGGCCATGGCGGGCCTCACCGGTTGATGAGCGGCTGCGGGCCGCCCGGCAGCACGCCCACCGTACCCTTGAGCTTGGCGCGCAATTCCTCCGCCACCGTGTGGGCATCCATGTTGTCGCGGATGATCTGCGGGCGGATGAAAATGATGAGCTCGGTGCGCTTTACCGTCGTGTCCTTGTGGGCGAAGGCATCGCCCACGCCCGGAATCTGGTCGAGCACCGGCACGCCCTGCCGCACGCCGTCGCTGCGCTCGCTGATGAGGCCAGCGAGCAGCACCGTCTGCCCGCTGGTCACCGCGATGGTGCTCTTCACCCGGCGCTGGGAGACGGTGGGGGTGAGGGTCGAGCTGTCGGAAGAGCTGCCGTTGGCGGTGGGCTGCTTGGTGACGTTGCTGATTTCCTGCTCGACATCGAGCCGGACCTGCCCGTTCACGTTCACCCGGGGGGTGACGTGGAGGATGATGCCGGTGTTCTTGTACTCGATGGTGTTCACCACCGTGTTTGAGGAGGTGAGCACCGTGGCGCTGCCGGTGGAGACCGGTACCTCGTCGCCCACCTGAAGGGTCGCCTTTTGGTTGTCCACCACCACCACGGAGGGGTTGGACAGCACTTTCACGTCGGTGACGGTGTGCAAGGCGTCGAGGATCATCTTCGGCTGGTTCTCGCGGCCGATCAGCAGGTTGAAGCCAGGCAGGACGCGGTTGATGGCCTGGTTGGTGATCTCGCTGGACAGCGTGTTCACCGCCGACCCGTTATTGCGGCCGAGGCCGAGGTCCTTGCTGGTGAGGAAGAACTGCACGCCGTAGGCGAGCTGGTCGTTCAGCGTCACCTCCGCCACCGTCGCCTCGATGGCGACCTGGAGCTGCGGCTGGTCGAGCTGGAGCAGGGTGCGCTCGATGATGCGGTAGTTCTCCTGGCTCGCGAAGATGAGCAGCGAGTTGTTCACCTGATCGGCGGTGATACGGACGCCCGAAAGCAGAGCCCCGCCGCCACCGGACGGCCCCGAGCCTGTGCCGCCCTGCAACTCGTTGTCGGTCTCACCCCGGTTCACCGGCTGGGCGTTCTGGCCATTCTGGCCCTGGTTCTGGGGTGGCGTCTGGCCGAGGCGCTGCTGCACGGACATGGGGCCGTTCGAGCCGCCGCCGTTGGACGACGCCGCGGTGCCCGAGCCCGGCGCGATCTGGTTGGAGGCCTGGTCCAGCCCCTGCGAGGACGTGCCGTTGAACAGCTCGTTCAAAACCCGCGCCGTCTGCCGCGCCTCGCCGTAGCGCAGGCGATAGACGCGCACGCCCACCGAGCTGTCCGAGCGGTCGAGGCGCTCGATCCAGGTGGCGGCGGTGCGCAGCAGCTCCGGCTTCTTGGCCAGCACCATCACCGAATTCATCCGGTTGATGGCCTGGAACTTGACCATCTTGTGGCTGAGCCCGCCCTCTCCGGCATCGAGCAGCGTTTCCAGCTCGGTGATGAGCGGTTCCGGCGCGCTGTTGCGCAGTGGGTAGATGCCCACCGACTGGCCGCGCATCCAGTCGGCATCGAAGGAGAGGGCGGTGTTGATGGCCGCCTGTCGCTCCTGCGCCGTGCCCTGGATGAGCAGGACGTTGCGGCCGGGGTCCACCCGCACCATGCCGGCCCGGGTGGCGAAGCTGTCGATGACCGGCATCAGCGTCTCCGCCGAGACATACCGCAGCGGCACCACGGAGACGCCGTAGCCCGGCTCCGGCCTGGACGTGCCGACATCGGTGGCGCCCGAGCCGGCGGCCTCGGTCAGCGGCATCAATTGGTAGCCGGAGGAATCCCGGACGAGGGCGATGCCGTTGGAGCGCAGGGCGCTCTCCAGCACGTAAGCAAGATCGTTACGGGCCACCGGGCGCGCCGAGGACAGGCTGATGGTGCCCTGCACCCTCGGATCGATGATGACGTTGGCACCGAGGATGTCGGTGAGCACCACCTTGGCGACCGTGGTGACGGGGGTGTTCTCGAAATTGAGATCGTACCCGCCATCCGCCCCGCGCTGCGCCGTGCCCGCCGCACCGAACGCCGCCGGATCGGCCACGGGCTGCGCCCCGGGGGTGGCGAAATATTCGATGGGCTGGCGATTGTCGGTCGGCTGTTGCGGCTGGGCCACAGGCTGCATGGGCTTCGGCGACAGATCGATGTTGCGGACCTGGTCGAATGTGCTCTGGGGCTTGGTGTCGTCCATGATGCCGGAGCAGCCGGAAAGGACCGCGGCGAAGAGGATCGCGCACGCCAATACGAGAGTGCCCGGTCGTGGGCTCGACCGGCCGCGCCAATCCTCAATCACGCATCACCCGATACTTCCGAACGCAAGAGCCGCGCGGCCAGAAGAGCCACGGGATCCGATAGCCGCATGCAAGGGCCACAGGTCGCAGGCGCGCGCCGAACGACCCTTGGCGCGCATCCTTTAGCGACTGCATGTGACGGATATATAAGGGTTGACCGAAGCTGCTGCCAAGCTTCAGTTAGCTGGCTATCGCCGCAGCGGAGCGGTGTCCGTTTGTCGTGACATTGTCATCACGGTGACGCGCGAGCGTCACGGGCGACGGGAATACCAAGCCGGCGGCTTCGGTGCCTCGTTTCGGTGCTCCGCGCCGGCAACAGGCGGCCACCGGAAACGGGCAGGCACCGCGCCTGGATTTGCTTTCCGGCGGCAACCTTCGCCGGTGATGCGGTCCATGCTAATAACAGTCAAGGTCCAGCTTCATAAGCGTGCCGCTGCATGATGCGGCTGGATCCGGACTCTGGCTTTCGGGGACGCGGGCATGGGCGGGGAGGGGAGCGCGGATTTCCTGAGCTTCCTCGCCGCGCGCGGCTCGGGTCAGGCGGCCGGGGGCGGGACGGACACCCGTCCGTTGCGTCAGGTGTGGGAGGCGAGTGAGCTCACCGCCGGCGATTTCGCCGACGAGGTGGCCCGCTTCTACCGGCTGCCCCGCATCGCCCTGCCGGAGCTGATGGCGGCGCCCTCCCTCGTCTCCAGTTTCACCCCTCGCTTCCTGCGCGAGATGACGGTGCTGCCCTTCCGCGCACCGGACGGCACCGCCTGCCTCGCCGTGGGCGATCCCACCGACGAGACCGTGGTGCGCGCGGCGGAGATCGTGCTGGGGGGCAGGGTGACGCTCGCCGTCGCCTCCTTCGAGGACATCGCCACCGCCTTGGCCGAACGGCTTGGCGCCGATGAGGCCGCCGCCCGAGAGGCTGCCGGTCCCGCCACGGCGCGGGCCGAGGACGATATCGACAGTTTGCGCGACCTCGCCTCCGGCGCGCCGGTGGTGCGGGCGGTGAACGACCTGTTCGACAAGGCCATGGAGCTGCGCGCCAGCGACATCCATATCGGCCCCTTCCGCACCGGCCTCGAGGTGCGGCTGCGCATCGACGGCATGTTGCGCCCCATCCACGCGCTGGCCGACGTGCTGCCGCAGGCGGTCATCTCCCGCATCAAGATCCTCGCTGGCCTCGACATCGCCGAGCGCCGCCTGCCGCAGGACGGCGCCGCGCGCCTGAAGCTCGGGCGGGACGAGATCGACGTGCGCGTCGCCATCATGCCCACCCAGCACGGGGAAAGCGCGGTCATCCGCCTTCTGGCGCGCGACCGGGGCGTGCTCACCGTGGACAAATTGGGCCTCGCCCCCCACGACCGCAAGACGCTCATGAAGCTGCTCGCGCTGCCGCACGGCATGGTGGTGGTCACCGGCCCCACCGGCTCGGGAAAGACGACCACGCTCGCCACCATCCTCTCGGTGCTCAACGAGCCCACCCGCAAGATCCTCACCATCGAGGACCCGGTGGAATACGAGATCCGCGGCGTGTTCCAGTCGCAGGTGCGCCCGCAGATCGGCCTCAGCTTCGCGGCGGCGCTGCGCTCCTTCCTGCGTCAGGACCCGGACGTGATCATGGTGGGCGAAGTGCGCGACCCGGAGACGGCGCACATCGCCGTTCATGCCGCGCTCACCGGCCATCTGGTGTTCACCACCCTCCACACCGACACCGCCGCCGCCTCGGTGCCGCGCCTGCTCGATCTCGGCGTGGAGGGCTTTCTGCTGAAGTCCACGTTGCGCGCGGTCATCGCCCAGCGCCTCGTCCGCCAGCTCTGCGAGCGCTGCAAGCGGCCGCACACCCTCTCCGCCTCGGATGTGCGGGATGATCCGCGCTATGCCGCCCTTGGCCTCAAGGCGGGGGAGACAGTGCATGAGCCGGTGGGCTGCGAGCGTTGCGGCGGGGCGGGCTATCGCGGGCGTATCGGCGTCTTCGAGGTGCTCACCCTCTCCGACGACATCCGCGAGATGATCGACCGCCATGCCGGGGCTGCCGCCCTCGACCGCGCGGCCATCGCCGGCGGCATGACCACCATGCTGGACGACGGCGTCGCCAAGTGCCGCGCCGGCCTCACCTCGG
>JAEZMT010000318.1 GCA_023442085.1 Pseudomonadota bacterium | reverse complement strand
AGGCGCCGGAGACGCGGACGGAGATATTCTCCTTGCTCGTCTGGATCTCGCCGGAGGGCCGCACGATGTTCTGCGCGGCGAGCGCCTGGAGCACCGCCTGCCGGTCGATGCCGAGGCTCGCCAGTTCGGCCATGGAGAACTCGATGAAGATGCGCTCGTCCTGCGCGCCGAGGATCTCGATCTTCGACACGTCCGGCACGTGAAGCAGCTCGGAGCGCGCCTCCTCCACATAGTCGCGCAGCTCTCGATGGGAGAAGCCGTCCGCCGTGAAGCCGTAGATGATGCCGAAGGTGTCGCCGAACTCGTCGTTGAAGAACGGCCCCACGATGCCCTGCGGCAGGGTGTGGCGGATGTCGGCGATGCTTTTGCGCACGTGATACCAGATGTCCGGCACCTCGGCGGCGGTGGCGGAGCCCTTCAAATTCACGAACACGGTGGTCACGCCGGGCCGCGTGTAGCTCTCAAGGAAATTGAGCTGCGGTGTCTCCTGAAGCTTGCGCTCCAGGCGCTCCGTCACCTGCCGGAAGGTCTCCTCCAGCGTGGCGCCGGGCCAGTTGGCCTGCACCACCATGGTCTTGATGACGAAGGTCGGATCTTCCGCACGACCGAGGTTGCGGAACGCCATCACGCCGGCCACCACCGAGATGGCCATGAGGTAGAGGATGACGGAGCGGTGTTTCAGCGCCCAGGCTGAAAGGTTGAAACCGCCGCTCACAGGCTGGCTCCCGCCGGCTGGGCCAGCAGGCGTACCTTCTGTCCCGGATGCAACGCCTGTACGCCCGCCGTCACCACGATCTCGGAGGGCTTCAGCCCCTCGCCGACGCTGACGGAGGCCGGGCCGAAGCGCAGCACCTCGATGGTGCGCAGCGCCACTGTCTGGGTCTTGGGATCCACCACCCACACAGCTGGCTTGTCATTGAGTCGGGTGAGGGCGCTCGCCGGAATTTCCACCACCGGGCCGCGATCCACCATCACCCGGCCCACCACCGTGGTGCCGAGGCGCAGCCCCTCGGGCGGATTGTTGAGGCCCACGCGCACCCGGAAGGTGCGCGTCACGGGATCAGCCTGCGGTGCCACCTCGCGCACCCGGCCGGTGGCGGTGATGGCGGGATCGGTGGCGAGCGCCACGGTCACCTCGGGGTCGCCGGGCAGGCCGGAGAGCATGGCGGCAGGCACGTCGAACACCGCGTCGCGGCCGTCCTGGCGCGCCACCTCGATCACCGGCTGGCCGGCCTGCACCACCTCGCCCGGTTCGGCCCGGCGCTGGGTGACGACGCCGGCAGAGTCGGCCTTCAATTCGGTGAAGCCGAGGCGGTCCTCGGCCATCTGCAGGCGCGCTTCCGCGTCGTCCACCTGCGCGCGGGCGTTCAGGAACGCCTGCTCGGCCTGCTCGTACTGGGCGCGCGGGGTGAAGCCGCGGGCGAGGAGCTGGCGCTGGCGCTCATACTGGTTGCGGGTCTGGGTGAGGTTGGCGTTTGCCGCGCCGAGGGCGGCCTGCGCCGAGCGCACGGCATTCTGCTCGTCCTGCGGATCGAGCCGGGCGAGCACCTGTCCGGGGGCGACGCGATCGCCCACGTTCACCAGGCGGTCGATGATGCGGCCGGAGATGCGGAACCCGTAGGTGGCCTCGTTCTGCGCCTCGACCACGCCGGTGAGGCTTAACGTGTCGCTCGCCGCGCGGTTGGTGGCGACCACGGTGCGCACCGGCCGGGGCTCCTGCGCCTGCGGGTTCTGCGCCTCGCCGCAGGCGGAGAGCAACAGGCATGCGCCCAGCACCATGACCGCGCCCGAACGGGGCCCCACGGCGGCGAAACCCTTGGCGTTGATCGAACCCGGCCCGCGATACCTCCGATGGTCGTTCACGAGCGGCTCCTCCTGGCGTTGCACCGATGTTGCACCGACTTGGCTATAGAGGAGAGCATCACGGGAGGCCAGACGCTCAGGCGGTGCAGCCTCTTCCCCCTTCGTACCATTTCTGTCATTTCGGCCGCAGAACTCCGCAAGGACTGACTGGGAGGTTTCGCACATGGCAGAGGTCAAGGTCGCCGTCGTCACCGCGGGCGGTTCGGGCATGGGGGCGGCGTGCGCGCGGCGCCTTGCGGCGGACGGCTATGCGGTTGCCATCCTCTCCTCGTCCGGGAAGGGCGAGGCGCTGGCGGCGGAGCTGGGCGGCCTCGGCGTCACTGGCTCCAACCAGAAGGCCGAGGACATCGCCGCGTTCGTGGATCAGGTGATGGCGCGTTACGGCCGGATCGACGTGCTGGTGAACAGCGCCGGCCACGGCCCGCGCGACACCATCACCGCCATCACCGACGAGCAGTGGCACCAGGGCCTCGACATCTATCTCATGAATGTGATCCGCTCGGTGCGGCTGGTCACGCCGATCATGGTGGCGCAGAAGGGCGGGGCGATCGTGAACATCTCCACCGCCTGGGCGTTCGAACCGGCGGCCATGTTCCCCACCTCGGCCGTGTTCCGCGCCGGGCTCGCCGCCTATACCAAGATCTTCGCCGACACCTACGCCGCCGACAACGTGCGCATGAACAACGTGCTGCCGGGCTGGATCGACAGCCTGCCGCAGACCGACGAGCGCCGCGCCGGCGTGCCCATGGGCCGCTACGGCACCAGCGCCGAGATCGCCGCGACCGTGGCCTTCCTCGCCTCCGAAGGCGCGGGCTATATCACCGGGCAGAATCTGAAGGTGGACGGCGGCCTGATGCGCTCGGTGTGAGGGCGGGCGGGTCGGTCTGCTCGGAGAGCGCCCCGGTGCCGTTTGTCAGCACCGGAGCGCTGTTCGAGGTAGATGACAGCAGTGCGCCGCAAACTCACTCTACCTTTGTGGGAATGGTCCCGACGGCCGGTCGTGGGGGGTCACGATCATATGGGGGTTGGAGAGCTGGCACCCACCGACAGCGGCCAGCAGTGCGACCACGATCACGATCCGCCCTATCCTGCCCATTCTCGCCCCCAACCTTGTCCATGCAACCATAGCGTTATCGCCGTTGCAGGCTATGCAATCAAGAGGCGGGCCGGAAAAGCGCCCCCGCTGTCCCGCTTCGTCGCGCGTGATCCCGGCAAATCAAACAATTGACCCCTTGGTCCTGTCGGCCCGCGCGTCCCTTGCTACGTGGATCATCATCAGCTCGCCGACATTCTCCGGCGTGAGCAGGCCCACGAGGCGGCCGCCGGCGGTGTCGAGGACGCCGACGGCGGGAGCCTGCGCGCTGGTGATCAGCTTCAGCGCCGCATCGAGGCGCGAGCGCGCCTCCACGGTCGGGATGTCATGCTGCATCACGTCGATGACGGGGGTGGTCGGCCCCTGCTCCTTGAGCGCCCGGATCATGGCGTCGCGGGTGAGAACGCCGCGCAGATGCCCGGCGCCGTCCACCACGGGGAATTCCTTCTGTGTGGAGCGTATGAGCGCCTCGGCCGCGTCGTCCACGGTGGCCTGCGGCCCCAGCGTCTCGAAGTGGGTAATCATGGCGTCGGCCACGATGTGCCCGCGCGAGGCCTCCCTCAGTTGCACTTGACCGGCCTCGCCGGAGGCGGCGAGGAAGACGAAGACGCCGATGATCATCAGCATGGGGTTGGTGAAAATGCCGAGCAGCCCGAGGCCGATGGCGAGGCCCTGGCCGATGGAGGCGGCGAGCGCGGTGGCGCGGGCAAAACCCATCCTCATGGCGAGCAGCGCGCGCAGCACCCGCCCGCCGTCCATGGGAAAGGCGGGGATGAGGTTGAACAGCACGAGGAAGATGTTGGCGCCCGCGAGCTTGACCAGCATGGACGTGCCGGGGTCCTCGACCTTCGCCAGATCCTCCGCCTTCAGGTCGCCGCCCGTGAGGGTGAAGCTCAGCACCACCAGCAGCACGAGGGCGATCACCACGTTCACCGCCGGCCCCGCGATGGCCACCACCAGCTCCTGCGAGGGCTTCTCGGGAATCCGCTCCAGATTGGCGATGCCGCCGAACGGCCAGAGCGTGATGTCCGGCGTCTTCACTCCGTAGTGGCGGGCGGCAAAGACGTGCCCCAACTCGTGCAGCAGCACGCAGAAGAACAGCAGCGCCACGAACAGCACGCCCTCCCACGCCGCCTGCGCGCCGCCGGAACGGTAATAGGCCGCCCAGATCCACACCAGGAACAGCAGGAAGGTGACGTGGATACGGATGGCGGTCTCGCCGAGGCGGCCGATGGTCACGGACCAGGGCATCGCGGGTCTCCCTGAGGGATGTCGCTTCACACATAGCGCGTCGCGGCGGGTGCGCAATGACATGCATCAGGCGGCTTTGGTCTTGTTAGTAAGGAAAGCTTATTATATATTGACCTTATGAGATCGCGCCCATCTCCCGCCACCCCGCCGCTCGGCTTCCTGCTCGTGGATTCCGCGCGGCTCTACCGCGCCCGGATCGATCGCGCCTTCGATGGCGCCGGCCTCGGCCTCACCATCGGCGAGGCGCGGGCGCTGGCCCACATCAACATCAACCCGGGCCTGCGCCAGTCGGCGCTCGCCGAGAAGATGAGCGTGGAGCCCATGACGCTGGTGGGCTTCCTCGATCGCCTGGAAGGGCTGGGGCTGGTGGTGCGCGAGACCGACCCCACCGACCGGCGCGCGAAGATCGTCGCCCTCACGGATGCGGCCCGGCCCTATCTGGACGGCATTGAGCAGGCGGCGGCGCGGGCCCGCGAGGAGGCGACACGGGGCTTCTCCGATGAGGAGCGCGCGCAGCTGCGCGATTTCCTCGACCGCATCCGGGGCAACCTTGCCCGCGATTGCGCGGGCCGCGAGGCCGCGCCGCGCGAGGTCCGCATCAAGGAGGCCCGCAGATGACGACGCCACATCCCGCGGAGGCCGCGACACCGCCCAAGCCGCTCATGACCGAGCGCGAGGTGTCGATCATCGGCGGCATGATGGTCATGCTCGGCCCGGTCAGCCTCTCCCTCTACACGCCCGCCCTGCCGACGCTGGTGGAGGTGTTCGGCACGTCCATCGCCACGGTGAAGCTCACCCTCACCGTCTTCTTCTTCGGCTTCGCCGTCTCGCAGCTCATCTGCGGCCCCTTGTCCGACGCCTACGGCCGGCGGCCGGTGGCGCTCGGCTTTTTCGGCATCTACCTATCGGGGGCGGTGGTGGCCATGCTGGCGCCCACCATCGGCTGGCTGGTGGCCGGGCGCATCCTGCAAGGCATCGGCGCGGCGGCGGGCATCGCCCTGTCCCGCGCGCTGGTGCGCGACCAATATACCGGTCAGGCCTCGGCACGGGTGATGAACCTCATCGGCACCATCCTTGCCATCGGCCCGGCCATCTCGCCCACCATCGGCGGATTCCTGCTCGGCGCCTTCGGCTGGCATTCGGTGTTCGTCGCCATGACCGGCTTCGGCCTCGCCCTCATGACGCTGCTGCTGCTGCGCGTGCCGGAAACCAACCGCGCGCCGGACGCGCGCCTCGCCGCGCCGCGTGCGGTCGCGGCCAGCTATCGCCGCCTGCTCACCGACCGTGGCTTCATGCGCGCCGCCCTCACCGCCGGCTGCGCGCTGGGCGGCATCTACACGCTGGCGGCGGCGCTGCCCTTCGTGCTGATCGACCGGGTGGGGCTCTCGCCCACCCAGTTCGGCCTCGCCATGATGATGCAGACCGGCGCCTTCATGGCGGGCACGCTCATCGCCCGGCCGCTGCTCAACCGCTTCAAGGCGCAGCAGCTGATCCTGCCCGGGCTGCTGCTGGTGCTCGCCGGCGCGGTGGCGATGGCGGTCGGCCCCCATATGGTGGCGCTCTCCACCGTCAGCGTGATGCTGCCCATCTCCCTCTGGGCCTGCGGCTGCGCCCTGCTGCTGCCCGGCTCCACCACCAATGCGCTGGCCGGCTTCGGCTCCATCGCCGGCTCCGCCTCCGCGCTCACGGGTTTCGTGCAGATCGGCAGCGGCTTCCTCGGCACCTCCGTTTCGGCGCTGCTGCCCTCGCCGCTGGTGGCGATGACGATCCTCGTCCCCGCGATGGCGGTGGCGGCGCTCACCGTCCACCTCGCGCTCGCGCCGGGCCGGGTTCCTGAGCCCGCGCCGGCGGAGGAGGCGCCCGAGTCGCCGGATCTGGAGCTCGCCGCCGATCCCCTCGGCCTCGTGGGAGCCTCCGGCGACGAGATTGAGGCCGGCACCTACCGCCGCGCATCCTGAGCACGCCACGGCCGCGCTCCCGCCGGTTGACCAAGCGGGAGGCGCAATGGTCAATTCCCCTCACGCTCGCGATTCCGGGCTATGGGGGAAATCTATGAAACTTCGAGGACTGGCCCTCGCGGCGCTGATCGCGCTGGGGGCGGGAACGGTCGGCCACAGCGCGGGCGCGCAGGCGCAAACCGTGAGCTACGCCCAGGCCGCCGGCCTTCTGGCGCAGCATTGCGGCGAGGACATCATGAAGCTGTGCCGGGGCCAGAACCTCGGCAACGGCGCCATCCACAACTGCCTTGCGCAGAACGCGAGCAAGCTCTCGCCGGCCTGCGCCGCCAACCACGAAGGCATCCGCGCGATGACCGAGGCCCGCGCCGCGGCGCAGCGCGAGGTCTACAAGGTGTGCGATCGCGACCGCGCGCAATATTGCCCCGGCCTCGTGCCCGGCGACGGCAACATCGTCTCCTGCCTGCTCGAAGCCTCCAAGGTGGTGAGCAGGACCTGCACGAGCGCCCTCATCAACGCCGGCTACAATGAGCAGTGAGGGGGAGGGACAGATGAAATTCCAGATGCGTTCCGCCTTGCTGCTGTCCGCCGCCCTGCTGGCGCCGGTGCTCCTCGCCGCGCCCGCCTCGGCCCAGGTGGTCACCTCCGATGCCCAGATCGTCCAGGGCCTCCAGGCCAGCGTGGCCGACGTGCCGAACGTCTCGGCCGAGGCGCTGCGCGGCCTTGCCGTCGCGCACATGAAGTACACCGGCCCGCCCGAGAGCCGCCCGCCGCTGGCGATCCAGCTCGACCAGCTGGCGCAGATCAACGTGGAGATCGAGTTCGATCTCAATTCCGCGATGATCAAGCCCTCGTCCTACCGCACGCTCGGCTCCATCGCCGATGCCATGCACAACCCCATCCTGCTCGGCTACAAGTTCCTCGTGGTGGGCAACACCGACACCACCGGCACCCGCGAGATCAATCTCAAGCTCAGCCAGGAACGCGCCGACGCGGTGATGCAGGCGCTCGCCACCACCTTCCGCGTGGATCCGCGCCGGCTCCAGGCCGTTGGCCTCGGCGAGGAAAACCTGCAGGACGTGAAGAATCCGCATGCCGCCATCAACCGGCGCGTCCAGATCTTCAATCTCGGGAGCACCGGCGTCCTCGCCCCCTGATCTCGAGGGCCGCTGAACGCGAGAACGCCGCCGCCGGGCACCCCCGACGGCGGCGTTCCTGTTTTCGGGCCTCGTGAGGGGCCGATCCTACGCCTGTCTCACGCCTTCTTGGCGCGGGCCGGCTTGGCGGCCGCCTTCGGCGCGGCCTTGGAAGGGGCCTTCGGGGCCGGAGCGGGGGCGGTCTTCACCGCCGCCACCTTGGCGCGAGCCGCCTTCGGAGCGGGGGTCTTCGGCGCGGCAGTCTTGGGAGCGGCAGTCTTGGGCGCGGTCTTCGGGGCCTTGGGCGCAGCAGCCTTCGGAGTGACGGCCTTCGGAGCGGTCGCCTTGGGCGCCTTCGGAGCGGCGGGCTTGGAAGCTTTGGCAGCAGGCGCCTTGGCTTCGGCGGCCTTGGTCTCGACCGCCTTGGTCTCGGGCTCGGCCTTCACTTCAGCCTTGGGCGCCGCAGCCTTCGGGGCGGCAGCCTTCTTGGTCGACTTGGGGGCAGCCTTCGGAGCCGCCTTGGGCGCAGATGCCTTGGGCGCGGGGGCCTTGGGGGCGGCGGCCTTGGCCTTCG
>JAEZMT010000262.1 GCA_023442085.1 Pseudomonadota bacterium | reverse complement strand
AGCTCTTCTTCACGCCGTTGAAGAAGACGTTGAGCACGACCGCGACGATGGCGCAGAGCAGGATGCCGCTCTCCAGAAGCGGATGCAGCTCGTGCGGCAGCGCCTTGAAGAAGTTGGGCGACACCAGCGGGATCATGCCGAAGCCCACCGAAATGGCGACGATGAACAGGTTGTTGCGGTTGGTCTTGAAATCGACGCCGGTGAGGATGCGCGCGCCGGTGGCGGCGACCATGCCGAACATCACGAGACCCGCGCCGCCGAGCACCACCTGGGGCACCGCCTCCACCAGCGCGGCCATCTTCGGCAGAAGGCCGAGGCCGAGCATGATGATGCCGCCCGTCACCGTGACCCAGCGCGAGCGCACGCCGGTGACGCCGACGAGGCCCACGTTCTGCGAGAAGGAGGTGTAGGGGAAGGTGTTGAAGATGCCGCCCAGCAGCGTGCCGACGCCATCGGCCCTGAGGCCGCGGGCCAGCGCCTTCTCGTCCACCGGCTTGCCGGTCATGTCGGAGAGGGCGAGGAACATGCCCAGCGACTCGATCATCACCACGATCATCACGATGCACATGGTGATGATGGGCACGAGGTGGAACGTGGGCATGCCGAAGTGGAACGGCAGGATGACGTCGAACCACGGGGCCGCCGCGACCTTCTCGAAATGCATGATGCCGAGCACGGAGGCGAGCACGCCGCCGGCGACGATCCCGAGCAGCACCGCCACGTTGGCAACGAAGCCCTTGCCGAAGCGGATGAAGGCGAGGATCACCAGCAGCACGAAGAAGGCGATGGCAAGCCCCTGCAACTGCCCGTAATTGGGGTTGGCGATCTGCACCACCTTGCCGTCGATGGTCTGGGTGAAGAAGGGGATGCCGCCCCCCGCCCAGTTGATGCCCACCCGCATGAGCGAGATGCCGATCACCATGATGATGGTGCCCGTCACCACCGGCGGGAACAGCGGCAGAAGGCGCGAGATGAAGGGGGCGACGATGATGCCGAAGATGCCGGCCGCGATCACCGAGCCATAGATGCCGAGGATGCCGATGGACGGATCGTTGGCCATGGAGAGCATGGGGCCGACGGACGCGAAGGTGACGCCCATCATCACCGGCAGGCGGATGCCGACGCCGAGGATGCCGAGGCACTGGGCGAGGGTTGCGAGGCCGCAGGCGAACAGGTCGGCAGAGATCAGGAACGCCACCTGCTCCGGCGGCAGCTTGAGCGCGCGGCCGATGATAAGCGGCACGGCCACCGCACCGGCATACATGACAAGCACATGCTGGAGGCCGAGCACCGCAAGTTTCGGTGTCGGCAGGACTTCATCGACGGGATGAACGGCTTGAGACATGAGGTCCCCCAAAGGAACGGTCGGTTGAAAGCGGAAGGGCGTTCTTCAAATTTTTTGGCGACGGCAACGCTCCGGCGCGGCAACCGAACGGGCATTGCCCAACTCATCGGCATGCCTCATTGGAGATCAAATCCGGCGCCGAGGAAACAGGTCGGTAAATCGGAATATCTTCCGATTTTTTTGGAAAATAGATCGGCGGTGCGCGGGTTATGCTGCCGTGCAGCGGAGCTTTGCCCGGGCTTCCAGCCCTGCGCTCGCAAGGCGTGGGCGGCGGTTGCGGGGCTGAAACCAGGAACGGATGAGGAAGCGATGGGGCGGCTGTCCACGCATGTGCTCGATACGGTGTCCGGCGGCCCCGCCGCCGGTGTCGCGGTTGAACTCTACCGGCTGGCCGCGGAGGGCGGGCGCACCCTCGTCACCACCCGTCACACCAATGCGGACGGACGCACCGACACGCCCCTGCTGGCGGGCGAGGATTTCATCCCCGGCACTTACGAGCTGGTCTTCCACATCGGCGCGCATTTCCGCGCCACGGGCGCGCCGGTCGCCGACCCGCCCTTTCTCGACGTGGTGCCGCTGCGCGTGACCCTGATCGAAGGGCACTATCACGTGCCGCTGCTCTGCTCCCCGTGGAGCTATTCCACCTATCGGGGGTCCTGAGTCCATGCCCGCCCCCTTCACCGGCCGCGATAATTCCGGCATCCCCACCGATCCCGTCACCGGCAAGCCCTATCCGCGCGATCTGGTGGGCTACGGCCGCAATCCGCCCCATCCCCATTGGCCGGGGGATGCGCGCATCGCCGTGCAGTTCGTGGTGAATTACGAGGAGGGCGGCGAGAATTCGGTGCTCCATGGCGACAACGCCTCGGAGGCCTTCCTCTCCGAGATCATCGGCGCCGT
This sequence comes from Pseudomonadota bacterium, assembly GCA_023442085.1. GTDB lineage: Bacteria > Pseudomonadota > Alphaproteobacteria > Rhizobiales > Xanthobacteraceae > Xanthobacter. Next base: position 14,552 of record JAEZMT010000262.1, on the reverse strand, counting down.
GCCCTGGCCCCGCCAGCGGCACATGAACATGGAATCCATCTACGAGTTCGGCGCCCGCGTCGGCATCTGGCGGTTGCTGCGGCTGTTCGGCGAACGCAACATGCCGGCCACCGTCTATGGCGTCGCCACCGCGCTCGCCCGCAATCCCGATGCCGTCGCGGCCATGCGGGAGGCCGGCTGGGAGCTGGCGAGCCACGGCTACAAGTGGATCGAATACAAGGACTTCACCCGCGACGCCGAGCGCGAGCACATCGAGGAGGCCGTGCGCCTGCACACGCAGGTGACGGGAACCCGGCCGCTCGGCTTCTACCAGGGCCGCTCCGCCGAGCACACCGTGCCGCTGCTGATGGAGGAAGGCGGCTTCCTCTATGTGGCCGACAGCTATGCGGACGAGCTGCCCTATTGGATCTATGGCCCGCGCGGGCCTCAGTTGGTCGTTCCCTACACGCTGGACGCCAACGATATGCGCTTCTCGGTGGCGGCGGGCTTCTCCAACGGAACGGAATTCTTCGACTACCTGAAGGACAGCTTCGACCTGCTCTATGCCGAGGGCGCCACGGCCCCGCGCATGATGTCCATCGGCCTCCATCCGCGCCTCGCGGGGCGGCCCGGCCGGGCGCAGGCGCTGGCCCGCTTCCTCGACTACATCGCCGGGCACGAGAAGGTGTGGGTGGCGCGCCGCCTCGACATCGCCCGCCACTGGATCGCCCATCACCCCCCGGTCGGCGGCTACCGGCCCACCTACATGCCGCGCGGCCTGTTCGTGGAGCGGTTTGGCGGCGTCTACGAGCATTCTCCGTGGATCGCGGAAGGCGCCTATGACAAGGGCCTCACCGCCGCCGCCGACACGGCGGAGGGCCTCAACGAGGCTTTGGCCGCCGTGCTGCGCACCGCGCCGGCCGAGAAGCAGATGGGCGTCATCCACGCCCATCCCGACCTTGCCGGCAAGCTCGCGGAGGCAAAGCTCCTCACCGCCGATTCCGCCGCCGAACAGGCCTCCGCCGGCCTCGACCAGCTCACGGCGGAGGAGAAGGCGCGCTTCACCGCGCTGAACGACGCCTACAAGGCGAAGTTCGGCTTCGTCTTCATCATGGCCATCCGCGGCCGCAGCAAGGCCGACATCCTCGCCGCCTTCGAGCGCCGCCTCGCCCATGACCGCGAGACCGAGGTGGCCGAGGCGCTGGCGCAGATCGAGCGCATCGCGCTGCTGCGCCTCTCCCAGATGCTGCCGGCCGCCTCCTGAACAAGGTCTCCCCCGTGCCCCGCTCCGCCACCGGCTCCGCCCCGCTCCCCTCGCCCCTCGACGGCGAGACCATCGTCTCTCGACTGAAGCAGCTTGCCGCCTGCACCGACGTGCCCGGCGAGATGACGCGCCTGACGCTGACCCCCGCACACAAGAGGGCGGCGGCGCAGGTCTCCTTCTGGATGCGCGAGGCCGGGCTGGCGCAGGTCCACATGGACGCCACTGGCTCCATCGTCGGCCGCTATGCTGCCGACCGGGCGAACGCCAAGACCCTGATTCTCGGCTCGCATATCGACACCGTGCGCAACGCCGGCATCTATGACGGCAATCTGGGCGTGCTCGTCGCCATCGCCGCCGTGGAACGGCTGAAGCAGCAGGGCATCCGCCTGCCCTTCGCCATCGAGGTCGCGGCCTTCGCCGACGAGGAGGGCGTGCGCTTCCTCTCCACCCTCACCTCCTCCAAGGCCATGGCCGGCCTCTTCGATCCCAGGAGCCTGGAGGACGTGGACGCGCAGGGCATTTCCCGCATCGAGGCGCTGCGCTCCTTCGGCGCGCCGGTGGATCGCGTCGCCGATTGCCGGCGCGATCCCGACGAGACGCTCGGCTATGTGGAAGTGCATATCGAGCAGGGGCCGGTGCTGGAGGCGGCGGGCGCGCCGCTCGGCATCGTCACCGGCATCGCCGGGGCCTCGCGCGGGCATGTGCGCATCCGGGGCGAGGCGGGGCATTCCGGCACGTTGCCCATGGCCATGCGGCACGACGCACTGACCGCCGCCGCCGAGATGATCCTCGCCGTGGAGGCGCGCGGCCGCGCCGATGGCAAGGAGCTGGTCGCCACCGTGGGCACCCTCCTCGTCGCCGGCAGCGCCGTGAACGTGGTGCCCGGCGAGGTGCAATTCTCCCTCGACGTACGCGCCCTCTCGGACGACTTGCGCATCCGCGCCGTCGCCGAGATCCGCGCGGCCGTCGCCGACATCGCGGCCCGGCGCGGGGTGAAGGCCAGCGTGGACATCGGCCATGAGGTGCCCGCCGCCCCCTGTCATGGCCCGCTCAAGGAGCGCATGGCGCGCGTGGTGGAGAGCCTTCAGCTGCCTGTGATGCGCCTGCCCTCGGGCGCCGGCCACGACGCCATGGTGTTTCGCGGCGTGATGCCCATGGCCATGCTGTTCGTGCGCTCGGAGAACGGCAGCCACAACCCCCGCGAATACGCAGCCCCCGCCGACATCGGCCTTGCGGCGGAAGCGCTCTATGCGTTTCTGCTGAAGACGGCCGAGGAGATGTGAGGGGCCTCCCCGCCGTCGCCCTCCGGCTCGACCGGAGGGCCCATGCCGCCGCGAGGCAAGTGACGACACGTGCAGGTGACAGCCGGGAGATGGGCGCTCCGGTCAAGCCGGAGCACGACGGCAACTAATCCTCACCCGTCCGCCCGGCCGAGAACCTCCTCGGCGGTGAACTTGTAGGTGCGGCCGCAGAATTCGCAGGTCACCGTCACCTTGCCGTCGTCCTGGATCATCTCCCGCCGCTCCTCCGGGCCGAAGGAGGCCAGGACGCCGGAGACCTTTTCGCGCGAGCACGAGCAGCGCGCGGCGATGGGCAGCGGGTCGAACACCCGCACCCCGCGCTCGTGGAACAGGCGGTAGAGCAGCCGCTCGGAGGAGAGATCGCGGTCGATCAACTCCACGTCCTCCAGCGTGCCGACGAGGGAGCGGGCCTCCACCCAAGCGTCATCCTCGTCCACCTTGTGCTCTTCCACGCCCTCGGGCGCGTCGCCGGGGGAGAGGTCGGCCATGCGGGCGCGGGAGGCGTCCTGCGGCAGGAACTGGGCGAGCAGGCCCCCGGCGCGCCACGCGGATTCCGCGCCGCCCGCCTTCATCTCCTCGCCCACGGCGAGGCGCACCTGGGTGGGGATCTGCTCGGACTGGTGGAAATATTCGTGCGCCGCCGCCTCCAGCCCCGAGCCGTCGAGGGCGACCACGCCCTGATAACGGTTGGTGCTGATGCCCTGGTCGATGGTCATGGCCAGATGGCCGCGCCCGAGCAAAGCGGCGGGCGAGGTCTCGTTGCGGCGCTCGGCCTCGGCCAAGGCGTCGGCATCGTAGCGGGCATAGGCGCGGATCTTGTCCGGGCTCACGAAGTCGGCAACCACCATGTCCACCGGCCCGTCGGTCTGGGTCTGAAGGATGAAGCGGCCTTCGAACTTCAGCGAGGAGCCGAGCAGCACGGCGAGCGTCACCGCCTCGCCCACCACGCGCTTCACGGCGGGGGGATAGGCGTGGTGCGCCAGCAGCGCGTCGAGGGTGGGGCCGAGCCGCACGGTGCGGCCGCGAATGTCGAGGGCATCCACCTGGAAGGCGGTGACGATATCGTCCTGCGCGGCATCCGATGCGGCGCGGGTGGCGGTGCGGGTGCGCTCGCCCTTCATGACTGGTCTCCGGACGTGCCGGACCCGCCTGCCCGCGCTCTACGCACAGCCAATGGGTCCCAAAGGTCTGGTCCCACACATATTCACGAGCCGGGCTGTTTCAACCCGGCTCGGCATGTCCCGGCTGCGAAGGGCTCAGCCGCCCACCGCGTCGAAGCACCAGGCGAGCACGCCCTTCTGGGCGTGCAGGCGGTTCTCCGCCTCGTCGAACACCACGGACTGGGGGCCGTCCATCACCACGTCCGTCACCTCCTCCCCGCGATGGGCGGGCAGGCAGTGCATGAAGATGGCGTCCTTGTCCGCCCGCGCCATCAGCGCCGAATTGACCTGATAGGGCTTGAGGATGTTGTGGCGGCGCTCGGCCTCCTTGTCGCCCATGGAGACCCAGGTGTCGGTGATGACGCAATCCACGCCCTCCACCGCCTCTTCCGGGTCGCGCATGAACTTCACCTTGGCCTTGGTGCGCTTCACGAAATCCTTCAGCGCCTGGCGCGGCGACAATTCCTTTGGCGTCGCCACCTTCAGGGAGAAGTCGAAGCTGTGGGCGGCATGCACCCACGAGGCGAGCACGTTGTTGGCGTCGCCCGTCCAGGCCACCGAGCGGCCGGTGATGGGGCCGCGATGCTCTTCGAAGGTCATCACGTCGGCCATCACCTGGCAGGGATGGGAGATCCGGGTGAGGCCGTTGATGACCGGCACGGTGGCGTATTTGGCCAGCTCGGTCAGGTCATCATGATCCAGGATGCGGATCATGATGGCGTCGACGAAGCGCGACAGCACGCGGGCCGTGTCGGCGATCGTCTCGCCGCGGCCGAGCTGCATCTCCTGGCCGGTGAGCATGATGGTCTCGCCGCCCAGCTGGCGCATGGCGAGGTCGAACGACACGCGCGTGCGGGTGGACGGCTTGTCGAACACCATGGCCAGCGACTTGCCGGCGAGCGGCTTTTCCACCGGCTCTCCCGCCTTGCGCCGGGCCTTCAGGTCCTTGGAGAAGTCCAGGACCCGGCGCAGCTCGTCGGCCGGGATCTCGGACAGGTCGAGAAAATGACGCACCCCATTCCCCCTCATTCGGCCGCTCCCTTCACCGGATCGGCGGCGAGGCGCGCCTCGATGCGCCGGCAGGCGGCTTCGATCTTGTCGGCTGCGATGCCCACCTCTTCCTCGCTCACATTGAGCGGCGGCAGCAGGCGGATGACGTTCTCGGCGGCGCCGGGCACCAGCATGCCCTCCTCGCGCAGCGCGGCGATCAGCTCGGGCGCCGGCACGGCGGCCTTGATGCCGAGCAGCAGGCCCTGCCCGCGCAGTTCGGCGATGACGGCGGGATGGGCGTCGCGCAGCTCGGCGAGGCGCTGCTGGAAGCGGCCGGCGACACGGTTGACGCGATCGAGGAAGCCCTCCTCCAGCACCACGTCCAGCACCGCATTGCCCACCGCCATGGCCAGCGGATTGCCGCCATAGGTGGAGCCGTGGGTGCCCACCGTCATGCCCTTGGCCGCCTCTTCGGTGGCAAGGCACGCGCCCATGGGGAAGCCGCCGCCGATGCCCTTGGCGACCGACATGATGTCCGGCGTGACGCCCGTCCACTCGTGCGCGAAGAGGCGCCCGGTGCGGCCGACACCGCTCTGCACCTCGTCCAGCACCAAGAGCAGGCCGTTCTCGTCGCACAGCTGGCGCAGGCCGGCGAGGAAGCCGGCCGGCGGCACGCGCACGCCGCCCTCGCCCTGCACCGGCTCCACCAGAATGGCGGCGGTCTCGGAGGTCACGGCGGCGCGGGCAGCGTCGAGATCGCCGAACGGCACCTGGTCGAAGCCCGGCAGGTCCGGGCCGAAGCCTTCCAGATACTTCGGGTTGCCGCCGGCGGCGATGGTCGCCAGCGTGCGCCCGTGGAAGGCGCCCTCGAAGGTGATGATGCGGTTCTTCTCCGGATGGCCGCTCACATATTGGTAGCGGCGCGCCATCTTGATGGCGCACTCCAGCGCTTCCGCACCGGAATTGGTGAAGAACATGGTGTCCGCGAAGGTCGCGGCCTTTAGCCGGTCGGCCAGCTTCTCGGCGCCGGGGATGCGGAACAGGTTGGACACGTGCCACAGCTTCGTCGCCTGCTCGGAGAGCGCGGCGGCGAGGGTGGGATTGGCGTGGCCCAGCACGTTCACGGCGATGCCGGCGGTGAAGTCGAGGAAACGTCGCCCGTCCGTCGTGACGAGCCAGCAGCCCTCTCCCCTCTCGAACTGGAGGTCGATGCGTGCGTAGGTCGGCAGAACGGGGGTGATCACACTATCCTCCTGGGGGGCTTGGCTTCCGGCTTCGGCCTCGAGGTTGCACGGGTTTGCGAACACTGTGCGACAGCGGGCCTTCGCCCAGCCGCGCGCACAAACTAAAAAAGGCCGCCCAAGCGGGGGCAGCCCGACTTCCGGATTCTAATGATCATGCGCGCGAGGTCAACCGATCGCCGGCCGGCCAGCGAATCGCGGCCGCGGCCCGACGCCGCCCAAGGGTAAACGAAGCCTTAAGGAGCTGGGGAAAACACGCCGGCACCCCTTGCCGACTCTGTTGCAAGGACGGGCCATATTGTAGGTTCGAGATCGTCAGCCACGAGATGTCGTGCGCAGGGGCATCAGGAACCCTCTTCCAAGGAACCGCAATCCGGGTCCATCCGAGCGCTTTGCCGCGCACGGGAACGGGAAGGGATTCCGCCCTGCGAAGTCACGGCCCGGATGCGCCCGAACGGCGCGATTTCAGATGGCTGGAGGCGGCGCCGAGCGTTTCCGGCGCCCGCGGCGTTCTTGAGATGCTGCCGATTGAAATGCGGCGAGTAGATGCGGCGAATGGAGAAGAGCGATGAGCTGGAATGACGAGCGCGTCGAACTCTTGAAAAAGCTCTGGAGCGAAGGCCTCTCCGCGAGCCAGATCGCGACGGAGCTTGGCGAGGTGACGCGCAATGCTGTCATCGGCAAGGTCCACCGCCTCGGCCTGTCCGGCCGGGCGAAGGCCGCCCCCACCCCGGCGCGCCCTCGCGCCAGCGGAGCGGCGCCGGCCAAGGCCGGTCCGATGAACGGGCCGATGGGCGCCCCGGCCGGGCGTCCCGACGCTCAGGCGCGGCCGCAGCGGCCCACCACCATAGGCAACACCGCGCTTGCGGCGGATCTGGACGAGGCACCGGAAGAGGCACCGGCGCCCGCCCCCGTCATGAGCGACAACGTGGTGCCCATGACCCAGGGCTGCACCATCATGCAGCTCACCGAGAGCACCTGCCGCTGGCCACTGGGCGAGCCCGGCACCGAGAGCTTCCACTTCTGCGGCGGCAAGGCCAATCCGGGCATGCCCTATTGCCAGACCCACGCCCGCATCGCCTACCAGCCGGTGCAGGACCGCCGCCGCGACCGCCGCCTCGCCTATCTCTGAGGCGGGGAGCAATACAGAAAAGGGCCCGCCTCCGGCTGGAGACGGGCCCTTTTTTCGTTCAGGGGACGAGTGGGAAGGCTCAGTCGTCCAGCCCCAGAGACGGCGCCGCGCGGCGCTCCAGCACGTCGCGGATGGCGGCGACCATCTCGCTCTCCTTCACCGCGAACTGGGCGGGACGGGCGGCGCGGTACTCCGCATTGTCGGCGATGCCGGCGGCGATCTTCGCGCCTTCCACCAGATCCTTGATCTGGACCTCGCCGGCGTCCTTCTCGTTGGAGCCCTGGATGATGACGGCCGGGGCCCCGCGCCGGTCGGCATATTTCATCTGCGCCTTCATGCCGGCGCCGCCGAGATACATCTCGGCGCGGATGCCGTTGGACCGAAGCTCCGCCACCATCTTCATGTAATCGGCGATGCGGGCCGGCTCCTTGTCCATGGCCAGCACCACGACGGGGCCAACCTCCGCGTCCGCGTCCATCTTGCCGAGGAAGGCGAGGGCCGCGAGCAGGCGCGAGACGCCGATGGAGAAGCCGGTGGCGGGCACCTTCTCGCCGCGGAAGCGCGCCACGAGGCCGTCATAGCGCCCGCCGCCGGCCACCGAGCCGAAGCGCACCGGGCGGCCGGTCTCGTCGGTGATCTCGAAGGTCAGTTCCGCCTCGTAGACGGGGCCTGTGTAATATTCGAGACCGCGTACCACGGAGGGGTCGATCTTCACCCGGTCCTGATAGCCGCCGGCGGCGAGCAGGGTGCGGATGTCGTTCAGTTCCGCCATGCCTTCCTGGAAGGCAACACTGCCGGCAAGCGCGGCGGCGAGCGCCACGTCGTCCAGCTCCACCTCGACGCCCACGTCGGTGGCGCGCACGCCCTTGCCGGTGAGCATGGCGAGCACCACGGACGCCTGCCGCTCATCGAGGCCCGCGCCCTTGGTGAAGTCGCCGCTCTCGTCCTTGCGGCCGGGGCCGAGCAGGAGCGCGACGCCCTCGGCGCCGAACTTGTCGAACTTGTCGATGGCCCGCAGCACGGTGAGGCGGCGGCCGGCATTCTCGTCGCCGCCGAGGCCGATGGCCTCCATCACGCCGTCGAGCACCTTGCGGTTGTTCACCTTCACGACATAAGAGCCGCGCGGAATGCCCACCGCCTCCAGCGTGTCGGCGGCCATCATGCAGATCTCGGCATCGGCCGCGACCGAGGGGGCGCCCACCGTGTCGGCATCGAACTGCATGAACTGGCGGAAGCGGCCGGGGCCGGGCTTCTCGTTGCGGAAGACGTAGCCGGCCCGGTAGGAGCGGTAGGGCTTGGGCAGCTGCTCGAAATGCTCGGCCACATAGCGCGCCAGCGGCGCGGTGAGGTCGTAGCGCAGCGACAGCCACTGCTCGTCGTCGTCCTGGAAAGAGAAGACGCCTTCGTTCGGCCGGTCGAGATCGGGCAGGAACTTGCCGAGCGCGTCCGTATATTCGATGGCCGGGGTCTCCAGCGCCTCGAAGCCGTAGAGCGCGTAGACGGCGCGGATCTTCTCCAGCATGGCGCGGGTGGCGCTGAGTTCCGCGCCGGTGCGGTCGACGAGGCCGCGCGGGAGCCGCGCCTTCGGCTTGAATTCTTTGGCCATGGTGTTTCGATGCTTCGGGACCCGTGTCCCGCTCGGTAAATGCAAGGGTCGGGGCGTCTTAGAGGACGGGGCCGGTGACGGCAAGGTCGCGGGCCGGGAACGGCTGCCTGCAGTACAAAAAGCTTCCGTTTCGTCACCTGTGCCATGACAGCGCCGTGTTCTGCGCGCATGATGAAAACGGGTCACGGCAACCGCCGACCGATCCTAATCCCAGACCTGCCGTCATGCTGTGCCTTGGGGCGCGGGGCGGCGCCCATTGCCGCATGGAGGACACGCTTGCCCCACGACACGCCGCTCATTGCGACCCTCGTCGGGGCTTTCGTCCTCGCCTTCGTGCTGGGCGCCATCGCGCAGCGCCTCAAGCTGTCGCCGCTGGTGGGCTATCTCCTCGCCGGCGTGCTGGTCGGGCCGTTTACTCCCGGCTTCGTGGCCGACGAGCATCTGGCGCTGGAGCTGGCGGAGATCGGCGTCATCCTCCTGATGTTCGGCGTCGGCCTGCATTTCTCCTTGTCCGATCTGCTGTCGGTGAAGGCCATCGCCATTCCCGGCGCGGTGGTGCAGATCGCGGTGGCCACCCTCATGGGCATGGGCCTCGCCTGGGCGATGGGCTGGGGCCTTGGGGCGGGCATCGTCTTCGGCATCGCCCTGTCGGTCGCCTCCACCGTGGTGCTGCTGCGCGCCTTGCAGGAGCGGCGCATGGTGGAGAGCGAGCAGGGGCGCATCGCGGTCGGCTGGCTCATCGTCGAGGACCTTGCCATGGTCCTCGCCCTCGTGCTGCTGCCGGCCTTGTCCGGCGCCCTCGGCGGACGGGCGGTCACCACCGGCACCATCGACTGGCTGGGCCTCGGCGGGGATGTGTGGACCACCCTGGGCATCACGCTGGTGAAGGTGGCCGGCTTCGTCGTGCTCATGCTGGTGGTGGGCCGCCGCGTCATCCCATGGGTGATGCACTGGGTGGCGCACATCGGCTCGCGCGAGCTGTTCCGCCTCGCGGTGCTGGCGATCGCGCTGGGCGTGGCGTTCGGCTCGGCCAAGCTGTTCGGCGTGTCCTTCGCGCTCGGCGCCTTCTTCGCCGGCATGGTGCTGAGCGAAAGCCCCCTCTCCCACCGGGCCGCGGAGGAGACGCTGCCTCTGCGTGACGCCTTCGCCGTGCTGTTCTTCGTCTCGGTGGGCATGCTGGTGGACCCCTCCATCGTGGTGAAGAGCCCGGTGCCGCTGCTGGTGACGGTGCTGATCGTGCTGTTCGGCAAGTCGCTGGCCGCCTTCCTTATCGTGCGGGCGTTCGGCTACGGCAATTCCACCGCCTTCACCATTTCCGCCTCGCTGGCGCAGATCGGCGAATTCTCCTTCATCCTCGTGGCGCTGGGCGTGGACCTGCAATTGCTGCCGTCCGAGGGACGCGACCTGATCCTCGCGGCGGCGATCATCTCCATCCTCGCCAACCCCTTCTTCTTCCTGGTGCTGGACCGCTACCGGGCCCGCTCCGCGCCGCTGCGGCCGGAGAAGGCGGCCGCCCCCGTCCCTGCGCCCAAGCCCATTCCCGAACTTCCAGCGACCGCGCTTGCCAACCACACCGTGCTCGTCGGCTATGGCCGGGTGGGCCGCCTCGTCGCCGACGGGCTGAAGGCGGCCGGCACGCCCTTCCTCGTCATCGAGGACCAGGGCGACCGGCTGGAGGAGCTGAAGCGCCTCGGCCTGGAGGCGGTGAACGCCAACGCTGCCTCGGCCCCCGCCATCGCGGCTGCCAATGTCGCTGGCGCGCGGCGCATCATCCTCGCCATCCCGGACGGCTTCGAGGCGAGCAACGTGCTCAAGAAGGCGCGCCAGCTCAATCCCGGCATCGAGATCGTGGCGCGCGCCCACTCGGACGCGGAAGTCGAGCACCTGAGGCAGAGCGGCGCAGACTTCATCATCATGGGCGAGCGCGAGGTGGCGCGCGGCATGCTGGCGCATGTGCTGGAGACCTCGCAGAACGATATCGCCGCAGCAGCAGCCGCGGAGCAGGCGGTGCCGGCCGGCAACCAGGCCGGACCGCCGTTGTCCGTGGATCCCGTGATCGGGGCTGAGCCGGCGCCCGCGGTGGTGCCCCCCGCTCCCGTCGAGCCCGGCACCGAGCATGCTGGCCTTGCGGAGCCCGCTGCTGCGGCGCAAAAAGAGACGCTGTAGCTCGACCTTATTGCGAATAATTTGCAATTGCAGGAAGGGTGCGGTAGTTTTTGCGAATTGATCGCAACAGAGGCGGCCGCACCCGTCACGACCGCCGGACCGGAGCATTCCCGTGCCCGACGCTTTCGTCCTGTCCCGCCGGCATTTTCCGGCGCTCGTCCTCGCCGCCGCGGCGGCGCTTCTCGCGCCCCTCCCGGCCCGCGCGGCTCCACCGTTCAAGGTGGTCACCACCTTCACCGTCATCGCCGACATGGCGAAGAACCTGGCGGGCGACGCCGCGCAGGTGGAGAGCATCACCAAGCCCGGGGCCGAGATCCACAATTACCAGCCGACCCCCGGCGACCTCATCAAGGCGCAGGGCGCGAACCTCATCCTGTGGAACGGGCTGAACCTGGAACTGTGGTTCGAGAAATTCTTCTCGCGCCTCAAGAACGTGCCGAGCGTGGTGGTGTCGAAGGGCGTCGAGCCCATGGGCATCACGGAGGGCCCCTACAGCGGCAAGCCCAACCCGCACGCCTGGATGTCGCCCTCCGCCGCGCTCATCTACGTGGACAACATCCGCGACGCGCTGGTGAAATATGATCCGGCCAACGCCGCGACCTACACGGCCAACGCCGCCGCCTACAAGGCGAAGATCACCGCCGCCATCGACCCCATCCGCGCCGAGCTGGAGAAGGTGCCGGCGGACCAGCGCTGGCTCGTCACCAGCGAGGGCGCCTTCTCCTACCTCGCCCGCGATTTCGGGCTGAAGGCGCTCTATCTCTGGCCCATCAACGCCGACCAGCAGGGCACCCCCCAGCAGGTGCGCCGCGTGGTGGACCTGATGCGGAAGGACAAGATCCCCGTCATCTTCTCGGAAAGCACCATCTCCGCCGAGCCGGCCAAGCAGGTGGCGCGGGAGACCGGCGCCCGCTACGGCGGCGTGCTCTATGTGGATTCCCTCTCCGACCCCTCCGGCCCGGTGCCCACCTATCTCGACCTCCTGAAGGTCACGAGCGGCACCATCGCGGCCGGCCTCACCGGGAAGGCGGCCCAATGAACGTGCCCCTCACCCGGGAGGCCCTCGCCGAGGCCGGGGCCGGCCTATTGGTCGAGCACGTCACCGTCACCTATCGCAACGGCCACACCGCCTTGCGCGATGCGAGCTTCGCCATTCCCACCGGCACCATCACCGCGCTGGTGGGGGTGAACGGCTCGGGCAAGTCCACCTTGTTCAAGACCATCATGGGCTTCCTCAAGGCGGCTCGGGGCGAGGTGCGCATTCTCGGCATGAGCGTGCCGGAGGCGCTGAAGCGCAACGTCGTCGCCTACGTGCCGCAGGCCGAGGAGGTGGACTGGACCTTCCCCGTCCTGGTCGAGGACGTGGTGATGATGGGCCGCTACGGTCACATGAATTTCCTGCGCATGCCCGGCGCCGCCGACCGCGCGGCGGTCGAGGCGGCGCTGTCGCGCGTCAACATGCTGGACTTCCGCAAACGGCAGATCGGTGAACTCTCCGGCGGGCAGAGGAAGCGCGTGTTCCTCGCCCGCGCGCTGGCGCAGGACGCCCGTGTGATCCTGCTGGACGAACCGTTCACCGGCGTGGACGTGAAGACCGAGGACGCCATCATCGCTTTGCTGCGCGCCCTGCGTGACGAGGGGCGGGTGATGCTGGTCTCCACCCACAATCTCGGCTCCGTGCCGGAATTCTGCGACCGCACGGTGCTGGTGAAGGGCACCGTGCTCGCCTACGGCCTCACCTCGGAAGTGTTCACGCAGGCGAACCTCGAACAGGCCTTCGGCGGCGTGCTGCGCCATTTCGTGCTGGACGAGAGCCACGCCGCCACCCCCGGCACGCTCGGGGTGCTCACCGACGACGAGCGCCCCCTCGTCCTCTACAAGGACCGCCCCGCCCAGAGCGGCACGGCGGGATCATCCGAGGGGATCGGGTGATGGGGGAGCAGGCTCGACATGCTCCATATCCCGCGCCGTCATGGCCGGGCTTGTCCCGGCCATCCACGTGGATCGGCCGGGTGCATCTTTCCGCACAGCGCACCATCGGCCCGACGTGGATGCCCGGCACGAGGCCGGGCATGACGGGGACCTCGCTTCGCGCGTCCGACCTCAGCTTGGACGCCTGACCATGGCCCCCACCCTCTCCCTCCTCCTCGAACCCTTCTCCTATTCCTACATGGTCAACGCCATGTGGGTGTCCGCTCTGGTGGGCGCCGTCTGCGCCTTCCTCTCCGCCTTCCTCATGCTCAAAGGCTGGTCGCTGATCGGCGATGCCCTCTCGCACTCCATCGTGCCGGGCGTCGCGGGCGCCTACATGCTGGGGCTGCCCTTCTCGGTGGGCGCCTTCTTCGCCGGGGCGCTGGCGGCGGGGGCGATGCTGTTCTTGCAGGAGCGGACCAAGCTGAAGGAAGATGCGGTCATCGGCCTCATCTTCACCTCCTTCTTCGGGCTCGGCCTGTTCATGGTCTCCCTGTCGCCGACCTCGGTGAACGTGCAGACCATCGTGCTCGGCAACATCCTGGCCATCTCGCCGGGGGATACGCTGCAACTGGCCATCATCGGCTTCGTCTCGCTGGCCTTGCTGCTCATCTTCTGGAAGGACCTGATGGTGACCTTCTTCGACGAGAGCCACGCCCGCTCCATTGGCCTCAAGCCCACCGCGCTCAAGGTGATGTTCTTCACCTTGCTCGCCGCCTCCACGGTCGCAGCCTTGCAGACGGTGGGCGCCTTCCTCGTCATCGCCATGGTGGTGACGCCGGGCGCCACCGCCTATCTCCTCACCGACCGGTTCCCGCGCCTCATCGCTTTGTCGGTGGCCATCGGCGCGACCACCTGTTTCGTCGGCGCCTATGCCTCCTATTTCCTCGATGGGGCGACGGGCGGCATCATCGTGGTGCTGCAGACGCTGATCTTCCTTCTCGCCTTCGTCTTCGCCCCCAAGCACGGCGTGCTGGCGGCGCGGCGGCAGGCGGCCGAGGCGCTGAAGGAGGGCGCGGCATGAGCCTTTTTGCCCCCTTCCAGTTCGATTTCATGCAGACCGCCCTCGTCATCGCCGCGCTGGTGGCGGTGCCGATGGCGCTGCTCTCCTGCTTCCTGGTGCTGAAGGGCTGGTCGCTGATGGGGGATGCGGTCTCCCATGCCGTGTTGCCGGGCGTGGTGCTGGCCTATATGGCCGGCCTGCCGCTCGCCCTCGGCGCCTTCGTGGCGGGCATGATCTGCGCGCTCGGCACCGGCTATCTCAAGGCCAACAGCCGGGTGAAGGAAGACACGGTGATGGGCGTGGTCTTCTCCGGCATGTTCGGGCTGGGACTGGTGCTCTACACCAAGATCCAGACCGACGTGCACCTCGACCACATCCTCTTCGGCGACATGCTGGGCGTGAGCTGGGGCGACATCGCCGAGAGTGCCCTCATCGCCGGCCTCGTGACTTTGGTGCTGCTGGCCAAATGGCGCGACCTGCTGCTGAACGCCTTCGATCCCGCGCAGGCGAAGGCCGTGGGGCTCCACACCGGCCTTTTGCACTACGGCCTGCTGGTGATGCTCTCGCTGACCATCGTCGCGGCGCTGAAAGCCGTGGGCATCATCCTTGCCGTGGCGCTGCTGATCGCGCCGGGGGCCATCGCGTTTCTCGTGACGAAGCGCTTCGGCTGGATGCTGGTGACGGCGGTTCTGGTGGCCGTCTCCTGCTCGCTCGCCGGCGTCTACCTCTCCTTCTTCCT
>JAEZMT010000261.1 GCA_023442085.1 Pseudomonadota bacterium | reverse complement strand
GCGGCTTCCTCCAGCGTGCGCCCACGCATGAGCGCTTCCGCCTGCGCCAGGCAGTTGGCCACCAGAAGGTTCTGGTGGGCCTTCAGGTTCGGCTCGTGCCCCTGCGCCGCGATGAGAAATTCCACGGGCACCGTATCGGTGCCCTGATGGAGCAACTGGAAGAAGGCGTGCTGGGCGTTCGTGCCCGGCTCTCCCCACACGATGGGACCGGTTCCGCGCGAGACCGGGCGTCCGTCGCGCGTGACGCTCTTGCCGTTGCTCTCCATGTCGAGCTGCTGGAGATAGGCGGGCAGGCGCGCGAGACGCTGGTCGTAGGGAATGATTGCGCGGCTCGGGAAGCCGCAGACATTCCGGTGCCAAAGGCCGACCAGGCCGAGCAACACCGGCATGTTCTGGTCGAGCGGCGCGGAGCGGAAATGCTCGTCCATGGCGGCTGCGCCGGCAAGAAATTCGCCGAAGCGGTCCGGGCCAATGGCGATCATCACCGGAAGGCCGATGGCCGACCACACCGAATAGCGGCCGCCCACCCAGTCCCAGAAGCCGAAGGTCCGCTCCCGCGAGATGCCGAAAGCCTCCACCCGATCAAGCGCAGTCGAGACGGCGGCGAAATGGTCGCCGACAGCCGCCTCGCCGAGGGCATCCGCGATGAAGGCACGCGCCGTCCCCGCGTTGCACATGGTCTCGACGGTGGTGAAGGTCTTGGACGCGACGATGAACAGCGTCGTTGCCGGGTTGAGACCCTTGAGCGTGTCGGCGATGTGTGCGCCGTCCACATTCGAAACGAAATGGCAGCGCGGTCCGTCGTGATAGGGCGCCAGCGCGCCGGTCACCATGGCCGGGCCGAGGTCCGACCCGCCGATTCCGATGTTGACGACATCGGTGAAGGCGTTGCCCCGCGCGCCCGCAATCCGCCCTTCGCGCACCGCATAGGCGAAGGTGGCGAGGTTGCGCAGGGTCTCGTCGATGCCGGTCTTCACGTCGATGCCGTCGACGGGAATGCCGTCATCCGAGCGATTGCGAAGCGCGGTGTGGAGCACCGCCCGGTCCTCGGTGAGATTGATGTGGTCGCCGGCAAACATGGCGTCCCTCATCTGCTCCACCCCGGCCGCCCGGGCGAGATCCAGCAGCAGGGCCAGCGTCTCGTCGGTGATCGCCGTCTTCGAAAAGTCCAGCAGCAGGTCGCCATAGCTGGTGGAGAAGCGCTCGAAGCGGTCGGCAGCGGTGAACAGATCGGCGATGCGCCCGGTCCGGCCTTTCCAGGCGGCATCAAGGGCGGCAAAGGCAGTGTCGGTCGCGCTCGGCTGAGGGTGCGTCATGGCTCGAACCTTTGTTGTCAGGGGCACCACATCACATCGACAGGCGCGCGTGCCGTCAGAATGGCGCGGACAGGCAAGTCCTCGACCGGGCCGCTGGCACAGGCGCGCTCCAGAACGGCGCGCTTGGTCATGCCCTCGATATGCAGCACCAGGGTCTCGGCTGAAGCCAGCCGGGGCAGGGTAAACGTGATGCGCGGTTCGCCCGCCGCATCGGCCCGCACGGCGATGAGGGCTTCGGGCCCGGACGGGTCGATGGCCGCCGCAAGGGTTTCGGCACCAGGGAAGAAGGACGCGGTGTGTCCATCGTCGCCCATCCCCAGCACAACGGCCGTGAAAGGGGCGGGGAGGGTGGCGATCGCGGCCGTTGCCGCGGCCAGTCCATCCTCCGGCGTCGCCGCGCCGGTATAGAGCGGTACGAAGCGGGCGGCGGAGGCCGGCCCTTTCAGCAGATGGCGTCGCACCAGCGCGGCGTTGGAGCGTTCCGACGTCTCGGGAACCCAACGCTCGTCCACAAGCGTCACCGCGACTCGGCTCCAATCGATGGGCGCGCCGGACAGCATTTCGAAGAAGGCCACCGGGGTCCGCCCGCCAGAGACGGCAAGGCTCGCGCTTCCGTCGCGGTCAATGCGGCCGCGCAGGGCCTCGGCCACGTGGGCGGCCAGCGCCCGGGCGAGGCCCGCGGAATCGTCGTAGGTGTTGAGGGCTATGGGAGTGATCGGCGGGGTCACGGAGGCCTCAGGCGTCATCGGTCCAGGTGCGCCCATCCCGTTCGATCAGGGCGATGGCGGCGGATGGCCCCCATGTCCCGGCCGTGTAAGGCTTGGGCTGGTCGCGCGAGGCACGCCACGCGTCGAGAATGGGCCCCACCCAGCGCCAGGCGGCTTCCACCTCGTCGCGGCGCATGAACAATGTCTGATTGCCCCGCACGACGTCCATGATAAGCCGCTCATAGGCATCCGGGTTCCGCACGCCGAACACGGATGCGAAGCTCATGTCGAGCGGGACGTGCTGCAAACGCATGCCGCCTGGGCCCGGATCCTTGATCATGAGCCAGAGTTTCACGCCCTCGTCCGGCTGCAGGCGGATGACGAGGCGGTTTGCCATGATCGGGCCGGCGTGGCTGTCGAACACCGAATGGGGGATCGGCCGGAAGGCGACGACGATCTCGGAGACCCGCGACGCGAGCCGCTTGCCCGTGCGCAGATAGAACGGCACGCCGGACCAGCGCCAGTTGCCGATCTCCGCCTTGATGGCGACGAAGGTCTCCGTCTCGCTCTCGCCGGAGCCAAGTTCCTCCAGATAGCCGGGCACCGCCCCGCCGGCCGAGGCGCCGGCGCGATACTGGCCGCGCACGGTCATCTGCGCGAAATTGCTTTCGTTGATGGGCTCCAGCGCCTTGAGCACCTTCAGCTTCTCGTCGCGCACTGCGTCCGCATCGAGCGACACCGGCGGCTCCATGGCGACGAGACACAGGAGCTGGAGGATATGGTTCTGCACCATGTCCCGCAGCGCACCGGCCGTGTCGTAATAGCCGGCGCGGCCGGCGGTGCCGATGCTCTCCGCGACGGTGATCTGCACGTGATCGATGTGCGCGTTGTTCCACACCGGCTCGAACAAGGCGTTGGCGAACCTTAGCGCCATCAGGTTCTGCACCGTCTCCTTGCCAAGATAATGATCGATGCGGAACACCGCCTCCTCGCGGAAGACGCGCCCCACCGCCGCATTCACCTTCTGGGCGGAGGCGAGGTCCTTGCCCACCGGCTTCTCCACCACCACCCGCGAGAGATCGGTGACAAGGCCGAACGCGCCGATGCGCGCGCAGATGGGATCGAACAGGTCCGGCCCCACGGCCAGATAGAACACGCGGACGCGGTCCTCGCCGGTCTTCAGGAGCTCGGCGAGATCGGACCAGCCTTCATCCGACTGAGCATCGACAGCGACATAGCTTAGCCGCGCAAGGAAGCGGGCCAGCACGGACTGATCCACGTCCTCCACCCCGTCCGCAACGCCGAGGGCATCACGGGCGAAGGCGCGGAAATCCTCGTCAGGGAGGGGGCGGCGAGAGGTGCCGATGATGCGCGCATCGTCCGGGATCTGGCCGGCGAGATCGCGCTCGAAGAGGGCCGGGAGAAGCTTGCGGCGGGCGAGATCGCCGGTTGCACCGAAGACGACGATATCGAAGGGCTCGACAGTGACCACACGCGCGACCATCCGGCCTTTCTCCTGTCTGGGCGGCCTTCCGCCCTGTGCGCCGATCGTCCGATCCTCCACCGGATCACGGTCCGAAGATCAAGGTTCGGCCGAAGCGGCGTGAGGCCAGTCTAGAGCAGGGATCGAGCGGATGGCACCGCAATCTGAGTGGAGGCCGCCCCTCTTGCCACGGTGACGAGACAACCGAGTGACGGGTGGGCGAACCGGCGGCGCACGCGAGGAGCCGAGAAACGCAAAACCGCGCGACGGGGTCGCGCGGTTGCTAAGCTTGCAAACCAACTGAGGGGACGCGTTCGACGGTCAGCTCGAATGCCCGGCGTTGCGGACCTCAGCGACCCTTGCGCCTCAGCGGGTGGGGCGGGGCTTGGAGGGGATGAGGCCTTCGCGCTGGGCGCGCTTGCGGGCCAGCTTGCGGGCGCGGCGGATGGCCTCGGCCTCCTCGCGGGCGCGCTTCTCGGACGGCTTCTCGTAGTGGCCACGCAGCTTCATCTCGCGGAAGATCCCCTCGCGCTGCATCTTCTTCTTGAGCGCCTTGAGGGCCTGATCGACGTTGTTATCGCGGACGAGAACTTGCACGTGTTTACCTCTTCGAGCTGTTGCGCCGAGCCGGTGCCTAACCTGATTTGAAACATCGGACCGCTGAAGCCGGCGCGTACGCCTGACCTCGACCTGCCCGAAAGAAGCGCTCTCTTACCAGAAGAGGTGCAGCTTGTCCACACGCCTCGCGCGGCCGAAAAACGGGGGCGGCGCCTTGCGCCGGCTCACTTTCGCGGACGCCCAGGTCACCGGAGCTGGGGGCAGCGAGGCTCAGCAGCCGGCGGCGGGCAAAGCGGATTCGCCCTGCGCGCGGGCCATGAACATGGCGCCCCCGCTCCGCTGCGCTTCGCGACACAGAGCATCGAGCTCGCTGCGGATGGCGGCATCGGAAAAGCAGGTCGCCGCCTCGCGGATGCCCTGCATGAAGCGCAGCTCGATCTGGATCACGCGCCAGCTGCAATAGCGCCCGGACCGGGCCATGTGCCGCGCGAGGTCCCGAAGCCATTCGGAGAAGCGGTCCTTGATGCGATCGTCGGACAAAGACATCTGCCACCACAGTTTCGATTTGCGTCGGAGTGGTACTTTAAAACCGCTCAGTCCGACCGAGTCATGCGTCAAACGCTGCGGCGCGTCATCAGGGCGATTCGTCTCAGTCCGTTGCGGAAGAGCCGGCTTAAGAGATCAACAGCCTTCGCCGTCCGGCAGGTTAGCGCAGGCCTGCGGATCGCGCGCGACCCGCACCACGTGGCCCATCTTGCGGCCGGCGCGGGCTTCTTCCTTGCCATAGAGATGGACGTGCGTGCCGGGTTCCGCGAGCAGCGCGTGCCACTCATGCACGTCGGCACCGATGAGGTTGGTCATCTGCGCCCGGCCGAGGCGCGACACCTCGCCGAGCGGCCAGCCGGCGATGGCGCGCACATGCTGCTCGAATTGGGACG
Organism: Pseudomonadota bacterium; assembly: GCA_023442085.1. GTDB lineage: Bacteria > Pseudomonadota > Alphaproteobacteria > Rhizobiales > Xanthobacteraceae > Xanthobacter. The sequence goes on along the minus strand of JAEZMT010000261.1, from coordinate 2,264 downwards.
TGACCGCGCCGTCCTGGGTCCAGTGACCACTGTTGTGCACACGGGGCGCGATCTCATTCACGATCACCCGCTCGTTCGAGCCCTGGCAGACCACGAACATCTCGACCGCGAACACGCCCTCGTATTCGAGCGCGTCGCCGATGTCCCGCGCCATGGCGCGCGCCTTTCGGGCGGCCTCGGGCGTGAGCGTGGCGGGCACGGTGGAGGTGTGCAGGATATGCTCGCGATGGACGTTCTCGGTGACGTCAAAGGCGCAGAAGGCGCCATCGCCGCGCCGGGCAGCCACCACGGACACCTCGCGGGAGAAGCTGACGAAGCCCTCAAGGATCGCGCTCTGCCGTCCGAGCGCGTGCCACGCCGCGGTGAGGTCCTCGCCGGGGCGGATCATCACCTGTCCCTTGCCGTCATAGCCGAAGCGCCGCGTCTTCAGCACGGCGGGCAGGCCGAGCTGGGCGACTGCGGCTTCAAGGTCGGCGAGGCTGTCCACGGCGGCGAACGGGGCGGTCTCGATGCCGAGGTCGCGCACGAAGGTCTTTTCCGCGAGCCGGTCCTGCGTGATGGCGAGCGCCTTGGCGCCGGGCCGCAGCGGCACCCGGGCGGCGAGCAATTCGGCGGTGGCCAGCGGCACGTTCTCGAATTCATAGGTCACGACGTCGACGCCGGCAGCGAACTGCGCCAGCGCGTCGAAATCGTCGTAGGCGGCGCAAAAATGCGCGGCGCTCACATGGAAGGCGGGGCTGTCCCTGTCCGGGCACAGGACGTGAGCCTTGAGACCGAGCTCTGCCGCCGCGAGAGCAATCATGCGACCGAGCTGGCCGCCGCCGAGTATGCCGATGACGCTGCCTGGACGAAGCATGGTCAGACCGGCCGTTCCGCCACCGCATCGGTGCGCGCCGCGCGCCAGGCGTCGAGCCGCTCGGCGAGGGCGGGATCCGAAATGGCCAGAACGGCCGCTGCGAGCAGGCCTGCGTTGGTTGCGCCCGCGACGCCGATGGCCAGCGTTCCCACCGGGATGCCGGCCGGCATCTGGACGATGGAGTAGAGACTGTCGAGGCCGGACAGCGCCTTGGACTGAACCGGCACGCCGAATACCGGCAGGGAGGTCAGCGCCGCCACCATTCCGGGCAAATGGGCCGCCCCGCCGGCACCGGCGATGATCACCTTGAAGCCGTCCGCCCGCGCGCTCCTGGCGAAGGCATACATGCGATCGGGCGTGCGATGGGCGGAGACGATGCGGCAGTCGTGCGAGATCCCGAGCGCCTCCAGCGTCTCCGCTGCGTGGCGCATGGTCTCCCAATCGGACTGGCTGCCCATGATGACGGCAACGTCAGCCGTGCTCATCCCTCGAACCTTCGCGAAATTGGAAAGCGCGGGCTTTATAGGATTGGCAGGACCGCGGCAAGGGGAAAGCGGCTGTCAACGCCAGCGGCGGTGCAGCCAGAGCCATTGCTCGGGATATTCGCGCACCCAGCCCTCGATGACGGAGGTGACGGCCTGCATCGCGCCCACCACCTCGATCTTGCCCTCGGCATCCCGGGGCAGAGCGACTTGCTCGGTGATCTCCACCCGGAACCGTGCGCCGGGCAGGCGGATGACGCGCATGCCATGCACCGGGCAATCGAACTGCCGGGCGAGGCGGGCCAGCGTGGGATTGGTTGCGCAGGGGCGGCCGAAGAACATCACCTCGGGGCCACCGGTCCAATACTGGTCCACCAGCATCCCGAGATGCTGCCCCTCCGCCAGCATCCGCGCCATCTGGCGCCCCGCGTCGCGGCCGGCGCGGATGAGGCCGGGCATGGTGCCCGACCTCATTTCCTCGATGAGCTCGGCGGCGCGCTTGTTGTTGGGCGCGCGATACAGCACGCCGCCGGGCACATCGAACTTGGCGCCGGCAATGGCGCACAATTCCCAATTGCCGGTGTGGGCGGTGAAGAAGAGGGCGGGGCGGCCGTCGTCTCGCAGCCGCTGGAAGATTTCCGCGCCCTTCACCTCGATCCGGCCGGTGTCGGGATGCGCGGGGTCATAGTCCCACAGGCGGTCCTGCTGGGCGAATTCGGCGGCGAGCCGGCCCATATTGGCCCAGATACCGCGAATGAGGGCGTTGATCTCGGCCTTGCTCTTCTCCGGGTAGGCCGCGGCGAGATTGCGCCGCGCCACCTTGCTGACCGCGAAGAAGGGCCCGAGCAGCTTGGCCCAGAACGCCATGCCGCCGGCCGAGAGCCACAGCGGCCACAGGCGCAGCCACCAGACGGAGAAGCGCACAT
>JAEZMT010000168.1 GCA_023442085.1 Pseudomonadota bacterium | reverse complement strand
GGGAGGAAAAGATGCAGATCCGCGCCGCCGTCCTGCGCACGTCTCCGGTCAGCAAGCCCTATGCGGACACGCGCCCGCTGACCATCGAAACGGTTGAACTCGCGCCGCCCCAGGCCGGCGAGGTGCTCATCAAGGTGGCGGCGGCCGGCCTGTGCCATTCGGACCTTTCCGTCATCAACGGCGACCGTCCGCGGCAGCTCCCCATGGTGCTCGGCCACGAGGCGGCGGGCGTTGTGGTGGAAACCGGCGCAGGTGTCGACGATCTCCATGCCGGCGACCATGTGGTGATGAGCTTCGTGCCCACCTGCGGGACCTGCCCTTCCTGCATGGAGGGCCGCGCCCAGTTGTGCGGCCCGGGCCAGGCCGCGAACGGTGCCGGCACCCTGCTCGGCGGGGGCCGCCGGCTGAAGTGCGATGACGGCACGGACCTCTACCATCTCTGCGGCATCGCCGGTTACGGCGAGTATGCGGTGGTCTCGCGCCGCTCCATCATCAAGATCGACAAGGAGATGTCGCTCATCGACGCCGCCCTGTTCGGCTGCGCGGTCATGACCGGCGTCGGAACGGTAGTGAACACCGCGGGCGTGCGGCCGGGCCAGAGCGTGGCCGTGATCGGCCTCGGCGGCGTGGGACTCTCGGCGGTGATGGGCGCAGTCGCGGCGGGCGCAGACCAGATCGTCGCGCTCGATCTGTCGCCCGCCAAACTCGACCTCGCCCGCCAGCTCGGCGCGACCGACACCTTCCTCGCCAGCGACGCGGACATCGTGGAGGCGGTGAAGGAGGCGACGCGCGGCGGCGTGGACCACGCCATCGAGATGGCCGGCTCCGCCCCCGCGTTCGAGCTTGCCTACAAGATCACCCGCCGCGGCGGAACGACCAGCACGGGCGGCCTTGCCAATCCCAATGCCCGCATCTCGCTGCCGCCGGTTCATCTCGTCGCCGAGGAACGCACCATCAAGGGCAGCTACATGGGTAGCTGCGTGCCGCCGCGCGACATCCCGCGCTTCATGGCGCTCTACAAGCGCGGCAAGCTGCCGGTGAACCGCCTGCTCTCCTCCACCGGGCCGCTCGACACCATCAACGAGAATTTCGACCGCCTCGACCGGGGCGAGGTGGTGCGGCACGTCATCGTCTACTGAAGCCAGAGGGGGCCGCGGCGGCGCGGCCCCTTTCCTTCCCCGGCGGATCGCCTAATCTGCCGCAGGTTCCCGAGGAGAAGTCATGCGCGTCGCCATCCGTCTCGCCGCCGTCGCCGCGCTGGCCATCGCCGTTTCCGGCTGCGACAAGTGCGGCAACTGGTTCGGCCAGGGCACGCCGGTGGGCAAGCCCGGCGCCTGCCAGTCCTCGTCGCCTCGCTAAGCCCTACCGCGCATTTGGATTGGGCACGCTGCCGCGCGTCGCCTTAAGGCGGTTGATTTCGGCGCGGATGGGGGCAAAGGGGCCATATTTGTGCTGGCTCGGAGGAAAGGTGTCCGCATAAGGGCCGTAGGCCGTGTCCACGGGCTTCTCCAGCAAATCCGGAAAGTCCGCCACGAAGGCCTCGCGCGATGGGCGGGGCTGGCTGACCACATAGGCCGCCACATCCCACGCGTCTTCCGTGGACAGGACCGGCATCAGCCAATCGGTGCCATTGGGCATGTTGTCATGCACGAAATTTGCGATGGAGATGAGGCGGTTCAGGCCCGCGCCATCATTGAAGCTGTCGGGCCCCCACAAGGGCGGCACGCCGTAGCCGAAGCTCGCATCCACCGGGTTGCGCCGCAGCCCTTCCCCGCCCGAGCGATGGCAGAAGACGCAGTTCTGCGCGTAGACGCGCGCGCCGCGCTGCGGATCGGCCGCGCGGTCAAGCTCCGGAAGGGCCCCAGCCCCCGCCCCCTCGATGCGCGCATCCTTCGGCAGAGCGGAGGAGAGGACGCGGAGATAAGCCACCAGCGCCTGCATGGGCCGGGCATCCCGTGGCATGGGCCGCCCGTTCATGGAGCGCATCATGCAATTGTCGAGACGATCCTCCAGGGTCGCGACCTGGCCCGTGCGCGTAGAATAGGCCGGGTAGTCGGCGGACGCCGCAACCAGCGGCAGGCCGAATTTCTTGAGCCCAGCGTCGAGGTGGCAGTTGGCACAAGCGAGGTTGTTGCCGGCGAACCGCATGGCCGGATCCACGGCATCCGGCCCGATATGGCGCGCGCTCGCCTCCAGCACCGAGCGACCGTAGCGCACCAGCCGGCCATAATCGTCATCGGGCAGGAGGTCCACGTCCGGAACGTCCCACACGGCGATCCGGGCATTCGCGGCGGCTGCACTCGCCGCCTCCCTGCCGGGCGGGACCGGGGCCTGCTGGGCAACAGCCGCACCCGTGGCGAGCGTCAGCGCGAGCAGCGCGCTGCCCCATCCGATCCGTCCCCTGGTGACGCGGCTCCAAGCCCCCATGGCACCCCCCTGCCGGGCGCAAACGCCCGCGATTGTTGCGTTGGCGGCGCTGCGCCGCTATAAGCGCGCCTTCGTTCGCGGCATGCGCCCCCCTGGAGGCGTGTCGACGGTCGAAGGCGTGTGTCCTCTGAGACCACGCGCCATATCGGACACATATTAAAGTTAGGACAAGTGCCATGACTGCCATCAAGGAACTGAAGGCTGTGGCGCGCCCGCGGGCCGGCAAGGGGGCCGCCCGTGCCGAGCGCCGCGCCGGGCGTGTGCCCGCCGTGATCTACGGCGAGAAGCAGGACCCCATCACGATCTCGCTCGACTTCATCGAGATCAACAAGATCATCTATGCCGGCCACTTCCTCACCACCCTGTTCGAGGTGGAAGTGGACGGCAAGAAGCACCGCGTCATCCCGCGCGACTACCAGCTGGATGTGGTGAAGGACTTCCCGGTTCACGTGGACTTCCTGCGCGTCTCCAAGGGCGCGACCGTGACGGTCGAAGTCCCGGTGCACTTCGTGAAGCAGGAAGCCTCCCCGGCGCTCAAGGCCGGCGGCACGCTGAACGTCGTCTCCCACACCGTCGAGCTTGAGTGCGATGCGGAGAACATCCCCGCCGCGATCGAGGTCGATCTCACCGGCGCCGAGTTCGGCGACGCCTTCCACCTCTCCGCCCTCAAGCTTCCCGCGGGCTCCAGCTGGGCCGGCCAGGGTGACGACACCCTCGCCACCATCGTCGCCCCCGTGGGCGCCGAGGAAGAGCCGGCGGCGGAAGAGCCCAAGGCCTGAGCTGATCGCTGACCAGTACCGGGCGCCGCGCTTCCAGGAAGCCGCGGCGCTCCGTTTTCCGGGCCGGAGATCCGCCTCATGTTCCTGTTCGCAGGGCTCGGCAATCCCGGCCCGAAATATGCCGGCAACCGGCACAATGTGGGCTTCATGGCGCTGGACGCCATCTGTCGCCGCCATCGCCTCGGCCCCCTGCGGCGCCGCTTCCAGTCCGCTGCGGCGGAAGGCGAGATCGCCGGCGAGAAGGTCATCGCGCTCTTTCCCGAGACCTTCATGAACGAGAGCGGCCGAGCCGTCGCCGAGGCACAGCGCTTCTACAAGATCCCCCTCGACCACATCTTCGTCTTCCACGATGAGTTGGACCTGCCCCCCGCCAAGCTGCGGATCAAGAAGGGCGGCGGCAATGCCGGCCATAACGGGCTGAGGTCCATCACCGCCCAGTGCGGCAACGATTACTGGCGCATCCGCCTCGGCATCGGCCATCCCGGCGACAAGGCGCTGGTGCACGCCTATGTGCTCAACGACTTCGCCAAGTCCGAAAAGGGCTGGGTGGATGCCGTGAGCGACGCCTGCGCCGATTTCGCCGAGTTGCTGGTGAAGCAGCGCCCCGACGAGTTCCAGAACCGCGCCCACCTCTTCCTCGAAGCCCAGGGCTTCGGGGAGCAAAAAAGAGTCGGCGAGAAGAGCTGAGGGGCGGCGCAGGCTCCAGCGGGTTGCGCACCGGAGCCCCGAGAGGCTATGCGATCCCCCAACGGCCGCGGCGCGGCCTGATCCTGATCTCCATCCTGCAGCCGCACCGGCGGGCGGGTGCAACTTCTGAGCGTTCCATGGGCTTCAAATGCGGCATCGTCGGGCTTCCCAACGTGGGCAAGTCCACCCTCTTCAACGCGCTCACCCAGACCGCGGCGGCGCAGGCGGCGAACTATCCGTTCTGCACCATCGAGCCGAACGTGGGTGACGTTGCGGTGCCCGACCCGCGCCTCGACACGCTCGCGGAGATCGCCGGCTCCGGCCAGATCATCCCCACCCGCCTCACCTTCGTTGACATCGCCGGCCTGGTGCGCGGCGCCTCCAAGGGTGAGGGGCTCGGCAACCAGTTCCTCGCCAACATCCGCGAGTGCGACGCCATCGCCCATGTGGTGCGCTGCTTCGAGGACGGCGACGTGACCCACGTCGAAGGCAAGATCGCGCCGGTCAACGACATCGAGACCATCGAGACCGAGCTGATGCTCGCCGATCTCGAGAGCCTGGAGAAGCGCGTTACCGCTCTCGAGAAGAAGGCCAAGGGCGGCACCGACAAGGAAGCCAAGGAAACCCTCGACCTCGTCATGCGCGCCCTCGTCTTGCTGCGCGAGGGCAAGCCCGCCCGCCTCGCCGAGGTGAAGCCGGAGGAGCGGAAGCTCTTCAATCAGCTGGGCCTGCTCTCCGCCAAGCCCGTGCTCTATGTCTGCAACGTCGAGGAAGGCTCCGCGAAGGAGGGCAACGCCCTCTCCGCCGAGGTTTTCAAGCGCGCCGCCGAGGAAGGCGCCAAGGCCGTCGTCGTCTCGGCCAAGATCGAGAGCGAGATCGCGGTGCTGCCGCCCGACGAGCAGAAGGAATATCTGGAGGCCATCGACCTCGACGAGCCGGGCCTCAACCGCGTGATCCGCGCCGGCTACGAG
>JAEZMT010000166.1 GCA_023442085.1 Pseudomonadota bacterium | reverse complement strand
CCCCTCGGGGGCGGCGCCTTTGCTGTTTCAAGACGACGGGCCGGACTATTCGGCCGGGGTGGCCATGGCCTCGGAGGTGTGGTCCAGCTGCTCCTCGTGCAGCGCCTTGTCCATGGCGATCTGCTTGGCGATGAAGGCGACAAAGAAGACCAGAGCGATGATCGAGAACAGCGGCTCGTATCCGGCGAAGGGATAGACTTCCGCCATCTCGGTGAGCTTGGCGAGGGAGGTGACGCCCGTGTTCATGGATGATGTCCTTCAAACAGGGTGAAAGGAAAGGCGAGCCCGGCACGAGCCGGGCTCCGGACGGCGCATGCTCTAGAGCTTCGCCTCCTTGCGCTGGATGGTCTCGAAGGCGGCTTCCATGCCGGAATGGTGCGGGTAGGTGGCCGGCACGTGCTTGCCGTCCAGGCCCTTGACCTCCGCCGCCGCCGGCACGCGCAGCAGGCCGAACATGGAGAGCAGCTTGCCGAGCACCCATCCGGGGATGAAGCCGAAGCCGATGGCGAAGATGAGCGAGCCGATGATGTTGCCCATGGGCGTGATGATCGGCAGGCCCTCGGCATTGGTGCCGAACCAGCCGACCCCCTCGCCGAGCGTGACCAGCGCGCCGGCGGAGGGCAGCACCGAGGGATAGCCCCACAAGGCGAAGCCGGCCACGATGCCACCGAACAGGCCGCAATAGCCGTGCACCGCGACGGCGCCCACCGCGTCGTCGATCTTGAACTTCCGCTCGACGAAATAGTGCAGCTTGTAGGCCATCACGGTACCGACGACGGCGATCACCAGCGCGATGATGGGGTGGTACAGGTCGTTGCCGGCGCTGGCCGAGATGAGGCCGGTGAGGCCGCCGGAATAGGTCCAGTAGGCATTGCCGTTGGAGACCATGTAGGCCGCGACCATGCCGCCGAACAGGGCAAGCAGGAAGTTCATGGTCACGCCCGACAGGGTGATCGGAACGCCGTAGATGTTGGTGGCGGTGAAGTAGGGCGCGGCCGGGGTGCCCACGTCCACGATCGGGATGTGGCAGGCGGCATAGAAGCCCCAGAAGCCCACATAGATCATGAACAGGCCGATGGTGACCAGCCAGGGGTTGTGCGCCGGGATTTCCCGCGGCGTGCCGTCCGGAGCGAATTTGCCGATGCGCGGGCCGAGATGGATCAGCACGCCGAGCGTGGCGAAGCCGGCCACCGAGTGCAGCACCGCCGAGCAATACTGGTCATGGAAGCCGAGATATTGCGCCATCCATCCATTGCCGGCCCAGCCCCACGCCGCGGGGATGACCCAGGCGATGGCGCCCACATAGATGGCGATGATGAAGAAGCCCGACGTCTTGGTGCGCTCGATGAGCGCGCCGGAGACGATGGACGCGGCGGTCATGCCGAACAGGGCGAAGGCCGCCCAGAACACGCCGGAGATGCGGTCCGACAGGTTCGGCGCGATCTTGGTGGACCACGGCTCGAAGCCGGTGGTGAAGGACAGCGAGGTGGCCGAGATGGGCCAGCCCTGGAATGCGATGTAGATCCACATGCCGAACAGGAAGAAGGCGAGGCCCACCAGCGGGATCGCCATGGTGTTCTTGAGCAGGGTGTGCTGCACGTTCTTCACGCGGGCGGCGCCCACCTCGTACATGCAGAAGCCCACATGGATGAAGAACATGAGGACGACCGTCAGGAAGTAATAGAACTCCGTGAAGATGGTCGTCAGCGCGGCCAATTGATCCGTCATGAAGATCCCCAACGCTGGTGCCGGAGGTGCGATGATCGCAGGTCCGGGCGATGACAGGCGTGCGGAGCGCTCGGCGCGCACCAGCCCCGTTCACTCTTGAGCAACAAATATGCCAGAGAAGCAGAATCGCAGGGACACGGCCCGGCGGCGTGGTCAGTTCCTTGAAAAGCAAAGGGTTCACGGGCCTTCCCGAACGGGAGCAACAACCTGTCCGGGGGATGACCACCCTGTTGCCGCGGCCGGCGCGCAAGAAATGCTCAGACTTGACGTAGGGATAGGGGAAGACTGCCTGCGACGCAGGCGCTGATTGCGTCATTTGAAAAAAGTTATTGAAAATCATGGTGTTAAAAATTGATGCGCTGATGAATTCTGCTCAAACTGCGAGCGTGGGTACGATGTTTATCGCCTCATCTGCCCGAATACGCAGACTTCGCCTATCCTGATGTCCTCGCGCGCGGCGCGGGCAATAGGAGGGTGGAAATGCTCAACAGAAGAGGGTTCATCAACTGCGCCATCTGCGCGGTGACGGGGTTCGCGGCAATTGAGGTCGCCGGCACGCAGGCCATGGCACAGGGACAGGCCGCGCCCGCCGCCGCGCCCACGGGCATCACCCGCAAGGTGCTCGGCCGCACCGACGTGCCGGGGGACAAGTACGTCGCCATCCTCATGGAGGCGGAGTTCGACGGCGGCCTCAAGGTGGCGCGCCACACCCATCCGGGCATCGAGAGCACCTATCTCGTCGCCGGCGGCGGCGTGCTCTCGGTGAAGGGCCAGCCCGACCGCACGCTGGCGCCGGGCGACGGCTTCCAGATCCCGCCCGAGGTGCCGCACGCCTTCCAGGTCGGGGCAGACAAGACCAAGCTCGCCATCACCTACATCGTCGAGAAGGACAAGCCGCTGGCGACGCCGGCGCCGGAGTGAAGCGCCCAAAAAATGAGAGCCCGGCGCGGGGAATGCGCCGGGCTCCCGGGGACAACCGACAGAGCAGGGCTCAGATGTCGAGGGTGTTGTCCCTTTCCCATTGGGTGAGGTGGCGCGAGAAGGCGTTCCACTCCTCGGTCTTCAGCTTCAGGAAGCCGTCCACGAAGGGCTTGCCGAGGCGGTCCGCCAGCACCTTGGACTTCTCCAGCGCGCGCATGGCGTCGAGCAGGTTCAGCGGCAGGCGCTTGGCGCCCTTCACCTTGTGGCCGTCGGTATACATGTTGATGTCGAGGCGCTTGCCCGGATCGCGCTTGTTCTCGATGCCGTCGAGACCGGCGGCGGCGAGGCCCGCCTGCAGCAGGTAGGGGTTGGCCGCGCCGTCGGCGAGGCGGAACTCGAAGCGGCCCGCATCCGGGATGCGGATCATGTGGGTGCGGTTGTTGCCGGTATAGGTGACGGTGTTCGGCGCCCAGGTGGCGCCGGAGATGGTGCGCGGCGCGTTGATGCGCTTGTAGGAGTTCACCGTCGGGTTGGTGAGGGCGCAGAGCGCGTCGGCATTGTGGATGAGGCCGCCGATGAAGTGGTAGCCCAGCTCCGAGACGCCCAACTCGCCCTTGGGATCGGAGAAGGCGTTCTTGCCCTTCTGCCACAGCGACACATGGGCGTGGCAGCCCGAGCCGGTGAGGTTGATGAAGGGCTTCGGCATGAAGGTGGCGCGTAGGCCGTGCTGCTCCGCGATGGACTTCACCATGTATTTGAAGAAGACATGGCGGTCGGCGGTCAGCAACGCGTTGTCGTAGTTCCAGTTCATCTCGAACTGGCCGTTGGCGTCCTCGTGGTCGTTCTGGTACGCGCCCCAGCCGAGCTTCAGCATGGCGTCGCAAATGTCCTTGATGACCTCATAGCGGCGCATCAGGGCGGACTGGTCGTAGCAGGGCTTCTCGGCGGTGTCGGA
>JAEZMT010000148.1 GCA_023442085.1 Pseudomonadota bacterium | reverse complement strand
CGATGCGTGCCACGGAGCATCTGAAGCCCGGCATCCTGCCCGCGGAGGCGATCGGCCTGCTGAAGGCGTCCGGCGCCATCGCCTGCCGCAAGGCGCTGGACGACGACCAGATCCAGCCGGCGAGCCTGGACCTGCGCCTCGGCCGCACCGCGTGGCGCGTGCGCGCGAGCTTCCTGCCGGGCGCCGGTGTCTCGGTGAAGGAACGGCTTGGCGACCTCGCCCTGCACGATTTCGACCTCAGCAAGGGTGCGGTTCTGGAAACCGGCTGCGTCTATCTGGTGGAACTTTTCGAGCGGCTGAAGCTGCCGGCCGACCTTGCCGCGGCCGCCAATCCGAAAAGCTCCACCGGGCGGCTGGACGTGTTCGTGCGCGTCATCACCGACGGCGCCCGGGCCTTCGACACCATCCCGGCCGGCTATAACGGCCCGCTATATCTGGAAATCTCCCCGCGCACCTTCCCCATCCTGGTGCGCACCGGATCGCGCCTGTCGCAGGTGCGGTTCCGGCGCGGCGTGTCGCGCCTGTCGGACCTTGAGCTGCTGAACCTCCAGTCCGCCGAATGCCTCGTGGATGCGGCGAGCCCGGACGTGGCGGCGGGCGGCATCGCGCTGGGTGTGGACCTCGCCGGCGATGCGCTGGGCGGGCTGATGGGCTTCCGCGCCAAGAAGCATACGGGCGTGATCGACGTGGATCAGGCCGGCGTGCTGGATGTGGCCGACTTCTGGGAGCCCATCCACGTGCGCGCCGACCGGCCGGCCAACCTCGTGCTCGATCCGGATGCCTTTTACATCCTCGCCTCCCGCGAGGCGGTGCATGTGCCGCCGGACTATGCAGCGGAGATGGTGCCGTTCGATCCGCTGGTGGGCGAGTTCCGGGTGCATTACGCCGGCTTCTTCGATCCCGGCTTCGGCAATCCGGCGGCTGGCGGACGCGGCGCGCGGGCGGTGCTGGAGGTGCGCTCGCGCGAGGTGCCGTTCATCCTGGAACATGGGCAGACCGTGGGCCGCCTGGTCTACGAGCGCATGGCCGCGCGCCCCCACACGCTTTACGGCGCGGACATGCGTTCCCATTACCAGGGGCAAGGGCTGAAGCTCTCCAAGCACTTCAAACCGGTGGCGCTGTAGCGCGCGATCCGAGCGGATTCAAATCAAACCGCTCGGGCCGTCGTTCAAGAAAGCCGCACCGGGCGCCAGACACGGCTCGCTTGGTCAGCGCGAAATGGTCGCCTTCCACTTTCCAGCCGCTTTCGACCAGGCGCAATTGTAATCGCCGGCGACCGTGTTGCCCTTTATGGTTCCGGTATATTCGCAGCCGGCCTTGCCGACGCTTGGCCCGGACGTGTCATCCCGGGTGATCGAAACGAAATTTCCGCTCACGGTCATCAGCAGAGTGGCGCGGACAACGCGATTGTCTTTGGTCCAGACGGCCTGAAAGGTGTTGGACCGGCCGACGCGTGTCCACACGCCCTGCCATCCGGCTTCCTGCTCGTTCCAGATCGTGCCCAGATCGACCGGCGCCTGGGCGTTGGCCAGAGGCATTCCCGCAGTCGTAAGCGCCATCACGGCGATCAAATTGAAAACGCCAGCCCTCTTCATAGTCCCCCCGCATGGGTGATGGTCGTCACGATCCAATTCGGCTCGGCCGTCACCTCGATTTCTTTTCTACAGCCGCGTCGACCGCGATCAAGGCTGGATCTAAGGCGTGGGCGTCGCCGGGGCGGCGCCGGCGGCGATCATGTCTTCCTTGCGCCAGGGCTTGTCGCGCAGGCCGGCATTGAGTTCGCGCAGCGGCCGCAGCAGCGCGTCCGAATAGGCGAGATAGTCCGCCACCAGCGGGAGGGTTTCCCTGAGCTTCGCATCGTCCGCGAGGCCGAGCACGGTGGAGACGGCGGCCGCGACCGCCGGATTGGCTGCATCGGCGCTGCCAGACCCGGCCTCCCCCAGCACCACCTCGAAGGCGGTGAGCGTGCGCGAGCGGGCGGCCTCCACCACCGTCACCAGCTCCTCGGATGGATTGGCGGCGGCAAGACGGTGGGCCACGTCCTCCATCAGGGCGAGATAGGTGATGAGCACGTCGAGGGTGGAGACGATGTTCGCCACGTCTCCGGCGGAATGGCCGAACACCTGCTCGGCACCGAGGTGGGGCAGGCGCAGGCCGAGGCCGCGCACGTCCTGCACGAGGGCGGCGACGCTGGTGGTCTCGCCAGGATGCGGCCACCAGGAGGCGAAGGCCGAGCGGCAGCGCTTGAGCAGCGCCCGCACCTCCGGCCGCACCTGATCAGTGAGATAGACCGGCAGCACGATGAACGACACCGCCAGAGCCACCGCCGCGCCGATGGCCGTCTCGTAGACACGGGCGATCATACCCTCCGGCCCGAGCCCGGAGATGATATGCAGGCCCAGCACCACCGACAGGCCGACCGCAGCGGAGGCGATGTCGTAGCGGTCCTTCTGCGTGATGACAGCGATCATCTGCGCCAGCATGCAGAACGCCGCCATGAGCCAGATCTGCCCCTCCAGCGCGAGGAACACGGCGAAGCCCAGTGCCACGCCGATGAGGGTGCCCACCGTGCGGTAGCGCACCCGCATGTAGGTTTCGCCCACGCTGTTGCCGATGACGAACATGACCGTCATCGTCGCCCAATAGGCGTGATCGAGGTGAACCAGGAGATCGAAGGCGGTGGTGATGGCCGTCGCCACGGCGCCCTGGCAGGCGACGCGATAGGGCGCGGAGAGGATTTGCCGGCCGTCCGGCCCTTTCACGAAGAGCGGGGTCGCCCGTTGCCGCGGGGGCAGGGTGTCTTCTTCCGCATCCGGATGGGGCGGCGGGAAGGGCGCCATCTCGGCCGCCGCGATGCCGGTGACCACCATGGACAGGCGGTCGAAGGCGGTCAGCGCCCGCAGCAGCGCGAAGCGCGCTTCGCCGGGCAGTTCGGGCGAGAAGGCGACGTGGCGCAATTGTGCCACCGCCCGCTCGAACCGCTCCTCGGCGTGGACATCGGAGACATCCACCGCCTCCAGCCGGCGCGCGATGTGGTCGGCGGCGGCGGCGAAGGGGTGGCGCCAGGGTACGGAATCCGGCGTGTTCTTGGGTACGCACCCGGCAAGCAGCTGCACCGCCACGCGCAGGCGATAGAAGCGCACCCGCAGCTGCTCGAAATCGGGCTGCGCGCCGGGGTCCTCCGCGATGGCGTTGGCGAGCGCGTTCCACACCCGCCCGCGCAGGTTTTCCAGCACCTCGGAGGCATCGGGGGGGAAGGGGTGATTGTCGCGCACAGCCGCTGACAGCTCGCGCAGATAGGCGGCGACCGCGCCCTGCATGTCGAGGGTGGTATCGACGAAGGCGTTCACCGCCGACGGCCGCCACGGCGAAAGGCGCACCGCCGCCGCCACCAGGGCCCCCTGGCAGAAGGCGAGCAACAGCAGGGCCGCTTCCATCCGCGTCGGGCGGATGATGGTGCCCACCGTCGCCACCACGATCAAAGCGAGGCCCAGGCGCTGGCCGTCCATGCCGGTGCGCCTCAGCGCCAGCGCGATGAAGGACAGGGGGATCAGCAGCAGCTTCTGCACCATGTCGTTCGCCGCGCCGTTGCCGGGCCCGATGGCCGTGAGCAGCGCGAGGAAGGCGACGGAAAGGCCGAACAGCCGCAGCATGTTGCGCCCTTCGGCGGCGACGCTGGCGCCGGGGGTGAAGGAGATCATCACCAGTGCGGCGCAGCCGGCCATCATCGGGAAGGTGGTGTCCATGCCCAGGCGGAAACCCACCGATGTGGCATAGCCGGAGACGATGACGATGACGAAAGAGATGCCCAGCGCGAGCGCCCGCGTGGTGTCGATGCCGCCGGGATCGTGATCGGCCAGCCAGCGCTTCACGCTGCGGGCGAACGGCTCGCGCGTGTGGACGAGGCTTGCTGGCGGCGGGGCGGGGGACTCCATCGTGCGGGCTCGGCTGTTCCTGTCGGGCGGGACGGTGGATGAACGCGGAATTTGGCCTTAGCGCGGTCGCCTGCGCGGGTCTGTGCCCCAACCTCTACTGCTTCGCTCCACGGGGCAATGGCCTCCCGAACTCACCGGCTCGCCGGCTTGCGCTTCAACTTTGGGCCAATCTGCTCTAAGCGAATGCGGCAGTGCACAAGCGCCGACACGCGGCGCGGCAGATGAAGGCGCCGGCGACGGCGGGTGAACGGGAACACGTTCATGGCGGGCGAGACGACGGCGCGGGTCACGGAGCTTTATGCGGCGAAGCTTGCCGCGGGCGACATTTCGGAGGATCCGGCCCAGGCGGAAGTTGTGGACGAGTTTGCCCGGCTAGAGCTGGAGCTTCGGCAGCGGGCGCTGGCGCAGAAATCCTCCGCGCTCGGCTGGCTGTTCCAGCGTCGCGCCCCGGTTCAGCCCAAGGGGATGTACGTCTACGGCAAGGTCGGCCGCGGCAAGACCATGCTCATGGACCTGTTCTTCGATGCGCTGCCGGCCAAGGGCAAGCGCCGGGCGCATTTCCACGAATTCATGGGCGACGTGCACGAGCGCATCTTCCGCGAGCGGCAGGCGCAGAAAAAGGGCGAGCGCAAGAGCGCTGATCCCATCGCCCCGGTGGCGCAGGCACTCGCCGACGAGGCCAAGGTGCTGTGCTTCGACGAATTCCACGTGACCGACATCGCCGACGCCATGATCCTCGGCCGGCTGTTCGAGAAGCTGTTCGCCGACGGCGTGGTGGTGGTCGCCACTT
This sequence comes from Pseudomonadota bacterium, assembly GCA_023442085.1. Lineage (GTDB taxonomy): Bacteria > Pseudomonadota > Alphaproteobacteria > Rhizobiales > Xanthobacteraceae > Xanthobacter. Next base: position 340 of record JAEZMT010000148.1, on the reverse strand, counting down.
CCAACGTCGCGCCACAGGATCTCTATGCCGGCGGCCTCAACCGCGCATTGTTCCTGCCCTTCATCGGCGAGATCGAGCAGCGCATGCGCGTCATGTCCCTCGATTCCCGCACCGACTACCGCATGGAGAAGCTGGAGGGCGTGAGCACGTGGCACACGCCGCTCGGCCCGGCCGCCGATGCGGCGGTGGCGGCGGCGTGGCGGCGGCTCGCCGGCCCCAGCGGCGGCAGGCCGGGCGAGATGCTGCTGAAAGGCCGCAAGCTCGCCATTCCCGCCATGGGGCAGGGCGCGGCGCGCTTCTCGTTCGCCGATCTCTGCGAGGCGGCGCTCGGGCCGAACCC
>JAEZMT010000134.1 GCA_023442085.1 Pseudomonadota bacterium | reverse complement strand
TGAGCCGCATGAACGTGCTGGCGACGCCGGACGGCCTGTCGCGCCTCGACGCCCTGCTGGCGCCGCTCGACGAGGAGGCCCGGCGCGAGGTGTTCCTGCTGGTGTCGCGCGCCGCCATCGTGGAGGGCAAGACCGCGCTCGCCACCGCCAGCGCGGAGCGGGCGATGGTCCTCGCCCCGGTGGCGAGCCGCGATGCCGAGCGCGCCCGCGTCTATCTGAGCGCGGCCCAGGCGGCGACGCCGGACCGCTACAAGGCGGCGGAAGAGGCGCTGAAGGCGATCGACCGCGCCCGCCTCGATCCCTCCGACCAGGCCCTGCTGGAGGCCGCGCGTCGCACCGCCGAGCTGATCCGCCGCGCCGACGAGGCCCCACCCGCCGCGCCCCCGCCCGCAGCAGCGCCCACTGCTCCGGCGGTGGTCGCCAGCGCGCAGCCGTCACGCGCGGCTCAGGAGGGCGAGAAGCCCTCGGCGGCCATCAGCAAGGCGCAGGCGAAGCTCGGCGAGATCGACGCCTTGCTGAAGGAGGCTCCGCGATGAGGACCGCCGACATTACCCCCGCCGCTGTGGCGCGCAGCCCGGACCTCGCCGGCCGCGCGGTGCTGCCGGACGGCCAGCCCTTCGACGACCTGCTCAGCGGGATGGGCGAAGCCCCTGCGCGGCCCGCCCCCGAGACCGTGGCGGAGCCGCTCGCCGACGCTTCGCCTTGCCCGCCGCCTGCAAGCCTCGACCGGCTGCTCGCCCGCTGCGCCCGCTCCGACCGGGAGCGCGGGGCAATCGAGACCCCTCCCGCCCCGCGCCGGGCGCCGGGCCTTCTGCGGCCGGAGGCGAAGCCGATCGACACCGTCGATGCCGCGCCCGCTCCGCTGTCGCAAGCTTCCGCTTCGGATACACCTGACCGCCCCCAGCCTGCGCCGCTCCTCGTCCTGCTGTCCGCGCCGGTGGCGGGACCGCGCGACGCGCCGGCGGAGGTGGCTCCCCCGCCCCGCATGAGTCCGCCGCCTGTCCCGCTCGCGGCGCCGGCCGCACAGGCGGAAACCCCGGCTGACGCGCCGGCGCCCCTGCGGCTCGCCGTGCTGCGACAGGAAACCCACTTCGCGCCGGTCCGGCCGTTCACGCCGGAGCCCCCGCCAGCTGATGCTGCGCAAGAGGCGCCCGCTGCGCGCGACGTCGGAGCGCAGCCGCCGAGCCGTGAGGGCCGCATCCCCGTCCGGCCACTCCCCCTTGGCGCGGCGGCGGATGATGGCGCGCCGAACGATCAGCCCGAACCCCGCCGCGCCGACGCCGGGCAGAGCTCCGGGACGGCGCGCGCCGCAACCGCGCCCGTGGTCCTGGACGACCCGCCACCCGCGCCCGTCCGGCCGGCGGAGGCAACGCCCGCGCTGCCGTTCGCCAGCCTCGCCCAGATTGGCCGCGCCATCGCGGCGGAAGTGGCGCAGATGGACACGGCGCCCCCCGTCGCCGGGACGGGCGCGCTGTCCGCAAGCGAGGACGCCCCCGCGCCCGCCGGCCCCGTGCGCGTGCTCGATATCGCGCTGTCGCCGGACAGTCTCGGCCGCGTGGTGGTCCACATGCGCCTCACGCCCCACGGCCTCACCGTGCGCCTCAAGGCGGACGACCCCGCAACCGCGGCCCTCCTGGCGGGCGACAAAGAGCACCTCGCCGCGCTGCTCGGATCAGCCGGCCTGCCGGACGTGGATCTGGAAGTCGGCGGCGCCGGCCTGCCCGTGATCGACGCGCCGCTGCGCGCCCCCGCCGCCATGGAGGGACCGCCCCCGCAGGAGACGGCGCACGATCCGGACGGCGGCAGCCGGGGCGGTGCTGATCCAGGCCGTCAGGGCCGCGAGGGCCGAAACGACAGGACATTCCGTGATGACGACGCTGCGCCTTCTTTTGCTGACGAGCCTGGCCCTGGCGCCGGGTGAGGCGCGCTGCGGCGATGCCTCGTCAATCGTCGGATCACCCGAGCCCCCGCCCGTCGCTTCGGCGTCCCCCGCCACCGTCCGGCCGATCTGGGGCGAACGGCGCGCACCCGCCGGCACGCCGCGCCAGACGCCGGCTTCGGCGCCGACTGTCGCCAGTCCGGCGGCGGATTCGGCGCCCGGCAAGGCCTCCGCCAAAACCTCCGCAAACCCCGATCCGCAGGGCGTCTGCGAGCGGGAGCTGGCCCGCGCGGCGGCGAAGTACCAGATCCCGCTCCAGATCCTCTATGCCGTCGCGCTGACCGAAAGCGGCACGGGCAAGGGCCTCCAGCCGCTGATGCTGCACATCGAGGGCAAGGACCATATCCCCGCGACGCTGCCCGAGGCGCTCGCCATGTTCCATGCCGCCAACGAGCGCGGGGTGAAGCTGATCGACATCGGCTGCATGCAGGTGAACTGGTACTGGCACCGCGAGGAGTTCAATTCGCTGGAGGAGATCTTCGATCCGCGCCTCAACGTGGAGCAGGGCGCGCGCTTCCTGCAGGTGCTGCGCAAGCGGCACGGCAGCTGGACCATGGCGGCAGCGCGCTACAATGCCGGCCCGAAGAACACCGTGGCGCAGCACCGCTATGTGTGCCGGGTGATGAAGAATCTGGTGAAGGCCGGGGTGGGGCAATGGACCGGCACGGCCGAGGCCTTCTGTGCCGCGCCGCCGGAGCCGCCGCAGCAGGCCCGCGCGGAGTGACCGGCACGGTGGGGTGCGGCGTGTGGCCTGCCGTGCGGTCCGCGCTCAGAAGAAGGAGCGGATGAGCCCGCCGACGAGCAGGTTCCAGCCGTCGATGAGGATGAAGAAGAGGATCTTGAAGGGCAGCGAGATCACCGCCGGCGGCATCATCATCATGCCCATGGACATGACCAGCGTCGCCACGATCATGTCGATGATGAGGAAGGGCAGGACGATGAGGAAGCCGATCTCGAAGCCGCGCCGCAGTTCCGAGATCATGAAGGCGGGAATGAGCACCCGCATGGGCACCTTGTCCTCGCCCGCATTCTCCGGCGCGGGCGCCGGGGAGGTCGCCTCCTCGGCCGGCTTGTCGCGTGAGGCGATGTCGGCGAACAGCTTCAGGTCCTTGCCGCGCACGTGGGTGAGCATGAAGTCGCGGAACGGGTCGGCGATGCGCTGCAGCGCCTCTTCCTCGCCGATGCGGTTCTCGGTGAGGGGCTTCACCCCATCCTGCCAGGCGCGGTCGAAGGTCGGACCCATCACATAGAAGGTCATGAACAGGGAGAGCGAGACCAGCACCAGATTGGCCGGCGTGGAGGGCAGGCCGAGGCCGGAGCGCAGGTAGGAGAAGGCGATCACGAAGCGGGTGAAGCTGGTGACCATGATGAGCAGCCCGGGCGCCACCGACAGCACCGTGAGCAGCGCCACCATCTGGATGAGGCGCCCCGCGGTGCTGCCGCCCCCCTCGGGCAGAAGCTGCTCCAGGGAAGGCATCTGCGCGGCACCCTGCGCGATGGCCGGCGCGGCGGAGAGGAGCAGGGCGGCAATGAGCGCGGATATCAGCGCCGCAAGGCGCGCCGGCACCTTCACTGCACCACCAGCGTGGAGAGGATCAGTTCGTCCACCTTGCCATCGGAGCGGGCGCGGGCGCGCTCGTTGAGGTCCTCGCGCAGGTGCTGGAGCGCGCTCGGGCCCTCCAGCTGGCTCAGCGCCAGCGTGCGCATGTAGGCCATGATGTCCTCGCGCAATTCGGCGGCCGTCACGTCCGGGTTCGTCAGCGCCCCGTTCTTGAACACGATGGCCGTCTCGATGCGGATGAAGGTGGAGGAGGGCGCGGACAGGTTCACCACCACCGGCTTCAGGTCCTTCAGCACCAGGTCGCCGGAATGCCGCAATGGCGGGGCCGGCTTCTTCTCCGGCTCGGCGGCCACCTTCTTCGTCACCGCCTGCTCCACCGTGCCGGCGAGCTGGAGCCCGAGCCCCGCGCCGGCGGCGAGCGCCAGCAGCGTGACGATGAGGAGGGGCATGAGGAGGCCGGGCTTCTTCTCCGGCGCCGGGACGCCGGCGCGGGCGGGGGCTGCGGTCGCCATCACGTCACCAGGGGGTCACGACGTCATAGAGGCGCTGGCCCCAGGCGGGCTGCTGCACATCCGTGAGCCGGCCGCGTCCGCCATAGGAGATCCGGGCCTCGGCGATCTTGTCGTAGGGGATGATGTTGGTCGAAGACACGTCCAGCGGGTTGACGATGCCGGCGATGGTCAGCTCGCGTACCTCGTAATTGACGAGGATTTCCTGCGAGCCGCGGATGACGAAATTGCCGTCGGGCAGGATCTCCGTCACCACCACGGCGACCGAGAGGCGCAGCTTCTCGGAGCGGTCGATGTTGCCCTTGCCCTTGGTCTTGGTGTCGCCGTTGATGTCGAGATTGCCCGAGCCCGCGCCCGCGTTCGCGCCCTTGCCGAAGCCGGAGAGGGTGAGTGCCGCGTCGAAGCCGAGGTTGCTCTTCGATTCCCGCGAGCGGTCGGTGGCGTTGTCGAATTGCGCCTTGTCGTCGATGGCGATGGCGACGCGGATCACGTCGCCCACCTTGGCGGCGCGCAGGTCGCGATACATGCTGGACGAGCGGTTGAGGTCCCAGGTGGAGCGGAAGGTGGTCTTGGGCGGCTGCTGGAAGGTCATGGGCAGCGGCTCGCGCTGGGCGGTGTCGAGGCCATAGCCCACGGGCGTCAGCGTCGGGCCGGTGGCGAGATTGTCGTAGGTGCTCTTGCAGCCGGCCAGGGTGAGGCAGGAAACGGCGAGGGCCGCGAGGGCGGTGCGACGGGCGTGGAGCATGGCTCGGGCCTTTCCAGTGCGCATCAGCCCGGCCGTCCGGCGGCGCGGGGGGCGTCGGGGCGGGCGTCCTGCGCGCGGCGGGCCATGCCCACCATGGTGGAGGTGAGGCGCGCGGCGCGGGCCGGCTCGCTCTCGTTGAGGATGGCGCTGGCGACGCGCGGCGACAGCCGGGCGAGCACCGCGGCCGCCATGTCCTCGTTCATGGCCGCGAGCTGGGCGGCGGCGGCGTCGGGGCGCATCTGCGAGACGACCGCGATGAGGCTGTCGTCGGCCTTCTTCAGGAAGGTCTCGCGGCGGGCCAGCCACTCCTGGTATTCGGCGCGCTTGGCCTCGAGCTGGGCGAGGCGGGCCTCGATCTCCTTCTCCATGGCGGCGAGCGCGGCCTGCTGGCGGGTGAAGCGGGCATCGGCGGCGGCATCGGCGATGTTGCGGCAATAGAGGGCGGCGTTCTCGCCAGCGGCGGCGTCGGGCGCCGGTGCGGGCTGTTGCGCCGGTTCGGCCCGCGCCTCGCCGAGGTGGAGCAGGGTGGCGGAGAGGGCGATGCAGGCGGCAGCCAGCACCGTGCCGGAGCGGTCGCGGCGCAGGGCGCGCTCTGCGCGGTCGAGGGGCCGGGCGGGCACGCGGAGCACGCGCATCTCCTGCTCGATCCGCCTGACGCGCCGCACGGCCATGAGGCCGACCAGCAGCGAGAGCAGGACCGCGGCGACGGCATAGAGGGTCGCGGCGTCGATGAGGGCCGTCGGGACGGACATGGAACCTCTCCTCCTTCCGAGGCGGCGCGCCGGCTGCGTTTGCCTGGCGCGTCTTTCGATGGGTCCGGTCTAGGGGGAGAGACTTGCGCGACGCTTGCGGGCGTCGGCCGCCCGCGCGTGGCATCACTGGAACACCAGTTCCGCCTGGAGGGCGCCGGAGGTCTTCACCGCCTGGAGGATGGAGATGATGTCCGAGGGCTTGAGCCCGAAGCGGTTGAGGCCGTTCACCAATTGCTGGAGATTGGTGCCGCGGACGATGCCGATGGGCCCGCCCGATTCATCCGCCTGGATATTGGTGCGCGGCACCACCACCGTCTCGCCGAAGGTGTAGGGCTCGGGCTGCGACACCTCGGGCGCCTCGGTGACCTGCACGGTGAGATTGCCCTGCGTCACGGCGAAAGTGGAGACCTGCACGTTACGGCCGATCACCACCGTGCCCGTGCGCTGGTCAACCACCACCTTGGCCGGCGTGTCGGGCGTGATGCGCAATTCGCCGATCTCGGCGATGAAGCGGGCGGTGCCGGTATTGGGCGGGCGCTGCACCACCACCGTGCGCAAATCGCGCTCGCGGGCGAGGCGCTTGCCGTAGCGGGCGTGGGTGTAAGCGTTGATGACATCGGCCATCAGCGCGGCGGTGCGGAAATCCGGATTGGTGAGGTCGATGAGGATTTCCGGCAGCTCGGAGAGCTGGCCGGGGATCTGCCGCTCCACCAGCGCGCCGTTGGCGATGCGCCCGGCGGTGGGCACGCCCTGGCTCAGCGTCTCCGCCTGCCCGGTGATCTGGATGCCGGAGACGATCTGCCCCTGCGCCACCGCATAGGTCACCCCGTCCGCGCCATTGAGCGGCGTGACGAGCAGCGTGCCGCCACGCAGGGACGTGGCATCGCCGAGCGAAGCGATGGTCACGTCGATGCGCGTGCCGAGCCCGGCGAAGGCGGGCAGGTTCGCGGTGACGGCCACCGCCGCCACGTTCTTGGCGCGCAGCGACAGGCCCTGCACATTGATGCCCATGCGGTCGAGCATGGATTGCATGGCCTGCTCGGTGAAGGGCGAGTTGCGCAGCGTGTCGCCGGTGCCCTGGAGGCCGATGATGAGGCCGTAGCCCACAAGCTGGTTGTCGCGCACGCCCTGGATGGAGGAGATGTCCTTGATGCGCGTCGTCGCCTGCGCGGCGGCGGGGCCGGCGAGGGCGAGGAGGGCGGCGAGCGCCATAAGCGCGTGGCGGATCATCGCGTCTTCACCCAGACGGTACCGTCGCCGGCCACCTCGCCGACGATGATCTGGCCCGACTCCATGTTCTTGAGCCGGATGGTGGCGCCCGCCGCGCCGGAATCCAGCGGCATACCGTAGCCGGAGATGGCGAGGCCGCCCTCCTTCAGCTGGATGCGGGTGGCGACGCCCTTGGTGACGAGGGTCACGTCGCCGAGCGCATTGAGCGGAACCGGCTGGCCGGCGGCGATGACCCGCCGGGCCGACTTGCCCACCACGGCGGAGGCTTGCAGCGCGATGCCGCCGCGATCGAGCACGGCGTCGGCCACCTCGCGCTGCGCCAGCATGCCGGCGGAAATCACGTCGCCCGGATAGAGGGTGACGGCGGCGACCGGAATCCGGGCCGTTAGAGCTGGCTCCGCCGCCGGGCGCGCGGGGGCGGGGCGGGGCGGCTCCACCTCCTCGCGGCCGGCGGCGGCCTGCTGGGCCAGGGAAGAGATGCTCTGCGCCATGGCAGGGGCGGCACCGGCGCAGAGCACGGACACCGCGCCAGCGAGGAGGCCGGCGCGCATCCAGAACCTCCTACGCACGGGGCGCCGCGCCGGATGGGTCATCACCGGATTCCCTTCGACACGACCCCGGCCATGTCGTCGGCGGCCTGGATCACCTTGGAGTTCATCTCATAGGCCCTCTGGGCCTGGATGAGCTGGGTGATCTCCTTGATGGGGTCCACGTTTGAGCCTTCCAGATACCCCTGCACCACGGCGCCGAAGCCGGTGGTGCCGGCGACACCCGTCACCGGCTGGCCGGAGGCGGAGGTCTCGCGATAGAGGTTGTCGCCGAGCGGCTCGAGGCCGGAATCGTTGGCGAAGGTGGCGAGCGTCAGCTGGCCCACCAGCGTCGGCGAGGACTGGTTGGCGATCTGGGCATAGATCTGCCCGCTCTCGTTGATGACGATGCTGCTGGCGTCCTGCGGCAGCGTGAGGGACGGGTTCAGCGCATAGCCGTCGGCGGTCACGAGCTGGCCGGTCGGCCCCTTGTTGAAGGAGCCGGCGCGGGTATAGAGCGTGTCGCCCGAGGGGCTGGTGATCTGGAACCAGCCGCGGCCGTTGAGAGCAAGATCGAGCGGGTTCCCGGTCTGCGCCAGCGGCCCCTGGAGGTGCAGGTTGCGGATGCCGATGGTGCGCACGCCGAGGCCGACGAGCGCGCCCTCCGGCACCGGGTCCGCGCCGTCCTGATTGGGCACGCCCTGCGCGCGCTCGGCCTGATAGAGCAGGTCCGTGAACTCGGCGCGGGCGCGCTTGAAGCCGGTGGTGTTGATGTTCGCGATGTTGTTCGCGATCACCTCCACATTGGTCTGCTGCGCCGACATGCCGGTCGCGGCGATGGCCAAAGCTCTCATATCACTCTCCTCAGATGGCCATCCGGCTGATTTCCTGATAGGCGGCGACCACCTTGTCGCGCACCGCGATGGCGGTCTGGAGCGTCTGCTCGGCGGACATCACCGCCTCCACCACCTGCTGCACGGAGACGCGTCCGTGGATGCCGGAAATGGCGCTTGCCTCGGCGGTCTTCACCTGGTCCACCGCGTCCGAGGACATGCGGGCGAGCATGGTGGAGAAGTCTGAAATGCTGCCCGCGCTCTGGGTGGCGCTCGCGGCCTCGGTGGCGCGGGCGGCGGTGGTGGCGCTCGTGGCGGTGGTGCGGCTCAGCGCATTGAGGGAAACGGCGTCGATCATCACGGCGTCCTCAGAAGATCGATGGTCATGGCGACCATGGAGCGGGCCTGCTTGATCATCTGGAGGTTGGCCTGATAGCTGCGGCCGGCCTCCCGGAGATCCGCCATCTCGGCGAGGGGATTGACGTTCGGCACCTTCACCCGCCCCTCGGCATCGGCGGCGGGGTTGCCGGGATCGAACTCCACGGAAAAGGCGCTGCGGTCGACGCTCGTCGCCTTCACCTTCACCCGCGATGCGCCGAGCGCGCGGTCGGGCTCCTGGGTGAATTCGACGGTCTTGCGGCGATAGGGGTCGGCGCCGGGCGTCGTCCCTGTTGAGCGCGCATTGGCGATGTTCTCCGCCACGACGCGCATGCGCTGGGTTTGCGCGGCAAGGCCGCTCGATGCGATGCCGGTGATGGTCTTGAACGGATCGCCGATCATTTGACGCTCGCGAGGATCATGCGGTGGAAGGAGCGGACGATGGAGGTGTTGAGCGAATAGGCGCGGTTCACCTCGTCGGCCTTCAGCATCTCCTGCTCCAGGCTCACGCTGTTGCCGGAATGGGAGGTGTCCCAGCCGTCGCGCGGGGCCACCTTGGTGGCGCCGATGCCGCCCGCCGCCACGTCCATGTGGCTGCCCGTGGTGCGGGCGACGGCGAGGCGGGTGCGGTCGAGGATGGCGCTGAACGGCTCGGCGTCCACCGCCTTGTAGCCGGGCGTGTTGGCGTTCGCGATGTTCCCCGCGATGGCTGTCTGCCGCACCGTGGCCCACTGGGCGTGCCGCGAGGCGAGATTGAACAGGAACAGGGGTTCCATGGCACATTCCCCGGATGAACCGCGATGGTCTCGCCGCCTTTGGAAGGCGCGAGATAACGAGAGCTAGCGCGTCAACCTTGCCCGAGGCTGGGCGGGTTATCCGCCCTCCCCCTCACGCTCCCAGCCGCACGCCCTCCAGCGTGGCGGTGAGGTGTTCGAGGAGCCCGTCCGCCTCCGGTTCCGCCTCGTGGTAGAGAATGCTGTCCATCTCCACGCCCACGGTGCCGGCGTCGAAGATGATGCGGAAGTAGAGCGAGCAGTCGGCGCAGCCGAGCTCCATGTCCATGGCGACGGTGGGGGCGACGCCCCAGTCGGCCTGGATGACCGCCTGCCCGCCATAGCGGAGCGCCCCCGGCTTCAGCGAGCGTTCGGCGCAGGAGGCGACGATGTCGTCGATGATGTTGGTCTGCCCGGCATGGATATAGGCCATGAGCAGCCCGGCATTGGTGAAGAACAATTCGGTCATCACCTCGCGCAGCGCGCCGGCGAGCGCCCGCTCGCAGGCGAGCCGCTCCATCTTCGGCCGGCCGGCGAGGCGCTGGAGGCGGAGGAACTCATTTCGCGCCATGGCCGGGCCTCGCATAGATGTAATGCAGTATTTTCGCCACCGGCCGGTAGAAGTCCTGCGGAATCCACTGGTCCACCTCCACCGCCGCGAACAGGGCGCGGGCGAGCGGGCGGTCCTCGATCACCGGCACGCCGTGGCGCTCGGCGATCTCGCGGATCTTGAGGGCGATCAGGTCGACGCCCTTGGCCACCACCAGCGGCGCGCCGCCGGTCTGCCGGTCGTATTGCAGGGCGACGGCGTAATGTGTCGGATTGGCGATGACGACGGTGGCCTTCGGCACGGCGTTCATCATGCGCTGGCGCGCCCGTTCCCGGGCCACGGCACGAATGCGCGCCTTGACCATCGGGTCGCCCTCGGCCTGCTTGAACTCGTCCTTCACCTCCTGTTTCGTCATGCGCAGGTTGGTCTTCCAGCTCACCCGCGACCACACGATGTCGGCGGCCACCAGCCCGATGGTGACGACGCACACCGTCGCCACCAGCCGCATGGCGAGGGCGAGCAGCAGGCTCGGCAGACGGAGCGGATCGGTGAACATGGCATCCACCACCTCGCGCTCCTGCGCATAGAGCACGAGCGCCGCGACGATGCCGATGGCGAACAGCTTGAACAGCGCCTTGCCGAACTCGATGTGCCCCTGGGTGCCGAAGATGCGCTTGAAGCCGGCGGAGGGCGACACCCGCGACCATTGCGGACGGATGCGCTCGGCCACCAGCGACGGCACGTTCTGGAAGCCCGAGGCGACGAGGCCGGCGAGCATCAGCACGATCACCATGGGCATCAGGAAGCGCCCGGCCCCGGCCAGCGCACCCCACAGGATGGAGACCGCATCGTTGCCGGTGGCGATGGGAAAGCCCGCCGGATCGTCGATGAGGCGGGAGAGGTCCGCGGTGAGGAGCTTTGTCGGCGCCGCGACGAAGAAGGCGAGGATGGCGAGGATGCCGATGAGCGAGGCGAACAGCGTCGCCTCCCGCGAGAAGGGCACGTTGCCCTTCTCCACGGCGTCGGAAACCTTCTTCTCGCTCGCCTCTTCTGTCTTGCTCTCCTTGTCCTGTTCCTCAGACATGGCGCCCCCGGTGCGGCGGGCTCAAGAGGCCGAGCAGAGGGGCGCGGGCGTCAGCGCACATAGGCGTCCTCCTCCGTGCCGGAGGCAATCTCGATCTCGCCGCGCCCGGCCATGTCGAGGGCAAGGTCGGTGACGGTGCGGCGCGCTTCCATCACGTCCTTGGCGGGCGCGGGCTCGCTGCCGGCCATCTCCTGCTCCACCATGCGGCGCACGCGGGCGCCGAGCGATTGCAGGATGATCTCGCGGAAGTCGGGATCGGTGCCCTTCAGCGCCAGCACCAGCTTGTCGGTGGGCACCTGGTCGAACAGGGATGTGCGGGC
>JAEZMT010000128.1 GCA_023442085.1 Pseudomonadota bacterium | reverse complement strand
CTGAAGGGCACGGCCGCCGCGCTCGGCACCGCCGCGCTGTTCGAGAGCATCCGCATGGCCTTCCCCGGCGGCGTGCCGGCGGCCTATGCCTCCGAGGCGCCGGAGACCAACAAGGCGACGCTCGGCTTCATCGCCCTCACCGACGCGGCGCCCCTGTTCGTCGCCAAGGAAAAGGGCCTGTTCGACAAATACGGCATGACCGACGTGAACGTCGCCAAGCAGGCCTCTTGGGGCACCACGCGCGACAATCTCGTGCTCGGCTCCGAGGGCAACGGCATCGACGGCGCCCACATTCTGACGCCCATGCCCTACCTGATCTCCGCCGGCAAGGTGACGCAGAACAACGTCCCCACCCCCATGTACATCCTCTCCCGGCTGAATCTGAACAGCCAGTGCATCTCGGTGGGCCAGGAGTATATCGACCTCAAGATCGGCCTCGATACCAAGCCCTTCAAGGACGCCCTTGAGAAGAAGAAGGCCTCCGGCAAGGCGGTGAAGGCCGCCATGACTTTCCCGGGCGGCACCCATGATTTGTGGATTCGCTACTGGCTCGCCGCTGGCGGCATCGATCCCGACAAGGACATCGAGACCATCGTCGTCCCGCCGGCCCAGATGGTGGCCAATATGAAGGTGGGCACCATGGACTGCTTCTGCGTCTGCGAGCCGTGGAACGAGCAGCTCATCCACCAGAAGATCGGCTACACCGCCATCACCACGGGCGAGCTCTGGAAGGACCATCCGGAGAAGGCTTTCGGCATGCGCGCCGCCTATGTGGACAAGAACCCCAAGGCCGCCATGGCGCTGCTGAAGGCGGTGATGGAAGCCCAGATGTGGTGCGACAAGATGGAAAATCGCGAGGAAGTCGCCGCCATCTGCGCCAAGCGCCAGTGGATCAACGTGCCGGTCGCCGACGTGGTGGACCGCATGAAGGGCAAGTTCGACTACGGCACCGGCCGCGTGGTCGAGAAGAGCCCGGTGATGATGAAGTATTGGCAGGACAATGCGTCCTACCCCTACCAGAGCCACGACCTCTGGTTCATCACCGAGGACCAGCGCTGGGGCAAGTTCGAGCCCGATTACGACGCCAAGGCCCTTATCGCCAAGGTGAACCGCGAGGACATGTGGCGCGAGGCGGCCAAAGCCCTCTCCGTGCCGGCGGCCCAGATCCCCACCTCCACCTCGCGGGGCAAGGAGACCTTCTTCGACGGCAAGGTCTTCGATCCGGAGAACCCGTCCGCCTACCTGTCGAGCCTCGGCATCAAGCGGATTTCGTGATCGCGCGGCGCCGCCCCTGATCCCAGACCACGGGGGCGGCGCCCCCTGCCCCGAACCCGGAGACGCATTCATGTCCATGCCCGCCCTCAAGCTGGAAAAATCCTCGCCTGCCAAGATGGCGCAAGCCCCGGCAGCCCAGGTGGTGAAGATGCCGGCGCGCCAGCGCCCGGCGCTGGCGGAGAAGATCGTGCCCGTCCTGAAGACGGCCGCGGCCAACGTCATCCCGCCCGTCGTCGTCATCGCCTTGCTCCTAGGCCTGTGGCAGATCCTTTGCAGCGCCCCGGGCTCGGCCCTGCCGCCGCCCTCCTCCATCATCCAGAATTCGTGGGAGCTGATCGCCCACCCCTTCTATGACCGCGGCGGCCTCGACAAGGGCCTGTTCTGGCACATCCTCGCCTCGCTCCAGCGCGTGGCGGTGGGCTACAGCCTCGCGGCGGTGGCGGGTGTCGGCCTTGGCGTGCTCATCGGCCAGTCCACTTGGGCCATGCGTGGCCTCGACCCGCTGTTCCAGGTGCTGCGCACCGTGCCGCCGCTCGCCTGGCTGCCGCTGTCGCTGGCCGCCTTCCGCGACGGACAGCCGGCGGCGGTGTTCGTGATCTTCATCACCGCCATCTGGCCCATCATCATCAACACGGCGGTGGGCATCCGCAACATCCCGCAGGATTACCGGAACGTTGCTGCAGTTCTGCGGCTGAACCCCCTCGAATTCTTCTGGAAGATCATGATCCCGGCGGCGGCGCCCTACATCTTCACGGGCCTGCGCGTCGGCATCGGGCTCTCCTGGCTCGCCATCATCGCCGCCGAGATGCTCATCGGTGGCGTCGGCATCGGCTTCTTCATCTGGGATGCGTGGAACTCGTCGCTCATCGGCGACATCATCGTGGCGCTCTTCTACGTCGGCATCACCGGGTTCATCCTGGACCGCATGATCGCCGCTGTCGGCGCCTTCGTCACCCGCGGCACCGCCGCTGCCTGAGGAGGCTTCCATGGGCGCCTATCTGAAGCTCGATCACATCGACAAGACCTTCACCCGCGGCTCCGCCTCCACCAACGTGCTGAAGGAGGTGACGCTCGACATCGAAAAGGGCGAGTACGTCTCCATCATCGGCCATTCGGGCTGCGGCAAGTCCACTCTGCTCAACATCGTCGCCGGCCTCACCTCCGCCACCACCGGCGGGGTGATCCTCGACGGGCGGGAGGTGAACGCGCCCGGCCCCGACCGCGCCGTCGTGTTCCAGAACCACTCGCTGCTGCCCTGGCTCACGGTCTACGACAACGTGCGCCTCGCTGTGGACAAGGTGTTCTCCGGCACCCGCTCGCGCGCCGAGCGGCACGACTGGACCCTGCACAATCTCGACCTCGTGCAGATGGGCCACGCCAAGGACAAGCGCCCGTCCGAAATCTCCGGCGGCATGAAGCAGCGTGTCGGCATCGCCCGGGCGCTGGCCATGGAGCCGAAGGTGCTGCTGCTGGATGAGCCGTTCGGCGCGCTGGATGCGCTCACCCGCGCGCACCTGCAGGACAGCGTGATGCAGATCCACGCGACGCTGGGCAACACCATCCTCATGATCACCCACGACGTGGACGAGGCGGTGCTGCTCTCCGATCGCATCGTGATGATGACCAACGGCCCCTCCGCCTATGTGGGCGAGGTGCTGGAGGTGAAGCTGCCCCGTCCGCGCAAGCGCCTCGAGCTGGTGACCAACCCTACCTACCTCAAGGCCCGCGAGGCGGTGCTGAAATTCCTCCACGAGCGCCACCGCTTCGTCGAGGCCGCCTAGCGATCATCAGAGGCGCGGGCCAGCCCGCGCCGTCCCAACCGAGCGTCGATCTCACGCGCCGAACCGGCGCGCGGGTCCGTGCGCCCTTCATCCAGGAGTTTCGCCATGAGCCTGACCCCGCACCAGATCGAACTGATCCAGGAGTCGTTCGCCAAGGTGGTGCCCATCTCCGACACCGCCGCGGCCCTCTTCTATGGTCGGCTGTTCGAGATCGCGCCGGAGGTGAAGCCCCTGTTCAAGGGCGACATGAGCCTCCAGGGCGCCAAGCTCATGGCGACGCTGGGCCTCGTCGTCGCCGGCCTCAACGACCTCTCGAAGATCGTCCCGGCCGCGCAGAGCCTCGCCCGCAAGCATGTGGGCTATGGCGTGAAGGATGAGCACTACGCCCCCGTCAGCGCCGCACTCATCTGGACGCTGGAGCAAGGCCTCGGGCAGGACTTCACCTCCGAGACGAAGGCCGCGTGGATCGAAGCGTACGGCATCCTCTCCTCCGTCATGATCGCCGCCGCCGCCAAGGCGCCGGTCGCGGCCGAGTGAGGAGACGCAGGTGAGCGAGCCCCTTCTCGTCATCGGCAACGGCATGGCCGCCGCGAAGCTCTGCGAGGAGCTGACCTCCCGCGCGCTCGGCCGCCACGCCGTGGCGGTGATCGGGGCGGAGCCGCACCTTGCCTATAACCGCGTGCTGCTGTCCGAGGTCCTCGCCGGCCATATGGCCGCCGCCGAAGCGGAGATGAAGCCTGCCCAATGGTGGCGCGCGCGGGGTGTGACCCTGCAATACGGCACCCCTGCCGCCGCCATCGATCGTACAGCGCGCGAAGTGATCCTCGCCGATGGCCGCCGCCTGCCCTTCGGCAAGCTGGTGCTGGCCACCGGCTCCCACCCCATCCGCCTGCCCTTGCCGGGCATGGACCTTCCCGGTGTCCACACCTTCCGCGATCTGAAGGACGTGGAAGCCCTGCTCGCCGCCGCCGCTGTTCCCGGTACCCGCGCCGTGGTCATCGGTGGCGGCCTGCTCGGCATCGAGGCCGCCGCCGGTCTCGCCGGCGCGGGCGTCGAGACCCGCCTCGTCCATCTCATGGACCGGCTGATGGAGCGCCAGCTCGACGCCGCGGCCGGCGCCTTCCTCAAGCGCGCGGTGGAGGCCAAGGGCATCGAGGTGCTCCTCGGCGCCGCCAGCGAGGCCATCGAGGGCGAAAGCCATGTCACCGGCCTGCGCCTCAAGGACGGTCGCGTCATTCCCGCCGACATCCTCGTGGTGGCCTGCGGCGTCACCCCCAATGCGGACCTCGCCCGCGCGGCGGGGCTGGACGTGAAGCGCGGCATCGTGGTGGACGACACCCTCGCCGCGTCCGATCCCGACATCTTCGCCATCGGCGAATGCGCCGAGCATCGCGGCATGACCTACGGCCTCGTCGCCCCGGCCTATGAGCAGGCCGCCGTCCTTGCCCGCCGCCTCGCCGGGGAGGATGCGCGCTATGCGGGCTCCGTCGTTTCCACCAATCTCAAGGTGTCGGGCGTGCCCGTCTTCTCGGCGGGCGACGTGACCGGCGGGCCAGGCACGGAAGACATTGTGCTCACCGACCGCGGCCTCGGCGTCTACCGCCGGCTCATCCTGAAGGACGGCCTGCTCGCCGGGGCCGTGCTGTTCGGCGACACGGCGGACGGCCTCTTCTACCTCGACCTCATCACCCGCCGCACCCCCATCGCCGCCATGCGCACCGAGCTTGCGTTCGGGCGCGATGCGGTGGCCGCCGCAGCCTGACAAGAAGAAGAAAGGAAACCCCATGGGCGCCGATTTCACCCTCGACCAGAAGCGCTATCTGGAAGGCTTCGTCTCCGGCGCCAAGGCTGTGCAGATCGCGCGCAGCGCGCCCGCGCCCTCCGCTGCCCCCGTCGCGGAAATGACCGGCCCGGATGCCGCGAGCCATCGCGCCATGGCCCGCACGGAAGCTGAGGGAAAAAAGCTCACCCCCGAGGAGAAGGCGAAGCGCGAGGAATTGGGTCTCGACGCCTATGACCGCATGCGCGCCGCCGCCCGCGACGGCGTCTTTCCCAAGGGCCCGGACATCCTGCGCTGGAAGTATCACGGCCTGTTCTACGTCGCCCCCGCGCAGGACAGCTTCATGTGCCGCATGCGCATTCCCGGCGGCATCCTCACCCACTGGCAGTTCCGCGGCGTCGCCGACATCGCCGAGCGCCACGGCGGCGGCTACACCGACATCACCACCCGCGCCAATCTCCAGATCCGCGAGATCCCGCCCACCGACAGCATCGCCGTGCTGGAGGGGCTGGTCTCCCTCGGCCTCACGGCCAAGGGCTCGGGCGCGGACAATATCCGCAATGTCACCGGCACCCCCACCGCCGGCATCGACCCGCAGGAACTCCTCGACACCCGCCCGCTGGCGAGCGCGTGGCACCATTACATCCTGAACAGCCGCGACATGTACGGCCTGCCGCGCAAGTTCAACGTGGCCTTCGACGGTGCCGGCACCATCGGGGCGCTGGAGGACACCGACGACATCGGCTTCCAGGCGATTGAGGTGCTGGACGGCTTCGGCATCGCCCCCGGCGTCTGGCTGCGCCTCGTCTTGGGCGGCATCACCGGCCACAAGGACTTCGCCCGCGACACCGGCATCGTGGTGCGCCCCGACGAGGCGGTGGACGTGGCGGCGGCCATCGTACGCGCCTTCATCGACACCGGCGACCGCACCGATCGCAAGAAGGCGCGGCTGAAATACGTGCTGGATTCCCTCGGCTTCGACGGCTTCCTGAAGCTGGTGGAGGACAAGCTCGGCCGCCCCTTCACCCGCCTCGCCGCCGAGGCGGTGAAGCCGCGCGCGGAACCGGACCGGCTCGCCCATCTGGGCGTCCATCCGCAGAAGCAGGCGGGGCTCAACTATGTGGGCGTGGCGACGTCCGTGGGCCGCATGAGCGTCGCCCAGATGCGCGGCCTCGCCGACATTTCCGCCCGCTTCGGCGATGGCGATATCCGCCTCACCGTCTGGCAGAATTTGCTGATCTCCGGCGTTGCGGATGCGGATATCGCGGCGGTGACGGGCGCGGTGGAGGCCCTCGGCCTCATCACCAAGGCAACGCCGCTCCAGGCGGGCATCGTCGCCTGCACCGGGGCGAAGGGCTGTCGCTTCGCGGCGGCCGACACCAAGGGCACCGCGCGGGCGATCCTCGCCCACTGCGAAGAGCGGGTCGCCCTCGACGGGCCGGTGAACATCCATGTCACCGGCTGCCACAATTCCTGCGCCCAGCACTACATCGGCGATATCGGACTGATCGGGGCGCGGGTGCCCGTCAATGAGGACGGGGACACGGTGGACGGCTATCACATCCTCGTCGGCGGAGGCTTCGGCAGCGCGGCCGCCATCGCCCGCGAGCTTTACCAATATGTGCCGGCGGACGACGCCCCGGCCGTGGTGGAACGCCTGCTCAAGAGCTGGCAGGCCCACCGCGCCGCAGGCGAGAGCTTCGCCGATTTCACCCGCCGCCTCGACCCCGACGCGCTGAAGGCGCTGGCGGCGGCGGCATGAGCGCAGGCGATCCGGCCGCGCACACTCCATTCGAGACATGCCCATGAGCCTCCAGTCCCGTCCCCCCATCGTCCCGGTCCTGCCCGACAGCGCGCCCTTCACGGCGGAGCAGCGGGCGTGGCTGAACGGCTTCTTCGCCGCCATCCTCTCCAGCGAGGCGGCGCCCGCTCCCATGGCCCTTTCGGCCGGCGACGCGGCGGCGCTGCTGCCGGACATCTCCGCGCCGGCCGCCGCCGAGGAGGACGATGGCGCTCCCTGGCACGACCCCTCCATGCCGCTCGCCGAGCGCATGGCGCTGGCCGAGGGCAAGGCCCTGCCCCGGCGCATGATGGCGGCCATGGCGCAGCAGGATTGCGGCCAGTGCGGCTATGTCTGCGAGACCTATGCGCAGGCTCTGGCGACGGGCACCGAAAGCAAGCTCAACCTCTGTGCCCCCGGCGGCAAGGAGACGCTGCGCATGCTGAAGCAGCTGGCGGCGGAAACTTCCGCTTCTGCCGAGCCCGCGCCCCCTGCGGAGGCTCCGGCCCTGGCGCACGCTCCCGCCGCAAGCGCCGCCACCGGCACACGGGAAAACCCCGGCGAAGTCACCTTCCTCTCCCGCACGCGCCTCAACAATGAAGGCTCGGAGAAGGAGACGTGGCACGTGGAGTTCGATGTCTCGGGCTCCGGCATCGACTATGCTGCCGGCGACAGCTTCGGCGTCTTCCCGGTGAACGATCCCGGCCTCGTCGCCGCCGTGCTGGAGGCTCTGCACGCCCCCGCCGATTTCCCCATCGCCGGCCACACGCTCGCCGAGGTGCTGGCCCGCGAGGTGTGCCTGAAATCGGCGCCCGATGCGCTCTTCACCCTCATCTCCTATCTCGTCGGCGGCGAGCGCAAGGCCAAGGCCCGCGCGCTCGCCAGCGGCGAGGACCCGGACGGCGATGCCGCCACCCTCGACGTGCTTGCGGCGCTCACGAAATTTCCCGGCATCAGGCCCGATCCGGAAGCCCTCATCGAGTGCCTGGAGCCGCTGCAGCCGCGCCTTTATTCCATCTCGTCCAGCCCCGTCGCCACCCCCGGCCGGCTGACCCTGACGGTCGATGCGGTGCGCTATGAGAAGGACGGCCGCACGCGGCTCGGCGTCGCCTCCACCTTCCTCGGCGACCGCCTCGCGCCGGGCACGCGGATGAAGGCCTATATCCAGAAGGCCCACGGCTTCGCCCTGCCGCAGGATCTGGCGAAGGACGTCATCATGGTCGGCCCCGGCACCGGCATCGCCCCCTTCCGTTCCTTCCTGCACGAGCGGCTGGCGATGAAGGCGCCCGGCCGCAACTGGCTGTTTTTCGGCCACCAGCGCCGCGAGACGGATTTCTTCTATGAGGACGAGCTCTCCGGCCTTCAGGCTACCGGCTGCCTCACCCGCCTCGACACGGCATGGTCCCGCGACGGCGACCGCAAGGTCTATGTCCAGGACCGCATCCGCGAGGCCGGCGCGGAGCTGTGGGGCTGGCTGAAGGATGGCGCGCATTTCTACGTCTGCGGCGATGCCAAGCGCATGGCCAAGGACGTGGAGAAGGCGGTGGCGGACGTGGCCGCCACCCATGGTGGCTTGTCGGCGGAGGCGGCGGCGAAATTCGTCGCCGATCTCAAGACCGCCGGGCGCTATCAGGCCGACGTGTACTGAGCTAGAAATGATGGCCAAGCCTCAGGCAGGACCGGCATGAACGCCCCCCTCACCTCGCCCCCCTCGGTGAAGACCACCTGCCCCTATTGCGGCGTCGGCTGCGGTGTGAAGGCGACGCCGGACGGGCGCGGCGGCGCGCTGGTGG
>JAEZMT010000108.1 GCA_023442085.1 Pseudomonadota bacterium | reverse complement strand
GTGGACGAGACCATCCAGCATGTCACCGCCGTGCAGTTCAAGGGCGCGCCGGACATCAACCGCCGCCTGCGCCAGCAGACCATGGGCTCGGTGGGCCCCGCCGGCCTTCTGCTCGCCGACGACACCGAGATGTACGAGCGCAACCATCGCGGCGCGCAGATCCTCGATCCCGAATGGCTGGTGCTCTCGCGCGGCCTGCACCGCGAGCGCCTGGACGAGAACGGCTTCCGCATCGCCCATTCCACCGATGAGACGCCCCAGCGCGGCATCTGGCGCCACTATCTGAACCTGATGACGGAGGCCCGCTGATGACCGCCCTGGCCCATTCCTTCGCGGACGCCTCCGCTCCCGACCTCGCCAAGCTGGAGCCGGCGACACTGCACCATCAAGTGGCGCAATTTCTCTATCTGGAGGCCCGCCTCGCCGACACCCACGATTATGATGGGTGGGAGGCGCTGTGGACCGACGACGCCATCTATTGGGTCCCCGCCAATGGCGACGACACCGACCCCGAGAAGGAGATGTCGGTGCTCTACGACAACCGCTCGCGCATCGGCGTGCGCATCCGCCAGCTCAAGACCGGCCGGCGCCACACCCAGACGCCGCGTTCGGAGCTGGCCCGCGTGATCTCCAACATCGAGATCGCCGAGGCGCGTGGCCCGGAGGTGGACGTGCGCGCCAACGTCCTCATCTACGAGGACAATCTGCGCGGCGAGACGCTCTGGGCTGCGCGCAACACCTACCGCCTGCGCATGACGGAGCAGGGTTTCCGGCTGGTGCGCAAGAAGATCTGCCTCGTGAACAACATGAAGCCGATCTTCACCCTGTCGTTCCTGGTGTGAGGGCGTAGCGGGGAAGTCGTCGCTCCGTTCGCCGTTCCTTTCCCAGCTCTCTCCACCCTCTCCAGCCGTCATGCCCGGCCTTGTGCCGGGCATCCACGTCGGGCCGCTGGCACGCCGCTCGAAATGATGTTCCCAGCCGTACCACGTGGATGGCCGGGACAAGCCCGGCCATGACAACGGGAGTGGGCGGTAGCGCTGCCCCTCTCCTCCCCCTCCTGCCCCCGAGGCGCCCATGACACACAGCACCACCCCCGAAAGCTGGATCGCCGAAGGACCCGTCCTGCTCGATTACGCCGATGGCGTCGCCACCCTCACGCTCAACCGCCCCAGCTCGGCCAACGGCATGAACATCGAGCTGATGCAGGCGCTCTACAAGGCCATCATGGTGGTGCATCGCGCCGCCGATGTGCGGGTGGTGCATCTGCGCGGCGCGGGCGCGAATTTCTGCGCCGGCGGCGACGTGCGCGAGTTCGCCTCCAAAGGTGAGGCGCTGGGTGATTTCCTGCGTGAGGTGACGGCCTATCTGCAGGTCGCCATCGGCGCGCTCATCCGCCTGAAGGCCGTCGTCGTCACCGAGGTGCACGGCTATGCGGCAGGCGGCGGCGGGCTCGGCCTCGTCTGCGCCTCCGACATCGTGATTGCCGGCGCGGGCGCGAAATTCATGGCCGGCGCCACGCGGGTGGGCATGGCGCCCGATGCCGGCGCCTCGGTCATCCTGCCCCATCTCGTGGGCTTCCGCCGCGCGGCGGAGATCATGCTCTCCAACCGCGTGGTGAGCGCCGAGGAGGCGCAGTCCATCGGCCTCATCACCAAGTGCGTGCCGGACGACGCGCTGACCGAGGAAGCCGGCAAGGCCGCGCGCTTCTATGCCTCCGGCGCGCCGCTCGCCATGGCCGCCACCAAGCGCCTGTTGTGGAACGCGCTGGACGTGGAGCGCGCCTTGCCGGAGGAGGCGCGCACCGTCTCCGAACTTTCCTTCACCGCCGACAGTCGCGAGGGCCTCGCGGCGGTGATCGAGAAGCGCAAGCCCGTCTTCACCGGCCGATGACCGCGCCCGAGAAGCCGCCCTTGCCCCCGCACCGCGCGCTCGTCACCGGAGGCGGCGCCGGCATCGGTGCCGCCATCGTCCGCCAGCTCGGCGCGGATGGCATGGCCGTCACCTTCTGCGATCGCGACGCCACGACCGGCCCCGCGCTCGCGGCGGAAACCGGGGCCACCTTCGTCCATATGGACGGCACGGATGCGGCGGCCGCGCAGGCGCTGTTCGCCACACACGGCGGGTTCGACGTGCTGGTGAACAATATCGGCGCCGACCAGCACGCCTTTTTCACCGACACGACTTTGGACGACTGGCGGTTCCTGCTCTCGGTGAATCTGGAAACCGCCTTCCTCTTCACCCACCACGCCCTGCCCGCCATGCAGGCGGCGCGCTATGGGCGGATCGTGAACGTCGCGTCCGAGGCCGGGCGCCTCGGCTCGAAGGGCGGGGCGGTCTATGCCGCTGCCAAGGCCGGGCTCATCGGATTCACCCGCTCCATCGCCCGCGAGAATGCCCGCTACGGCATCATCGCCAATGCGGTGGCGCCCGGCCCCATCCGCACCCCCATGGTGGAGCGCGCGGTGGCGGAGGTGGGCGAGAAAATCCTCGCCGACATGGCCGCCCTCACCCTCCTGCGCCGCATCGGCGAGCCGGAGGAGGTGGCGGTGGCGGTGGCCTTCCTCGCCTCGGACGCCGCGTCCTTCATCACCGGCGAGGTGCTGGGCGTCTCCGGCGGCATGGGCTGCGGCGCCTGAATTTTTCCAAGCAAAATCAGAATACTGGAAGCCCCCGATGACCCGCATCGTCTTCGTCACGCCTGCCGCCGCGCGCATCGAGATCGATGCGGATGACGGGCTCTCCGTCATGGAATGCGCCCGCCGCGCCAATGTGCCCGGCATCGTCGCCGAGTGCGGTGGCGCCTGCTCCTGCGCCACCTGCCATGTGCATGTGGACCCCGCCTGGTCCGCGCAGGTGGGCGAGGCCACCGGCATGGAGCGCGACATGCTCGAATTCGCCGAGGACGTGGGCGACACCTCCCGCCTCTCCTGCCAGATCAAGGTGGCCCCGGCGCTGGACGGCCTCGTCGTCCACCTGCCCGCCGGCCAGGGCTGAGGGCGATGCCGGGTCCGCTTTCCGGACTGCGCATTGTCGAGATGGTGGGCCTCGGCCCCGCGCCCTTCGCCGCCATGATGCTGGCGGATGCGGGGGCGGAGGTCATCCGTATCCACCAGAAGGGCGCGCGGGCGGACATCCCGCTCATGAACACGCGCTTCGACGTGTTGGCGCGGGGCCGCCGGTCACTGGCCCTCGACCTCAAGGCCGAAGCAGACCTCGGCGTGATGCGCGATCTCATCGCCCGCGCCGACGGCCTCATCGAGGGCTTCCGACCCGGCGTCATGGAACGCCTCGGTCTCGGCCCGGAGCCGTGCCTTGCCGCCAGCCCGCGCCTCGTCTACGGCCGCATGACCGGCTGGGGACAGGAGGGGCCGCTCAAGGACGCCGCCGGGCACGATCTCAATTATCTCGGCCTGACCGGGGCGCTCGCCGCCATGGGCCCGGCCGATGCACCGCCCCCCGTGCCGCTGAACCTCGTGGCCGATTTCGGCGGCGGGGGAATGCTGATGGCCTTCGGCATGGTGGCAGCGCTGCTCGCCGCCAAGACCACCGGGCAGGGGCAGGTGGTGGACGCCGCCATGACGGATGGCGCCTCGCTCCTCGCCGCCATGTTCTGGGGCTTTCGCGCCGGCGGGATGTGGAGCGATGCGCGCGCGGCGAACCTGCTCGACGGCGGGGCGTATTTCTACGGCACCTATGCCTGCGCGGACGGGAAGTTCCTCGCCGTGGCGCCGGTGGAGGGGCGGTTTCACCGTATCCTCATCGAGCGGCTGGGGCTGGACGCGACGGACTTCACCCACGCCGCCGATCCCGCCCGCTGGGGCGAGTTGCGCGCGCGCCTCGCCGCGCTGTTCATCACCGAGCCGCGCGACCATTGGGCGGCGCTGTTCGCCGGCACGGACGCCTGCGTTACCCCCATCCTCGACTGGGACGAGGCCGCCGCCCATCCCCATGCGCAGGCACGCGGCGCGTTCGTGGAGATCGATGGCGTGACCCAGCCCGCCCCCGCCCCCCGCTTCCTCGGGACGCCTTCGGAGATCGCCCGCGGCCCTTCGGTGCCGGGCGCGGACGGGCCGGCCATCCTCGCCGACTGGGGCCTCGATCCGGCGCGGCTGGGTTGAGTGCCTAGGCGTAGCGGACGGACGACGACGCGCAAGCACCAGCCGTCATGCCCGGCCTTGTGCCGGGCATCCACGTGGAACGGCCGGGCATCAATTCTCGGACTGTAGCTCGATCGGCCCGACGTGGGTGGCCGGGACAAGCCCGGCCATGACGGCGGTGAGGTGGTATGCGCGGTGCGTGAAGGGAGCACTCCACAAAAAACCGGCCTCCCGGCGGTGGCGGGAGGCCGGCGAGTGCGCCCGGCGCAAGCGACGTCGAAAGGCGTCGGGAGGAGGCCGGGTTTCAGAGCCCGCGCAGAAAGGCGCCGATGCGGGAGAGCGACGCCGCCGCCTCGGGCAGTTCCTCGAACACTTGGAAATGGTGGCACATGCCGGGAAACACCTCGACCTGCACCCGCCCACCCTGCTCCGCGGCGCGGCGGGCGAGGAGGTGGCTGTCGTCGAGGGTGATGTCGTGCCCGCCCGCATGCACCAGCATGGGCGGCAGGCCGGAGAGATCGCCGAGCACCGGCGAGGCGGCGGGATCATCGGACGCGTCGTTTCGGCCGAGATAGGTGCGCGCCATGGCCTTCAACTGCTCGGGGCGGGAGAAGATGTCCTTCTCCGCCAGCGTTGCATAGCTCGCCCCGCCCATGGTGAGATCGAGCCAGGGCGAGAGCAGCACCAGTGCCCTGGGCAGCGGCAATCCCGCATCCCGCGCCCGCATCACGGTGCCCAGCGCCAGCGCCCCGCCGGCGGAATCCCCCACCAGCGCGAGCGGCACCTTCCCCGCCTCCACCAGCGCGCGATAGGCGGCGAAGGCGTCATCATGCGCCGCCGGAAAGCGGTGCTCGGGGGCGAGGCGATAGTCGAAGCCCATCACCCGCATCCCGCTCGCCGCCGCGAGCCGCGCCATCAGCCCCGCATGGGAGCGCACGGAGCCGATCTGGAAACCGCCGCCGTGGCAATAGAGCAGCACGCGGGCGGCATCGCCGCCTGGTGCATCGAAGGCGCAGGCGGGCAGGCCGGCGAGTGTGAGGGGCGTGTGCCTCACCTCCGGCGCGCCCGCGCCATGCCCGAGGAAGGCCTCGAAGCTGTCGCGGATCTCGGCCAGCGTCATGCCCGCCGCCCAGGCGGAGGTCGCGGCTGCGATGCGTGCGCGCACCCGCTCGAAGGCGGGTGCGTCCATGGGGAGAGCCGCGTTCACGGCCGCCTCAGTGGGTCGCTTCGGGCCGGTGCAGCACGCGCGTGGCCTTGGCCTCGTAGCGCGGCAGCTCGCCCTCGCGGTGGCACTCCACGTTCACGTTGATGCCGAGGCGGGCCTTGATCTCGCGTCGCACGTCGGCCG
>JAEZMT010000088.1 GCA_023442085.1 Pseudomonadota bacterium | reverse complement strand
CGGGCGGCACCGGCATCCCCCACCATGCCCCGACCCTCATGCAACCCTAGGGTAAGCTTTTCCCCGATGCTCCTACCAGCCTCTTTCGTGAGCAGCCGTGATTTCAGCCGCTCCCTCGTCCGGCGGTCGGGCCTCAGCGCTGTGGTGCTCTGCGCGGGGCTGGTGATGGCGGGCGGTGCGACGGCTCAGCAGCAGCCGGCGGCACAGGGGCGGCCGGCGCAGGGCTCGCCCCCGCCGCTGGTCGAGCGGGCGGACACCATCGCCGTCACCCCCGTGGTGGTGCCCAACTTCTGGAACGTGGAGCGGCGGCTGGAGCGCCCTGACGCCGCGAAGCTCCCGAAGGAGCTGCGGTTTGTCACCACGGATGATTATCCGCCGTTCAATTTCATCAATTCCACCGGTGCCCTCTCCGGCTTCAACATCGATCTGGCGCGGGCGATCTGCGCCGAGCTGAGCGTGACGTGCAGCTTCCAGACGGCATCCTTCGCCGATGTGGCCGACGTGGTGGACCAGGGCCGCGCCGAGGCCGCCATCGCCGGGCTCGTCGCGACCCCCGCAGCGCGAACAACCCTTGATTTCTCGGAACGCTACCTCGGCACGCCCGCGCGCTTCGTCGGCCGCCGGCAGGAGACGCTGGCGAAGGCGACGCCCGAGGAGGTCGCCTCCAAGAAGGTGGCCGTGGTCAGCCGCACGGCGCACGAGGCCTATCTGCGTTCCTTCTTCAACGAGGCCGCCATCCGCCCCTATCCGGACCTCAAGGCGGCGCAGGAGGCGGTGAAGACGGGGCAGGTGGACCTTCTGTTCGGTGACGGCATCACCCTCGCGCTCTGGCTGAACGGCACCGACAGCGGCAATTGCTGCCGTTTCGTCGGCGGCCCCTTCACCGAGAGCCGCTTCTTCGGCGACGGCTTCTCAGTCGCCGTGAAGGAGGGCAACGACACGCTGCGCCACGCGATGGACTTCGCCCTCCAGCGCATCTGGGAGAAGGGCGTCTATACCGATCTCTACCTGCGTTGGTTCCCGGTGGGCTTCTACTGAGGCACGGCTGCCGCAGGCGGACCGCAAACGAAAGAGCCGCCCCGTTTGCACGGGACGGCTCCGGAAAAACGCAAAGCGGACGGGACGCGCCCCTCAGTTCCGGGGGGCGGGCAGACCCAGCTGGGAAGACGGCGCCGGCCGCGCGGCCTCGGCCCGCTTCTGCTCCCGGCGCGCTGCGCGTGCCTCCTTGCGGTAGCGGCCCTGGCGCGCCCAGGTCACGATCCCGCCCGCGATGACGCCGACGATCACGGCCGCGAAGATGATCGCGAACAGCGGCAGCGTCACCGACACGGCCGGATGGTCCGGCGCAAACGGATCGAGCGACAGCGTGACCGGCTTGCGGTTCGCAACCGCCAGCGCGACCGCGAGGATCGCGAGGGGCAGGCCGACGAGGATGGAGAGAAAGCGGCTCACGGGCGCCTACTTTCCAGTGTTGAGACGCTCGCGCATCTCCTTGCCGGTCTTGAAATAGGGAACGGTCTTCTCGCTCACGTCCACCTGCTTGCCGGTGCGCGGGTTGCGGCCGACGCGGGCGTCGCGCTTCTTCACGGAGAACGCGCCGAAGCCGCGCAGCTCCACGCGGTCGCCCCGCTCCAGCGCGGAGGCGATCTGCTCCAGGATGGCGTTGACGATGTTCTCCACGTCCCTCTGGTAGAGGTGCGGGTTGGCCTCGGCGATCTTCTGGACGAGCTCGGACTTGATCATTGTGGCCCCAGTTCCTCGAAATCGTCCGCCGCCAGCGCGCCGCTGCACCGCGAGAGGGACGGTGGACGGCCGGGTGGTCCGGCGGTGTTATCGGTGTTGTCGGATGGCCGCCAAGCGCTTGCGAAAGCTATCCTAACCCTCGGTCCGAGGGTGCCAGAGGGCCAACAGACCGTCAAGCTGACTGCGCTCCAGCGCGCCTTTCGCCGCATCCGTCAGCAGCGCCGCGGCCTGCGGGAAGCCGAGCGCGCTGACGACGCCGCGCGCCGCGCCGAGCATCCAGCCGAACTCGTCGCCGACCTCCTTGGTGCGCCAGGTGCGGACCTTGAGAGCCTCGCTCACGCCCTTCTCGCGGGCGAGCCAGGCGCGGGCGGTGCGCTCGTCGCCAAGTTCGTCCACCAGCTGGAGTTCGAGCCCCTGATGACCGGTGAAGACGCGCCCGTCCGAGACGTTGGCGAGCTTGGCGTCCGAGAGCTTGCGGCGATCGCCTACGAGGTCCTTGAACCAGGCGTAGCTGTCCTTCACTAGCGAGTCCACGGCGGCGCGCGCCTCCGGGGTCACTGGCGAGTAGGGATTGGGGGATGCCTTGAGCGGGGAGGACTTGATGTCCTCCATGGTGACGCCCACGGTCTTCAGCAACTCAGTGAAGTTGGGAAACTGGTAGATGACGCCCACGGAGCCGACCAGCGCATTGCGGCGGGCGACGATGTGGTCGGCGCCCAGCGCCGCGATGTAGGCCCCCGACGCGGCGACCCCTTCGACCACCGCGACCACCGGCTTTTTTTCGGCGAGGCGACGGAGCGCATCGAACAATTGTTCGGAGCCGGTCACCGTGCCGCCGGGGCTGTCGATGGAGAGGATGACGGCG
Organism: Pseudomonadota bacterium; assembly: GCA_023442085.1. Classification (GTDB taxonomy): domain Bacteria; phylum Pseudomonadota; class Alphaproteobacteria; order Rhizobiales; family Xanthobacteraceae; genus Xanthobacter. The sequence goes on along the minus strand of JAEZMT010000088.1, from coordinate 41,717 downwards.
CTGGCGCGGGAGCGGCCGATCTCTTCCAGCAGTTCGACCCGCTCGCGATCGTTGCGGATGATCCCGCCGATCATGATCCGAGCCACATGAGGAGAAGAAGTAGGAATGTCCCGGCCGACCAGGGCCGACACGCCCACCGCCACGGCGGCGATCACGCCGAGCACCCCGAGCACACGCCAGAATGTGACCTTCCGCCGGAGGCGACGGCGTTCAACGATCTGGTCGGCATCCAGCGACATGGTGCGCGTTCCTCGGCAGGCGGTCTCAAGCCCCACGCGGACTTAAGCAGGCCGCGCGGCGTTGGCAAGCGCTCCCGCGCGTTGGGCGCGAATACTGGACGACGCTTAACCTGCCAGCGCAGCGATCACGGCGTTGAGCACCGGGAAGCCGGCGGGGGTGACGCGAAGCCGGTCCGCCTCGCGCGCCACCAGCCCCTCGGCTTCCAGCATCGCGAGACGATCGAGGTCGATCCGTCCGCCCAAGCGGGCGTGCCGGGCGAGATCGACGCCTTCCCGAAGGCGGAGCCCCATGAGCAGCATCTCGTCGGCCTGCTCGGCCTGTGTCAGCGTCTCGTCGGAAACGATGCCCTGCCCGTCCGCCTCGACGCGCGTCAGCCACGCTTCGGGCGCGCGCTCGGTGAAGGTGGCGCGGCGGGTGCCGCCCACCTGCAGCCGGCCATGCGCCCCGGCGCCGATGCCGGCATAGGTGCCGTAACGCCAGTACACGAGATTGTGCCGCGCCTCGGCGCCGGGCCGGGCGTGGTTCGAAACCTCGTAGGCCGGTAGGCCGGCCTGCGCCGTCACCTCCTGCGTCACGTCCCACAGGGCGCGGGAGAGATCGTCGTCGGGCAGGATGAGCTTGCCCGCGCCGTACAACCGCTCGAAGGGCGTGCCCGGCTCGATGGTGAGCTGGTAGAGCGAGAGATGCTCGCACCCCTCGGCCAACGCGCGTTTCAGCTCGGCCGCCCAGGCTTCGGGCGTCTGGCGCGGGCGGGCATAGATCAGGTCGAACGACACGCGATCGAAGGCGCGGCGGGCGATGGCCACGGCGGCCAGCGCCTCCGCCACCGAATGCATCCGCTCGAGGCCCTGAAGGTCCGCGTTGTCCAGCGCCTGAACGCCGAGCGAGACGCGGTTGACGCCCGCCGCCCGGTAGCCCTGGAACCGCTCGGCCTCCACGGAGGTCGGGTTCGCCTCCAGCGTCACCTCCGCATCGGCGGTGAGCGGCCAGGCATCGTCGATCGCCTCCAGAATGGCGGCGACCGTCGAAGGCGCCATGAGCGAGGGCGTGCCACCGCCGAAAAAGACCGTTTCTGCCCTCCGCGGCCCCGACAAAGCCCGCATATGGGCGATCTCACGGCGGAAGGCGGCGATGTAGCGGGCCTCGTCCGGCGGCACGAGCCGGACATGGCTGTTGAAGTCGCAATAGGGGCATTTAGCCTTGCAGAACGGCCAATGGACATAGACGCCGAAGCCGCCCGCCGTGTCCTCGATGGCATCGCCCCCCTCCCCCGCGATGGGGAGAGGGAGCGTATGGGCGGGCGCGGAGGGGGCCTGATCGAAGATCGTGCTCACCCCTTCAGGCACGCCTGCGAGAGCTTCAGGAAGGCGCGGGCGCGATGGGAGAGGCCGAAGCCCTTGGGCGGCATGCCGTGCTTCTCGTCCGCCGTCATCTCCGCGAAGGTCTTCACATGGCCCTCGGGGAGGAACATGGGATCGTACCCGAAGCCCTTGGCGCCGCGCGGCGGCCACACGAGGGTGCCGTCCACGGTGCCCTCGAACTCCTCCAGATGCCCGTCCGGCCAGGCGATGCAGAGCGCGGAGACGAAGCGGGCATGGCGCTGCGCCGGCTCGGTGGCACCGACCTTCTGCAGTTCGGCCTCCACTTTCTCCATGGCCATCTCGAAATCGCGGCCCGGACCGGCCCAGCGGGCGGTATGGATGCCCGGCGCGCCGCCGAGCGCGTCGATGACGAGGCCACTGTCGTCCGCGAAGGCGGGCAGTTGAGCGGCATTGGCCGCCGCGACCGCCTTGAGGCGGGCGTTGCCGTCGAAGGTGGTTTCGGTCTCCTCCGGCTCGGGCAGGCCCAGTTCGCCGGCGGAGATCGCCTCCACCCCGTGGGGCTCCAGCAGCATCTTCATCTCGATGAGCTTGCCGGGGTTGTGGGTGGCCACCACCAGCCGACCGGTGAGCTGGCGCGCCATCAGCCGATCGCCAGCTTCTGGAGGGACACCAGCTGATCCACGCCCGAACGCGCGAGCGAGAGCAGCGAGAGCAGTTCCTCCTGGGTGAACGGCGTCTTTTCCGCCGTACCCTGGATCTCCACGATGCCGCCGGTGCCGGTCATGACGAAATTGGCGTCGGTCTCGGCCACCGAATCCTCGGCATAATCGAGGTCGAGCACGGGGGTGCCCTCATAGATGCCGCAAGAGACCGCCGCCAGATGCTGCTTGAGCGGCATTTCCTTGATCATGGAGCGGGACTTCATCCAGCTCAGGCAGTCGTGAAGCGCGATCCAGGCGCCGGTGATGGAGGCAGTGCGGGTACCGCCGTCAGCCTGGAGCACGTCGCAATCGATGGTGATCTGCTTCTCGCCCATCGCCACCAGATCGGTGACGGAGCGCAGCGAACGCCCGATCAGGCGCTGGATCTCCTGGGTGCGGCCGGACTGCTTGCCGGTGGTGGATTCGCGCCGGGTGCGGTCGTGGGTGGCGCGGGGCAGCATGGAATATTCCGCCGTCACCCAGCCGCGCCCCTGGCCCTTCAGCCATGGCGGCAGGCGCTCTTCCAGCGTCGCGGAGACGAGAACGTGGGTGTCGCCGAACTTCACGAGGCAGGAGCCTTCCGCGTGGCGCATCACGCCCCGTTCAAAGGACACCGCGCGCATCTCGTCGGGGGCGCGCTTGCTGGGGCGCATGATGGATACCTCATTGTGCGTCATGGGCGCTCCTTTTAGAGCGCCAAGCGCCGGGAGGAAAGCAAGGGCAGCCACAGCCCATGCGCGGCGCTTGAACCCTGCCCCGGCGAGGGACACATTAGAGACAGAGAAATCCTTGGCTCCGAAGGCTGAACCCGTGGCGCTCGACCCGTTCCTGCCCCTCTCGACCGGCGGCCTCGCGCAGATCGACCAGCGTTCGCGCGAGATTTTCCGCCAGATCGTGGAGAGTTACCTCGCCACCGGCGAGCCGGTGGGCTCGCGCAACATCGCCCGCCTCATCCCCATGACGCTGTCCCCCGCCTCGGTCCGCAACGTGATGGCGGACCTCGAGGCGGCCGGGCTCATCTATGCCCCCCACACCAGCGCCGGCCGCCTGCCCACCGAGCGCGGCCTGCGCTTCTTCGTGGATGCGCTGATGGAGGTGGGCGACGTCAACGAGCGCGACCGCGCCAATATCGAATCGCAGGTGCTCGCCGCCGCCCGCACCACCACGGTGGAAGGCGTGTTGCAGGAGGCGTCCGGACTGCTCTCGGGCCTCGCCCGCGGCGCCGGCGTCGTGACGGCCACGAAGACGGATCCGCGCCTGAAGCATGTAGAATTCGTGCCGCTGGAGCCGGGGCGCGCCCTCGTCATCCTCGTGTCCGAGGACGGTCAGGTGGAGAACCGGGCGCTGGCGCTGCCGCCGGGCCTCCCCGTCTCCGCCCTCACCGAGGCCACCAATTTCCTGAATGCCCGCATTCGCGGCCGCACCCTTTCCGACGCGCGCCAGGAGATGGACAGCCTCCTCTCCGAGCTGAACCGCGACCTCGACGCCCTCACAGCCCGGGTGGTGGAGGCGGGTCTCGCCTCCTGGTCCGGCGACGGGACGGGCGAGCGCACGCTCATCGTGCGTGGACAGGCGAAATTGCTGGAAGACCTGCGCGCGCTGGAGGACCTGGAGCGCATCCGTCTCCTGTTCGACGACCTCGAGACCAAGCGCGAAGTCTCGGAACTGCTCGGCCGGGCGGAAGAGGCGCAGGCGCTGCGCATCTTCATCGGCTCGGAGAACCGGCTCTTCTCCCTCTCCGGCTCCTCCACCATCGTCGCCCCCTATCGCGACGGACAGGGCCGGGTGGTGGGCGTTTTGGGCGTCATCGGCCCGACGCGGCTCAATTACGGCCGCATCGTCCCCATGGTGGACTTCACCGCCCGCCTTGTCAGCCGCGTGTTGGGCGCGCCGGGGGCGGACGCGGCGTGAGGGGAGCGGCGCCTTGATACCTTGCGCTCAACCTTAAGCTGTCCAATTCTGCGGCGGGTGAGATTTGGGGGCAGAAGCGTGCCAAAGTCCATAACGCAATACCGCGTATTTATCGCGTCACCCGGCGGGCTTGAAGCAGAGCGAGAGTGCTTTCGGAAGCGCTTAGAGAAATGCTCCCGGTCGCACGGCGAGCAGCACGAGGTCCAATTCCATCCGGTTGGATGGGAAGACACACTCAGCGGAGCCGGACGCCCGCAGGAACAGATCAACGAAGACCTCAGGCAATGCGACTATGCGGTGTTCGTTCTCCATGACCGCTGGGGCAGCCCGACCGGCAACGGGCATACATCCGGCACCGAAGAAGAGTGGAATCTGGCAGAGCAGCTGTACGCCGAAAGGAAGATCAGGAACATCGTCTTATGCTTCAAAAATATTGATCCCTCCAGATTGAGGGACCCCGGCGAACAGCTGAAAGCCGTGCTGGTATTCAAGCAAAAAATTGAATCTGAAAGAAGATACTTCTTCAGCGCATTCCAAGAGACCAGCGATTTTGGCGACCTTATCGACACCCATCTCGCCCGGTGGCTCAAGGATCATCTAAGCCCGTCAAAAATCCTTGCGGCCGAACCGCTCGTTCCCGTTGAGCGAGCCCTGACCTCTGAAGCGCCTGATCCACACCTGTCCGCTTTTGCATTCTGGCTCGGCGAGGCGCATCAAATCCGGACAGACGGGCCTCTGGACGACGCGAGCAGGCTCTTTTGCGCCACCAAGGCCCAGGCTGCGGCATCTACTGATGGCGAATGGGCGGCGGCAACTCACATGCGCGGTCTCGCATTATACGGTCTGGACAAAGTGGAGGAAGCACTCGAGGCGTTCATTGATATCGACAACCGACTTAAAGATGCCTCCGCTCAGGACATGAGGGAGAGCCGCGCCCGAGCGCTATACAACAAGGGGGTGATGTTCGGCGCACTTGACCGGGGCGCAGAGGAAATTGCCGCCTACGATGATATAATTGTTTGCTTTGCTAAGGATCCTGCGCCCGCACTGCGCGAATTGGTCGCGAGAGCGCTTATTAACAAGGGCTTCAGGCTGGGCGCGCTCGACCGCAGTGTCGAGGGAATAGCCGCCTATGACGATCTGATCGAACGCTTCGCCGACGATCCCACACCGGCCCTGCGCGAGCAGGTCGCCAAGGCACTATTCAGCAAGGGCATCACGCTCGGGGAGCTAGACCGCGGAGCCGCGGAAATCGCCGTCTATGACGATTTGATCGTCCGCTTCGCCGACGATCCTAACCCTCGACTGCGCAAGCAAGTAGCGAATGCGCTCTTCAACAAAGGCGTCGCACTCGGCGAGCTAGACCGCGGCACCGAGGCAATCGCCGCCTATGACGATCTGATCGCCCGCTTCGCCGACGATCCCGCGCCGGATATCCAGGAAATCGTCTCAGAAACCAAAACCGCCAGGGACGCGCTCCGCAAATCTTGATTTTTCCCCCCAACGCCCCGATATGCGCCGGGACAATTGGCCTTTGCCCGGCGGTGTTGTGACCGGGGCAAATCTCAAGGCAGGGGAAGTGACCGGATGAGCGAGCAGAAGCGCACGCCCGAGACCGGCGGCGACGCAAGCGAAAACGGCGCCGCGCGGGGGACCGCACAGGTGAACGAGCCGACCGCCGAGGCGGAAGCGGGCGCCATGGCGGATGCCGCCCTGGGCGATCCGGCCGGCGACAAGGCGCGCCTGGAAGCAGAGATCGCGAGCCTCAAGGACAAATTCCTGCGCGCCTTCGCCGAGGCGGAGAACGTGCGCCGCCGCGCCGACAAGGAAATCCAGGACGCCAAGACCTACGGCATCGCCTCCTTTGCGCGCGACGTGCTGAACGTGGCGGACGATCTCGCCCGTGCCCTTGGCTCGGTGGAGGCGGAGGCCAAGGCGACCGCGGAAGGCAATTTCAAGGCGCTGCTGGATGGGCTGGAGCTGACCGAGCGCGGTCTCGTGAAGGCGCTGGAGAAGCACGGTATCCGCAAGATCGAGCCGAAGGGGGAGAAGTTCGACCCCAACCTGCATCAGGCCATGTTCGAGGTGCCCGACCCGAGCGTCCCAACCGGTACTGTGGTGCAGGTAGTACAGGCCGGCTACGTCATCGGAGAGCGGGTCCTGCGTCCTGCCATGGTCGGCGTCGCCCGCGGCGGACCGAAGGCCGAGCCCACGAAGGCCGCCGGCGCGACCTGAGGCGGCCGCCGGGATTCAGAGAGCTTCAGATCACATATCGTTGGAGGCGGACACGTTCCGCCTCTCGCGCTCCCCGCCGCCGGGGCCGCCGCCAGAACCTATGAGGTCGGCGAGAGCGTCCGCAATCACGCGGCTGGTGTAGGGCTTGGCCACGCGCGGCGCGTCGGCAAACTCGGCCGGCATGCGCACACTGCCCGTGTAGCCCGAGCAGAAAATGAAGGGGATGCCCCGTTCGGCGAGGATCGCCGCAGCCGGATAGACTGGCTCTCCGGCGAGATTCACGTCGAGAATGGCGGCATCGATGCGCTCAGACGATGCGGCCGCAACCGCGGCGGACAGGCTCGCGACAGGCCCGACCACGGTGTAGCCCAGCGACCGCAGATTGTCTTCGAGCCCCAGTGCCACGAGATACTCGTCCTCGACGACAAGTACCCGCCTTCCCGACAAGATCATTCTTCAACGCCCTGCTGACTGCATGTCCCCACAGGGCCATGTCCGGGCTCAACAAACGACCCGCGGAAAAGTTCCAGAGGTCGCGTTGAAGCTAGCCGAAAGGGAAGTGGGGGCTTCCCTTTCGGTTGATCGACAGCCGGGAGCGTCAGTCCTTCGCGCGTTCCACGTAGGAGGCGTCGGCGGTCATGATCACCACGCGGGTGCCAGCGGAAATGTGCGGCGGCACCATGGTACGCACGCCGTTGGAAAGCATGGCGGGCTTGTAGGACGAAGAGGCGGTCTGCCCCTTCACGGTCGGCTCGGTGTCCACGATCTCCAGAACCACGCGGGCCGGAAGCTCGATGGCGATCGGCACGCCATTATGAGTGGAGAGCATGCACTCCATGCCTTCCTGCAGATAAACCGCGGAATCGCCCATCACGTCCTTCGTCACCGTCACCTGATCATAGGTTTCCGGGTTCATGAAGGTGTAGCCGTCGGAATCCTCGTAGAGGAAGGTATGCGGGCGGTCTTCCACGAAGGCGCGCTCCACCTGCTCGGTGGTGCGGTAACGCTCGGAGATCTTCACGCCGTCGGAGATGCGGCGCATGTCGAGCTGCGTCACCGGCGTGCCCTTGCCGGGATGGATGTTCTCGGCGGTGAGCACCACATACAGCTTGTCGTCGATGTCGACCACGTTGCCCTTGCGCAGGGTGCTGGCAATAACCTTGACCACGTCGGCTCTTCCTTGACCTGATGCGCGGCACCCGCGCCGATTGGAAAATGGGGACGGCAGCGCCGTCTGGCTGGTTCGGCGCGCACCATAGCGATAATGGCGCGCAACGCCAGTCTTCACCCGCCTTTCCGGCCCCAAGGCCCGGCGCCGGGGCGCGGGCCGCCAGCGGCAGCGAGGATGCAAGCAGCATGACGGTACCCAACGCCTCGGCCCCTCCCCCCTCGCCCGCGTGGTGGCGGCCCGACATCCACGCTGACCGCCGCCCCTTCCTCCTCGCGCGCGCCCGCATCGCAGCGGCCGTGCGCGGGTTTTTCGCTGCGGACGGCTTCGTCGAGGTGGAGACACCCGTGCTGCAGGTGTCCCCCGGCAACGAGACCCACCTCCACGCCTTCGGCACCGATCTCGTCGGCGCGGATGGAACGACGCGCCGGCTCTACCTGCGCACCTCGCCCGAGTTCGCCGCCAAGAAGCTGCTCGCCGCCGGCGAGCCCAGGATCTTCGAGTTCGCCCGCGTGTTCCGCAATCGCGAGCGGGGCATGGCGCACCATCCCGAATTCACCATGCTGGAGTGGTATCGCGCCGACGCGCCCTATACGGCGATGATGGCGGATTGCGCGTCCCTCCTCGCCGGCGCCGCGCAGGCGGGCGGAGTTGCGAGCTTCCAGTATCGCGGCAAGACCTGCGACCCGTTCGCCGCGCCGGAGCGCCTGACCCTCGTCGCGGCCTTTGATCGCCATGCGTCGATGGATCTCGAAGCCCTTCTGCCCGCTGCGGGCGAAGCGCCCGACGCCGCCCGCTTCGCCCGTGCCGCGTCCGACGCCGGCATCCGAACTGCGTCGGACGACACCTGGGCCGATGTGTTTTCGCGCGTCCTCGTGGAGAAGATCGAGCCGCACCTCGGCGTCGGCCGGCCCACCATCCTCACCGACTATCCGGTCACCGAGGCGGCACTGGCCCGCCCGAAGCCGGAGGATCCGCGCTTCGCCGAGCGGTTCGAGCTTTATTGCTGTGGGTTGGAACTCGCCAATGCCTTCGGCGAGCTGACGGACGCGATCGAGCAGCGCCGGCGTTTCGGGAAGGACATGGACGAGAAAGAGCGGCTCTATGGCGAACGCTATCCCCTTGACGAGGACTTTCTCGCGGCGCTCGCGCTGATGCCGCCGGCCAGCGGCTGCGCCCTCGGCTTCGACCGCCTCGCTCTGCTGGCGAGCGGCGCGCGGCGGATCGAGGACGTGTTGTGGGCACCGGTCGCCGGTCCGGCCTGAGGGCCGGAAAATCCCAGGGGCCGACGCCCCCGCGGTCACGGATCGGACCGCACCAGCCACAGAACCAGAAAGATGCCGCCCACAAGCACAAGAAAGAAGAGCACGGAGACGATGGCCGCGCCCGCGCTTTCCGCGCCTGTGAGGTCACCGAGAAAACGAAATAGTCCCAGGATGCCCTGAGTCCCGCTGGCGCCCGGCACGGCCGCCGGCGTCAGTTGATCTCGAACAGGGTCGAGAAACCGGAGATGTCGAACACCTCGCGGATTTGCGGCTGGAGCGAGGAGAGCGCGAGCTTGCGCTTCGCCCCGCGCATGGCCTTGCCGGCGACGAGGAGTGCGCGCAGGCCGGAGGAGGACACGTAGTCCACACCGGCGAGGTTCACGACGATTCCCCCATCGGTCATGGAGACGACCTCCATGAGGCTCGCCTCGAACGGCTTGGCATTGGGCGTGTCGAGGCGCCCCGCCACCTTCAGCACCACGTCGCTTCCGACCTGCTCACGCTCGATGTGCATCGGCCTCTACTCGCTTGATGTCCGCCCCGGAGGCGGCCGGACGATCCCGATTATCCTCATTCTCGGGCGCACGCAACGCAATCGCGCTGCGTCGCACTAGCCAGATCGCCCGCTCGAACAGGCTGGTCGCCAGCAGCAGCTGCCGCGCGTCCGAGCCGGTGTCGAGTGCCGTTGCGGCAAGCTGCCGGCGGATACGATTGAGCATCTCCGACCGATCGCCCGCGAGCGCGATGATCAGGTCGAGGTCTTCCGCCGGCCCGTCGGTGGCATCGGCGAGGGAGAGCGTGATGGCGCGCAGCGATTCCGACAGCGCGAAAGCGAGCGGCGGCACCTCGTCGAAGCCCTCCACCACTTCGGTGAAATCGTGCAGCGTGTCCTGCAGGGTGCGCACGTTCTCGACCAGCGACTGGTGATGTAGCGCCACTTCCAGGCTGTCCCGGGCGAGGCCGGCCGCGATCAGCTCGGCGACGAACTGGTCCACCGCCAGCCCCACGGAGGCCGCGCCGCGCCAGAGAGCCAAGCGTTCGCCGGCATCGTCGGTCTCTGTCTGGTCGAGGTCCGGCAGCAGCGTCGGCAACAACTTCACCAGTCGCAAAGTCTCGCTGATTGCAAGATCGAGCGCGGTGATCGGGTCGGCCAGCGCCTCATCATGGATAAAGCGTGGCCGCGCTGCGCCATCCTCTACCGTGGGCGGGCTAAGCGCCGCGACGATCCGCTCTGTGATCCCCCGGGCGAAGGCGACCGGCAGCGCGCCCGTCACTTGCAGGGTCAGAAACAGGAGCGAAAGCGAAAGCGACGCCTCGCCCCGGCCCAATTGGTCCAGGGCCGCAAGCGCGTCACGGCCGAACAGGGGCGCAAGCAGCACGCCCCCGCCCACGACGGCGCACCCCACCATCTTCACCAGCACATGCACGTAGCACAGCTGGCGGCCGGTGCCCCTCAATGCTCCGGCGGAGATGACCGCAGCGAAACCGGAACCGAGATTGGCGCCGAGCACGATGCACAGCGCGTCGTCGAGCCCCAGCAGTCCGGTCTGCATCAGCGCGAGCACAAGGATGGTCGGCGTCGAGGAAGACTGGCTGATGGTGGATGCCACGAGGCCCAGGATGAACCCGACGAGCGGGGTGACCCCCGAATCGAGATTGACCGCCAGAGCGGCGACGTCGAGCGCCCGGGGCGCCTGCTTGATGAAATCGAGCCCCAGCAGGACGAGGACGAGGCCCAAGGCGACGCCCATCCATTCGCCCATGCCCTTGCGGCGATCGAGGCGTAAATGGAACCCGATCCCGACGACGCCGACGAGATAGAGCACCAGCAGGCGGAAATCGACCGCCGCCACGAATACCAGAGCGGACGTGCCGATGTTGCCGCCCGCAACGATTGGGATGGCATCGCGCGTGGTGAAGGCATTGCCCCGTACCAGATTGCCGCTGATCACGGCAACGGCGTTGGACGATTGGGTCGCGGCTCCAGCCAGCGTGCCGCACAGAAGGCCCGTGACGGGCGAACGCGTCGCCCGGCGCAGCAGCGCGCGCACCTTGCGGCCAGTCGCCTGCTGCAGGTGGGTCGACATGGCCTTGAGGCCAACGAAGAGAAGGCCGAGACCGGCCATGAGCTCGGCAATGACGAGCATCGACGGAAAAATCTCCGCGGTATCCTGGGAACGCCGCGGGCACGCTCAAGGTTCCCGGCTGCGGCGTCTCTCGTCCCAGCCGGATACCATACTCCCGGAGTACGACACTCTCATGAGACGATCAGCCGGCGGCGTTGGCGACCAGCGTCAGCTGGTTCTCCTCGCCCTCGCGGCTGTAGGCGAGGGCTTCGAGGAAATGGCGCATCAGTTGCACCCCGTGGCCGCCGATCTTGGCATCCTCGATGCTGTCCGGCACTTCCGGCTCGGCGATGCTGGTGGGATCGAAGGGCACGCCGTTGTCGATCAGGCGCACGGCCACCCGCCCTTCGGGCAGCCGCCAGCACTCGATGCGGATGTGCGGCGGCCGTTCGCTGCCCACGAAGCCGTAGGACACCACATTGGTGAGCGCCTCTTCGAGGCTCAGTTCCAGCGCAAAGCGTGTCGCGTCCGGCCAGCCGTGTTCCTCGGCCAGCGTGCCGAGCCATCCGGTGGCTTCGGTGATGTCGTCGATGCGCGCGCCCACATCGATGGTCGAGACAAGGGTTCCGGCCGCGGGCGTCGCCATGGGATCCGCCGTCAGGTTGCCGGGGAGACGCCCGCCGCCGCGAGCGCCTCGTCCCGCGTGGCGTGGATGCCGACCAGTTGGTCGACGCCGGTGGCCCGAAGCACCTTCTCCACCTGGGGATCGCAGGCGAACAGCCCCATGGTGCCGCCCTTGCGATGCAGCCCCTTGGCGCCCGCGAGAAGAAGGCGGATGCCGATGGAGGCCATGAAAGGCGTGCCGGAGAGGTCGACCACAAGCACGCGGGCGGCCTGGCAGGACGACTTGAATTCCGGCTCCACCGCGGCTGCCCCGGCAATGTCGAGGCGGCCCTCGAGGCGCACGAGGATGATGTCGGGGCCGAGCGGGGTCCTCTCGATCTTCATGGGCCAGTTTCTCTCTGGATCGGGATGCCCGCGCGATGCGGGCACAGATTCAGCAAACCATACGACAGTTTCGTGACGCGGAGCAGAGGCCGAAAGTGCCCTCTCAGGCGCTCCGGGGACGGGCGTAAAGCACGCCTGCAGCGCCGGAATCGGTGCGGCAACGGGCGTAGCCGTGCCAGCCCTCGGCAAACAGCTCCTTCTGGCGCGGAGTGTCCAGGGGGTCCACCAGCAGCGTCTCCTGCGGATCGAAGGTGGTGAAGTCGCGCACCATCACATAGCGCGCATAGCCGCCGAAGAAGAGCTGGATGTCATAGATGGGAAAGCCTTCGGCAAGCAGGCTCGCCCAGCTCGGCGTGTTCACCGGCGCGGCGGTGGAGAACAGCACCATGTCGGACGGCGCGGCCACGACGCGAGCGGCGATCAGCACCCGTTGCAGCCCGCGCCCGCGATAGGCCGGATGCACAGAGGCACCCGCGAGACGTCCCACCGCACGGGCGGGATCGAGCCCGAGCAGCCGGTGCGGCCCGTCCTTGGGCGAATGGTCGTGCTGTAGGATGCCGTAGGCAACCAGCAGCGCGTCGTCATACAGCCCGATGATGTGGCCGCGGCCGCCGAGGATGCTTTCGAAATAGGACCGGTTCTCCGGCTTCACCACTTCGGGGCGAACCAGGGGGCCGATGGCAAGATGATGAAGGGTGTCGATCGCGTCGAGATCGTCTGGCCCGAGCATGCGCTGCGTCAGCGTAGAGGTCGGTACGGCCTCGCGCAGGGCGTTCATCACGTGATTACTTCCGCATAATTGAGCATGGCGATGGGCGGATAGACACCGAGCTGCTTGGCCACGTTCATGTTGATGATGAGCGCGAAGCGCTTGAGCGTCTCGATGGGGATGTCCCGTGGCGGCACGTGCTGGACGAGGATCTCAACCGCCTTGGAGGCGGCGAGCTGGCCCACGGAATAATAGCGGCTGACCAGCCCGACAAGCCCCAGCCCCTCGCGCAGGAAGAACTCCGTGGCGCCGAACGTTGGCAGCCCCGCGGCGAGCGCGGCCGGGCCGACCCGATCGAAGATGGTGGCAAGGAAGGTATCGGCAGGCAGGTAGAGCCATTCGGCGCCCTGCGCCTTCAGGTTCCGCACGAATTCTTCCACCCCGTCGCCGGTCGGCTTGTTGCCGACCATGGTGAGGGGCTGCGTCAGCACCTCGGCGCCGATGGTGGCGGAGAAGGCCTTCATCTCGTTGATGATGGCGACGGAGTTGCTCTCGTTCGGCGAATAGATGACGCCGACCTTCCTGAACGCCTTGTAGCTCTGCATGGCGCGCATCTGCACGTCGGTCGGCACCACATGCACCGCGCCCGTCACATTGCGCCCCGAGGAGGCGAGAGAAGGGGCGATCTTCACCTGCACCGGCGCAGCGACCAGCGCGAAGACGACCGGAATGTCCCGCACGAAGCCGGCGGTTGGCGGCGCGTCATACGGGCCGGCGACGCCCAGCGTCAGTGGCGTGCCGTAGGTATAGATGAGGTTGGGCCGGAAGCTGGGCAGCACCTCCGCGAGGATGGGCTTCACCCGGCTCGCGTCCCGCTCCACGTCGCGGGTCATGAATTCGACCTTGACGTCGTTGGCGGCGAAGTAATCGCGGAAACCGCGCTCCACGTCGGTATCGCCGCGGAAGGTCAGCATCAGCACGCGGAACGGTTCACCATTGGCCGCGGCGACGGGCGCGGGCGCCCCGGCGGGACGCGGCTGGCCATTGCCGCCGTTGGTCTGCGCGAAGGCGCCGGGGACGGTACCCACCAGCCCCGCGGCACCCGCGCCGAGGCCGAGTGCGAGGAGGGAACGGCGATCCATCAGGCGGAACTCCCTTCCGAGGCGGCCGCGGAGGACGCGCGCCGCGAATGATGGACGAAGATTCTGCGTCCGGATAGCGCAAATAGCATAGCCCCGGCTACCGCCACAGCACCGAGAAAACCCGTAGCCGACGCAAAGCCGAGGGTGGAAAGCAGGAAGCCGGCGCTCGCCGGACCGGCGGCATTTCCGGAGCGTTCAACCAGCCGGAAAAGGCCGAGAACGCCAGCCGCGCGGCCGGCGCCCATGCTGGTCGCGGTATCGGCCACCAGCGCCGACTGGGAGGCGATGGACATGGCTTGTCCCCACCCCAGCGCGACCAGAGCCACCACGATCAGCGCCACGGAGGGGTGGAGGAGCACCGCCATGGCGCCGATGCCCGACACCAGCCCACCCGCCACCACGAAGCCCGCACGGGCGCTGAAGCGGTCCGCGAGGGCGGCGAAGAAGGGCACGCCGATCACCATCAGGACCGGATAGATCATCTGGAAGCGGCCGATGGCCGCAGAGGAGAAGCCCTCGCGCTGCAGCTCCAGCGGCACGAGCAGGAAGCACAGGGCGGCGAACAGGAACTTGGCCGGGAAGGCGCAGCCGAGCAGCAGGGACATCAGGCCGGGTGCGCGGGCCGCCGCCTTGAGATCGGCCAGTCCCACGTTGGCGACGGCGCGATGGCGCGCCGCGGCGGGCAACGTCAGGCGGGCCACCAGAAGCGCCACCAGGGCGAGGCCGGCGGAGGTGCCAAAGGCGACACCCGGCCCCAGCCGATCGGCGATGACGCCGCCGATGGGCGGGCCGCACAGGCTCGCCACCATGATGGCGCGCACGAACACGGCCAGCGCCGCGCTGCGGGCGGCGCCGGATGAGAGGTCCACCACGTGGCCCTGCGCGGAGACGAACACCAGCGCATATCCGACCGCCGTGGCGACGCGGGCGGCGAGGAAGACGTCGTAATGCGGGCTGATCGCCGAGACCACGTAGCCCGCCGCCGCCAGCGCCGCGCCCGCGATGAAGCCGGGGCGGCGGCCGAGCCGCTCGGACAGGGAGGCAAACGGCACCTGGCACAGCGCGACGACCGCCATGAAGGCGACGATGGGCAGGCTCGCCGCCACGTCCGGGCCGTAGCCGGCCGGAACACCCAGCGCCTGCGCTGCGCGCGGCAGGAAGGGCCGGGTCAGTTCCTCGGCCAGCATGAAGAGGAACAGCGCGGGGCGCACCGCGATGGCGGCCTCGCTCTCCGCCGCCTGGACCCGGCCGAGCCCGGTGCGGACCTCGATTTCATCCAGCCGCGCGATGGCCTCCGCATCGCCCCGGTGCTCCGCCTCGGCGCGCAGAGCCAGATGGCGCTCGGCGAGGGTCTCCACGTGCCGGTCGATGGGTAGGATGAGGTCGCCGGCCGCACCGCCGCCGCCATCTTGCCGGGAGAGCACGCCGCGCTTGAGCGCCTTGAGCCGCCGCTCCACCGCCACCAGCGATTCGAGGCCGCGGGTGCCGACGACGAGGGCGACGAGCTCCAGCGCGACCAGCAGCGCGACGACGCCGATGAAGGCCACGTCGACCAGCACGGCGCCGACCTGTTGGGAGACGACGCCGGGATCGACCACGATCATCACGTCGCCGAGGCGGCGGCCCTCGGCATCCTGTACGGGCACCATCACCCGGGGGGCATCGCCGCCGGCCGGCGCATCCCCCGAGCGCGCCAGTTCCTTGCCGCCGGCCGTGTTGAGGCTGATCTGGGTGAACTCGACGTTGGCGGCGCGCAGTTCATCGAAATAGCGGTTCACCCCCACCAGGCGGTCGAACGGCACGCCCACGGAGGCGGCGCGCTGCACCAGGTCGGCGGCGGCACGGCCCACGGAATTGGCTTTGGCGACGATCTCCGGCGCGATGGTGCGCTGGGCCGCCTGCTCGGAGCCCCAGCCGATCACCGCCAGCGCCGAGCACAGGATGATGACGATGGCGATGGAAATGCCGCCGCGCAGGCCGATCATGCGGCGCCTCCACCCGGAAGGCCTGCGCCAGGCGACCGCGTGGTCCGGTGCGCTTCCTCCACGGAGGCGAGCGCGGCGCGGGCGGCCGGCGGCCACAGGCGTGGCTCCGCGGCCCGGCGCACGGCCCTCTGCAGCAGCGCCGCGAGGAGGAGGCCGATGACGAGGGTTGCCGCGCCGGCCCACAGGAGGGTCGGAAGCGCGATGCGCCGGAGGTCTGCCGCAAGCGCCGCCGAACCGTTGGTCAGGATCGCGCTGTCATAGCGCACCACCACGCGGCCGAGGCTCTGACCGATATCGTTGCGCACCGGACGGGACAGGCCGCGCTCGTGGTCCCGGCCCGTATCGAGGCCGACGCGTCCGGGCTCGCTGGAGAACAGCACGATGCCGTGCTCGTCCGTCAGGTCCATGGAGCGAATCGCATCCTCGACGCGGGATTCGCGCTCGAGCACCGCCGTCAGGGTCTGCTGCGCGGGAAGCGCGATGCCCAGCGAGGCCGCTTTTTCCACCACATCCACCACCCGCTGCGCGGCGATGCCGCATCGGGCCTCGATGACGCTGCGATGGGCGTTGATGAGGGTGACATAGGAGAAGTAGGCGCCGAAGGCGACGCACGCGGCCGCGATCAGCGCGAACACGATGATGAGCCCCAGTGTGGTCCGCCTCATGACCCTTCGCGCTCGACCTTTCGCGCCGACAGCCGCGCCCCCGGCGCACGGTCCGATCCCGCCCTGGAAATCTGCGCCTTAACCTTGGGGTGGGGCCCGACCGCCCGACCTTCATGCCACGAAAACAAAGCTGACAATGCAGGTTTTTTTGGTCGCAGTGGAGTTTTTTGTCTGGTTTGGCCGCGAGCGCGCGGTTAACGTCCGGCCGTCCACGCCACCGAAGTTCCCCGCATGACTTTCGTAAGCCGGCTCATCCTGGTCGCCGTCGTGTCCGTGACCGCTGCGGTGGTGGCGGTCGCGGGGATCGCGTTCTCGGCCAGCGACCGGGTGGGCGAGGAAATCGAGCGCGCGCGCGTCGCCAACCTGCTCGGAACGCTGCGCGCCTCCACCGAGGCGAATCTCTCCATCGGCCTGCTGCTCGACCAGATTTCCCTGCTGCAGCCGCGCATCGAGCGCGAGAAGGCGGGCGACCCCTCCATCCTCGCCATCGACATCTTCAATGCCGCCGGCCGCGCCATCTATTCGACCGACCGCAGCGTGATCGGCGAGGAGGTCAGCCCGGACTGGGTGAAGCGGCTGGGCGACGACAGCCAGTGGGCGACGGCGGAACGCGGCGACACGGTATTCGGCACGCGATTCGAGAACGATCTCGGTGTGGCAGGCGGCATCTCCGTCACCGTCTCTGACGAAGCGCGCAGCGCCCGCGCCGACCGGTTGGGTCTCGATCTCCTGATCCGCACCGGAGTGCTTTCGCTCGCCGCCTCTATCGCGGCGATCATCGCCGCATTTGCGTTCGTCCACATGCTGACCCGCCCGTTCGAACGGGTGACGCGGGTGTTGCGCGGCGAGGGCGGGCCTCCTGTCGACGACGGCGGCCTCACTCCCCTCGCCGAGGCCACGGTGAAGAGCTGGCGGGAGGCCGAGGCGCGCGTGGATCGCGGGCTCGGCCAGTTGGGAGCGCTCGACGATGCGGCCTGAGATCGCCGAGAGCGGCCGCGCCCGGCTCATGACCGGTCTGTTCGCGCTCATCCTTACCCTCGTCCTCGGCGGTATCGCCGCGGCCCTGCTCATCAACGGGTACCGTGCCCGCGTCGAGGAGAGCGCCCGCCGCGACGCGCTGGTGATCGGCACGTCGGTGGCCCGCACCCTCGCCCAGCAGTTCGAGAAGGCGGCCCGCTTCGGCATCCCCCTGAAACTCCTGCCCGGCGTGGAGCAGCATCTCTCAGAGACACTCACGCGGACTCCCGGCCTCACCCAAATCGTGCTGCGTGGATCGGACGGGCGCGAAATCCGCAGCGCCATCGGCGAGCATTCCGGCGCTGATTCGGTAAGCGCGCCTGTGGTGGTGGACAACAACACGGTGGCTTCGGTGGAGGTCACCACCAATCCCGCCGCCCTCGCCGCCTCTTTCGCCGATATCGGCCTGAAGGCGGCGGTGGTGGTCACGGTCTGCGCCGCGCTGGCGGCGCTGGCCGCCGGCCTTCTGGTGGGCAACGCGCTGGAGGGTGCCCGCGCCCGCCTCGCCAAGGGTCTCGCGGAGGCGGTGAACGGCCAATTCGGCGAACGCGATGCGATGCTCCCGCATGGCCGTCGCCAAAGCGCCCGCGGCGCGGTTGGCCGGGCCTTCAGGGAGCTTGAGCACGGCAACCGCAGGGTCGCCGAGCGTCGCTCCGTCTTCGAGGCCTATGCGGAGGAACTGCTGGCGGTGGATTTCGACGGCGGGCTCAGACCCGATGTGGAACGTGTCCGGCGCGAGGTGCTGGCGCCGCCCGGCCGCGCCGACAAGGTGCGGGGATCGTGATGCTGCTGCGCACCCGCATCACCCTCATCGTCGCCACCGGCTTCACCGTGCTCATGCTGGGTATCTGGGGCGCCACGGTGCTGCGCGACCGCGTCGCCCAGGCCCGCGAGGGCGAGCTGGCCATCGAGGGACAGACCGTCCTCTGGCGTGAGATCGTCGCCTTCCAAACCGCCAATCTCGCCCGCATCCTGGAGCGCATCGACAGCTCCTCTCCTTTCCGGATCGCGCTGGGCTTCTCGGACCGGCCGGGCATCGCCGCGGCCATCCGCGAGGTGGGCATCGATATCGACGATCCCGCCACCTATTTCGAGGTGGTGGCCGCCGACCGGGAGGTGGTGTTCAGCGACAGCTCCACCAATGCCCGCTACATCCTGGACGCGGGCAGCCTCGACCGCGCCCTCAAGGGCGAAATTCTTTCCGGGTTGCGCCAGATCAGCGGCTCGCAGGTGATCGTCATCACCACCCGCACCGTCGATCTGCCCGGTCTCGGACGGGCGGTGCTCGTGCTCGGCCGCGATGCGGCGCTCGGCATGGACCGCTTTGCGCGCGGCATCAGCGCCGCCACGACCCTCATCACCCTGCGCGGGCGGGTCGTCGCCAGCAGCGATTTCCGCCTGTGGGAGCGGGCGAAGGTATCCATCACGCCGCGCCGGCCCACCGCCGAGCAGTTGATGCTGGACGGGCGCAACTACAACGTCACCTCCATCCCCGTCGCCGACGTGAGCGGCAGCGCCGTGGGCGCGCTGGTGAGCCTCGAGGACACGACGCAGACGGTGCAGGCCACCGCCCTCATCCGGCAGTCCGCGGTCGCAGGCGCGATCGGTCTCGTGCTGCTGGGCGTCGTGGGGCTGAACGTCTTCCTCTGGTACAGCTTCCGGCCGCTGGAATCGGCCATCGACGTGCTGCAGGCCCTCTCCCGCGGCGACACGTCGGTGACGGTGGGTCATGCCGGCAATGACGAGATCGGCCGCATCGCCGCGGCCGTCGTCGCGCTGCGCGGCAATGTGCAGGCCCTCGCCGAGAGCCGGCGCCAGCGCGAGCGCGTGCGGCGGCGGCAGGAGGTGGTGATCTCCGGCGAGCTGCAGGCGCTGGCCGACGCCATCGATCCGACCGATCGCGAGGAGGTTCTGGCCCTGCTCGCCAAGGGCGAGGAGAGCGAGAACGACGACGAGCTGAAGCGTGTCGCCCGAGTGCTTCACGACCTCTCGCGGCGCATCGTCGAGCAGCACACCCGCCTCTCGTCCATGGTGGTGGAACTGCGCGAGGCCCTCATCACCAAGACTAAGCTCGCCGGCCTCCAGCAGGAGCTGGAGATCGCCCGCCAGGTGCAGCTCGCCATCCTGCCGAAGGAGTTCCCGCCGGATGCGCGCGTCGCCGTGCACGGCCAGATGACCCCCGCGCGCGAGGTCGGCGGCGACTTCTACGACTACTTCATGATCGACGACACCACGCTCGGCTTCGTGGTGGCGGACGTCTCCGGCAAGGGCGTGCCGGCGGCCCTTTTCATGGCCATCTCCCGCACCCTTCTGCGCTCCACCGCGCTGTTCGAGCGCTCGCCGGCGGGCTGCATCCGTCGCCTCAACGACCTGCTCGCGGTGGAAAACGAGCAGATGCTGTTCGTCACCGTGCTCTATGGCGTGGTCGACCTATCCTCGGGGAAGGTCACCTATGTGAATGCCGGTCACAATCTGCCCTACCGCATTGCCCGCTCCGGCGAGGTGACCACCGTGCCCTCCACCGGCGGCATGGCGGTGGCTGTGCTGGAAGGCTTCGTCTACCAGCAGCACGAATTGCACCTCGCGCCCGGCGATGCGCTCTTCCTCTATACGGACGGCGTGACGGAGGCCTTCGACATCGACGAGCAGCCCTACGGCGAGGAGCGCGTGGAGGAGCTGCTGCGCAGCGGCGCCGCCGACTGGTCGGTGGAGGAGCTGAACGAGCGGGTGCTGGCGGCGGTGCATGTCTTCGAGCGGGGCGCGCCCCAGGCCGACGATATCACCTGCCTGACCCTGCGCTATTTCGGCGGCCACGGCCCCCGCCGGACTCGCTGACGGGCGCGTCCGCCCAGGCTGGCGATAGCCAGAATATGCGTGCGTCCTTCGCGGGGAAGCGGTAAGCGTGCCCTGCACGGTCCTGGACAATCGAGGGAGCCAACCCTCGCCCAAAGCTGAGCCGGCGCGTGGGGCGCGCGGGCGAGGCGGCATCGAGCCGGCCGAAGAGGGGGAGACGCAGCATCCGGAACGGCGCAGCCGGACCGGCCTGATCCCGGTGCCCCGCCGGGGACGGAGTGGCAAATCATGTCCATCGAAGCGCGCGCGGCCGGCTGGCCCGCGGCCGAGGTTTCCTCCATCGGCGCCGTCTGCAGCGCCCACTTCTGCAGCCATTTCCTCCAGCTCGCCCTCGCCCCGCTGTTCATCATGATGCGGGCCGACCTGCAGGTCTCCTTCATCGAGCTGGGACTGCTGCTCTCCGTTTTCTATCTGTTCTCGGGCGCCGGGCAGGTGGCCGCTGGCGTGCTGGTGGACCGTTTCGGCGCCGACCGCCTGCTGCTCGCCGGCATCCTCACCCAGGGCGCCGCGACGGCGGCCATGGGTATCGCGCCGAGCTATGTCCTCCTGCTGCCTCTCGCCGCGCTCGCCGGCCTCGGCAATTCGGTCTACCACCCGGCCGACCTCTCCATCCTCAGCCACAAGGTGGCGGCGCCCCGGCTCGGGCGGGCCTTCGCCGCCCATGTGATTGCCGGAAGCATCGGCTTCGGCCTGTCGCCCATCGTGTCGGGCGCCATCGGCGCGCATTTCGGCTGGCGCACGGCGCTCATCGCCATGGGGCTCCTGGTGGTGCTGATCGGGCTTCTGCTGGCGGTGTTCCGAGGCCCCCTGCGCGCGCCGGCTGGACGCGCGGCTCATGCGGCGGCGGGCGGCACGCCGCTCTCGTTCCTCGATGTGCTGGCCATGCCCGTGGTGCTGATGGCCTTCCTCTACTTCACCCTCACCGCCGTCGCCCTCTCGGGCATCCAGAGCTTCTCCATCGTCGCTCTGCAGGAAGGCTTCGGCGCGGCGGTGGCGCTGGCGACGCTGGCGGTGGCGCTGTTCCAGGTGGGCAACACGGCGGGCGTCGCCATCGGCGGGCATGTGGCCGACCGCTCCGCCCAGCACCACCAGATCGCCATGAGCGGCCTTGCGGCCGCCGCCGCCTTCGGCTTCCTCGCCGCCTGGCTTCAGGCGGCTCCTGAGGTGACGGTTGGTCTCATCGCCTTGGTCGGCTTTTGCATGGGCCTCACCACGCCCTCGCGCGACGTGCTGGTGCGCAGCGCGGCGCCGGCGGGCGCCACCGGCAAGGTCTTCGGCATCGTCTATTCGGGCTACGACATCGGCTCGCTGGTGGGACCGCTGATGTTCGGCCTGATGCTGGATCACCACCATCCGCGCATGGTGTTCGTGGGCGCCGCCGCCGCATTGGCCCTCGCGGTCGGAACCGCTTTCGCCGTGCGCCGCCGGCCGGCCTAGCGCCTGCGCCGCGCATAAGCCCACGCGGCGCCTGAGCGAAGAAAAGCAAAAACCGCGCTGCGCTAGAAGCCGCGGGGTTTGGTCTCCCTCAATCCATCAGCACCTTGCCGGGATTGGCGAGGCCACGCGGATCGATGGCGCGCTTGATGGCGGCCATCACGTCCAGCGCCACCTTGTCCTTGTACATGGGCAGCTCCTCGCGCTTGAGGATGCCGATGCCGTGCTCCGCCGAGATGGAGCCGCCCAGCGAGGCCACGAGATCGTGGACGATGCGGTTGAACTCCTCCCAGGTGGCAAGGTACGCGGCCTTGTCCATGCCCTCGGGCTGGCTGAGGTTGTAGTGGATGTTGCCGTCGCCCATGTGGCCGAAGGCGCAGATGCGGATGCCCGGCATATGCGCCTCGCACAGCCGGTTCGCCTCGGCGATGAAGTACGGCACCTTGGACACCGGCACGGACACGTCGTGCTTGATGGAGCCGCCTTCGAACTTCTGCGCGTCCGACATGTCCTCGCGCAGCTTCCACAGGGCGTCGCACTGGGCTTCGGAGGAGCCCACCACCGCATCCTCGATCTCGCCTGCCTCGAACGCCGCCTCGAACGTGTCGAGGGCGAGCTGGGAAAGATCGTCATTGGGGCGCGTGGAGGTGAGCTCCGCGAGCACGTACCAGGCGTGCCGCTCCGCCAGCGGGCGCACCGAGCCCGGCATGTGCTTGAGCACGATCTCCAGGCCGAAGTCCGGCATGATCTCGAAGCCGGTCAGGCTGTCGCCCGCCGCATTGCGCAGGCGGCGGAACAGGGAGAGCGCGGTTTCGGGATCGGCGATGCCCAGCAGCGCCGTCGCCCGGGCGCGGGGCGCCGGGAACAGGCGCAGCACGGCGGCGGTGATGATGCCGAGCGTGCCCTCCGCGCCGATGAAGAGGTCCTTCAGCGCGTAGCCGGTATTGTCCTTGCGCAGGCGCGACAGGCCGTTCCAGATCCGGCCGTCCGGCAGCACCACCTCGAGTCCGAAGGCGAGTTCGCGCATGTTGCCATAGCGCAGCACGGCGGTGCCGCCGGCGTTGGTGGAGAGATTGCCGCCGATCTGGCAGGAGCCTTCCGAACCGATGGAGAGCGGGAACAGGCAGCCCGCCGCCTCCGCCGCCTGCTGCACCTGATGCAGCGTGCAGCCGGCCTCGGCGATGACGGTGAGGTCCACCGGATCGAGGTCGCGGATGCGGTTCAGCCGGCGCAGCGAGAGCAGCAGCGCGCCGAACGGCACCTGACCGCCCACAAGGCCGGTATTGCCGCCCTGCGGCACCACCGGCACCCCGGCCTCGGCGCAGGCGGCGACCAGGAAGGCCACTTCCTCGGTATTGGCTGGCTCGACCAGCGCCGGGGTCGTACCCTGGTAGAGGCCCCGCCCCTCCACCAGATGGGGGGCGAGGTCGTGGGCGTCGGTGCGCACGTAGGACGCACCAATGCGGGCGGCGATGCGGTCCAGAAGCCCGGAGAGGCGGACGGCATCGAGAAGGATGGGTTGGGGGGCATGGCTCGACATGGGGGCGCAAGTTGCATCAGCCGCCGCCGCCGGGCAAGCATCCGATGGGCCGCAAGGCAGCGCGAAAGCGCCGCGCGGCAGGGAAGGGCGCGGCCTTCCGCTTGGCAAAGACGGACATAAGGTCTAGAGCCGCCGCCGCGCCCCCTTGAAGGCGCCCAGCACCGGAGTTGAGATGAACGACCGCGTCCTCGTCGCCCGCATCGGCGCCCCTCATGGCGTGAAGGGCGAGGTGCGGCTGTTCGTCTTCACCGAGGATCCGGCCGCGATCCTCGACTACGACCCGCTCACCGATGCCACCGGCCGCACCCGCTATCGCATCACGGCGCTGCGCGCGGCCAAGGATCATTTCGTCGCCCGCCTCGCCAACGTCGCCGACCGCACGGCCGCCGAGGCGCTGACCAATTTGGACCTCTATGTCCCCCGCGAAGCCCTGCCCGCGCCCGAGGACGAGGACACCTTCTACCATGCAGACCTGATCGGCCTTGCCGTGGAGGACGAGGCCGGCGCGCGCATCGGCACTGTCACCGCCCTGCACGATTTCGGCGCCGGCGACATCCTTGAATATGCCCCTGCCCTCCCTGGCATCCGGGCGAAGACGCTGATGGTGCCCTTCACCCGCGATGCCGTGCCGGTGGTGGATTTGAAGGGCGCCCGGGTGGTCATCGCCGAAGCCTTCGTCGAGCGCCGCGATGCGGAGCCGGAGACCGGCGAGGACAAGGAGGGCTGAGGCCATTTGACTCCCGTCCTGCCCCGCGCCCATCTCTCCCCATGACCTTCCGAGCCAGCGTCCTCACCCTCTATCCGGAGATGTTCCCCGGCCCCCTTGGCCATGCGCTCGCCGGCCGCGCGCTGGCGAACGGGCTGTGGGGATTGGAGGCGGTGCAGATCCGCGACTACGCCCTCGACCGCCATCGCTCGGTGGATGACACGCCGGCCGGCGGCGGGCCGGGCATGGTGATGCGAGCCGACGTGCTCGCCCGCGCCATCGACGCCGTCTCCCCGCCCGACGATCCCCGCCCCCGCCTGCTGATGACCCCCCGCGGCCGGCCGCTCACGCAGGCCCGCGTGCGGGAACTGGCTGCCGGGCCCGGTGCGGTCATCCTCTGCGGGCGATTCGAGGGGGTGGACGAGCGCATCGTCGCGGGGCGGGGCCTTGAGGAGGTGTGCGTGGGCGACGTGGTGCTCTCCGGCGGCGAGGCGGCGGCGCTGTTGCTGCTCGATGCCTGCGTGCGGCTCATTCCCGGCGTCATGGGCAAGGCCGAGAGCGGCACCGACGAGAGCTTCTCCCACGGCCTGCTCGAATATCCGCAATATACAAGGCCGCAACTGTTCGAGGGCGAGGGCATCCCCGAGGTGCTCACCTCCGGCGACCACGCCCGCATCGCCCGCTGGCGACAGGCCGAGGCGGAGGCCGTCACGCGCGCGCGGCGGCCGGACCTTCTTGTCGCCCCACGTGACGGATCCAAGACGGAAAGGGAATGACAGCGCCCCTTTTCTCCTGTATGGAGCCGCGTCCCTTAACTTAAAACGACACGACGTGGCGCCGGGGCGACATGCTCCGAAGCGGCACCAAGAGGTTGGCGACAATGAACATTATCCAGACGCTCGAAGCCGAACAGGCGACGAAGCTCGCCGAGAAGCGGGCCATTCCCGAGTTCCAGCCCGGCGATACCGTGACTGTGAACGTGAAGGTGGTCGAAGGCGAGCGCACCCGTGTGCAGGCCTACGAGGGCGTGGTGATCGCCCGTTCCGGCGGTGGCCTGAACGAGAGCTTCACCGTCCGCAAGATTTCCTACGGCGAAGGCGTGGAGCGCGTGTTCCCGGTCTATTCGCCGCTGATCGACTCCATCAAGGTGGTCCGTCGCGGCAAGGTGCGTCGCGCCAAGCTGTATTACCTGCGCGACCGTCGCGGCAAGTCCGCCCGTATCGCCGAGCGTCAGGACCGCACGGCCGATGCAAAGGGCAAGAAGGCCAAGGGCGCCAAGGCTCCTGCCGCCGCCGAGTGAGGCGCGGACCTTCTTGTGAGTGAAACGCGCCGTCGGCCCAGCCGGCGGCGCTTTTTTATGGGCTGAGCCGTTCCGGGCTCGCCCGAAGGCGCGCGATCAGCCCCACGGGATCGGCCTCATAGGCCTGCCGCACCCGCTCAAGCGCACCCGCGCCGCCGCCGCGATGGCCGGCGCCCCCAACATGCAGCCAGCCGTCCGCCAGTAGGAAGGGTTCCATCTCGCCGGTTTCGGGATCGGCGAGATGCACCCGCCGCCGGCTGGACGTGCGGAGCGCCGCGAGGTCGAGCCGGCGGTAGAGCACCCCCCAATTCTGCCCGCCGGTGTCGAGGGTGAGCGGCGTGTCGGTGCCGAAATCGAGCGGGAGGGCCTTCACCGCAGCGAAATCGAACACGCAATAGCCCGGCCACAGGTACCAGGCGCCGTTGCCCTCCCCGTGCCGCACCATGCCGTAGCAGGGCTGGCCTGCGAGCCGCGCGGCGAGGTCGGTCGGCTCCAGCGGGATCAGGTCGTGGTCCAGCAGCGCAAAGGCGCGCGGCGCGGCGGGCCGAATGAGGTTGGCGTAGATCCAGTTCAGGGCCACGCCATGGGAGCGCGAGCCATTGCGCGCGCCGCGATAGGGCGTCGGCGGCAAGGGGCAATAGATAAGCCCACGCTGGTCGCACAGTGCCGCGATGGCCGCGCGGGCCGCCGGGTCCGTGGAATTGTCGCAGACCACCAGCGGCGTCCCCGGCAGGAACCGCGCCATGGCGTCAGCCAAGAAATCCATTGCCTGCGGCAGGTTGAAGGCCACGGTGAAGGTGACCACAGGCGCCCTTTCGGCGGCGATCCGCGCCACAACATCCGCCTGCTCCGGCGTCCGGCGGCGGGCGTAGATGCGGTCCACCACCACATTGCGGGCGCGGCGCAGCCGGTGGGCGAGCGGGGTCAGCGCGAGCCATTCGGCGGGAGCGTAATCGGCAAGGTCGCGCATGGACGCCTTTGGATGCCCATAGTGGTGCAGGGACGGTGACGAATTGGCGCGGATGGGCGCTGCCGTCGCGGGTCCGCCCATTCGCTTCGGGCCTTCTAGAAGGACTTCGGCGCGAGGTCCATTGCGGCCGCACCCGCCCTGGCATGCAGGAAGACTTGACCGCACGGGCTCCGGAAGGTGAGGTATCGCAGGAGTCCGCCAGCCCCAGCGGACAGCCCCAGCCCGGATGCCCATGGCCAACGACCTCACCCTCAGGATCGTGATCGTGGACGAGAGCGACGTCCGCGCCGCCATCCT
Organism: Pseudomonadota bacterium; assembly: GCA_023442085.1. GTDB lineage: Bacteria > Pseudomonadota > Alphaproteobacteria > Rhizobiales > Xanthobacteraceae > Xanthobacter. The sequence continues at coordinate 15,183 of JAEZMT010000088.1, read as the reverse complement.
GGAGGAGGGCCTCAAGGAGGCGGGCTTCGAGACCGTGCTGCGCATCACCGGCCGCAACAACCTGCTGGAGCGCATCTACGCCATCGATCCGGACGTGATCCTGATCGACCTCGAAGACCCCTCCCGCGACACCATCGAGCAGATGTTCCAGGTGAGCCGCGAGGTGAAGCGTCCGGTGGCCATGTTCGTGGACCAGACCGATTCGAAGACCATTGAAGACGCAATCGAGGCCGGCGTCGCCTCCTATGTGGTGGACGGGCTGAGGAAGGAGCGGGTGAAGCCGATCCTCGAGACCACCATCTCCCGCTTCCGCGCCTTCGCCCGGCTGAAGACCGAACTGGAGGAGGCAAAGACCCAGCTGGAGGAGCGCAAGGCCATCGACCGCGCCAAGATGATCCTCATGAAGATGAAGGGCATCGACGAGGAAGCCGCCTACCACCTCCTGCGCCGCACCGCCATGAACGAGAAGAAGCGCATCGTCGACATCGCCCAGTCCATCATAACCGCCGCGGAGCTTCTGCGATGAGACGCCTCGCCATCGGCTTCATTCCCCTGACCGACGCCGCCGTGCTGATCGCCGCGGCGGAGCGCGGCTTCGCCATGGCCGAGGGCATCGAGATCGACCTGCACAAGGAGGTCTCCTGGGCCAACATCCGCGACAAGGTGAACATCGGGCTTCTGGATGGCGCCCACATGCTGGGGCCGCTCGCCATCGCCTCCTCCCTCGGCCTCGGCCATGTGCGGGTGCCGCTGGTGGTGCCGTTCGCGCTCAACCTCAACGGCAGCGCCATCACCATCGACAAGCATGTCTATGCGGCCATGGGCGAGGTGGGCGAGGATCTCTCCACCGCCCCCGGCGCGGCGCTGGCGCTGGGCAAGGTGGTGCGGCAGCGGAAGGCGGAGGGCCGCGACCCGCTGGTGTTCGCCGCGGTCTATTCCTTCTCCACCCACACCTATCTCATCCGCCATTTCCTGAAGGCCGGCGGCGTCGACCCGGACCGCGACGTGCGCCTTGTGGTGGTGCCACCGCCCTTCATGGCTGAGAGCCTGCGCGGCGGTCTGATCCACGGTTTCTCTGTGGGGTCACCCTGGAATTCGGTGGCGGTTGATGCCGACGTGGGGCGCATCGCGGTGCTGGGCGCGGAGCTGTTCGGCTGGGTGCCGGAGAAGGTGCTCGGCGTCCACGCCCGCTTCGCCAATGCCGAGCCGGAGGTGCTGCACCGCCTCGTGCGTGCGCTCTATGCCGCGGCCCGCTGGTGCGAAGACCCGGCCAATCACGAGGATCTCGCCAAGCTGCTCGGCGAGCCGCGACACCTCAACCTGCCTGCCGACATCCTGCGCCGCACGCTGGACGGGCGGCTACACACTGCGCCGGGCGGCGCGCTGAGATCGCATCCCGACTATCTGATCCTGAACCGCGACGGCGCCAACCGGCCATCGCCGGACCATGCCCTGTGGATGTATGCCCAGATCGTCGCCGCCGGTCAGGGCGAGTTCGCCGCGGATGCCGCGCGCGAAGCCATGGGAGTCTACCGGCCGGACATCTTCGATGCGGCGGTCGGACCGGTTCCCGTGATGCACCCGGAGCCGGATTGCGTGGGCACTCAGTTTGGCGAGGTCTTCGACCAGGCTACTTTTCTGAAGGGGTGAGGATGGGTCACGATGTCTAGCCGGCTCACCGCCGTCGCACGCGGAGTTTAGCCGGCTTCAACATTGTTCGGAAAGACGCCCACTCACTCCGCGTAAGGGTTGTCCTTCTCGCGCAGCGTCAGCCGGATCGGCACGCCGGGCAGGTCGAAGGTCTCGCGGATACCGTTCACCAGATAGCGGATGTAGCTTTCCGGCACGGCATCGGTACGCGAGCAGAACAGCACGAAGGACGGCGGGCGCGCCTTGGGCTGGGTCATGTACCGCAGCTTGATGCGCCGGCCGGACACCGCCGGCGGCGGATGGTTTTCCGTCACCTGCTGGAGGAAGCGGTTGAGGGGGTTGGTGGCGACGCGCTTATTCCAGACCTTGTGGGCGGCCGCGATGGCCGCGACGAGCTTGTCGAGCCCATGGCCCATGAGGCCGGAGACCGGCACGATGGGCACGCCCTTCACCTGCGGCAGGAGGTGGTCGATCTCCTCGCGCAGACGGGTGGCGAGACCCCCGCGAGCCACGAGGTCCGCCTTGTTATAGCCGATGACCAGCGCCCGACCTTCGCGCGCTACCAGGTCGGCGATGCGCAGGTCCTGCTCCTCGAACGGGCGGGTGGCATCGATGAGGATCACCACCACCTCGGCGAACTTCATGGCGCGCAGCGCGTCGGCGGCGGAAAGCTTCTCCAGCTTGTCGTCGATGCGCGAGCGCTTACGCAGCCCGGCGGTGTCGAACACCTCCAGCGGGATGCCGGCATAGGTGACATTCACGGAGATCGAATCGCGTGTGATGCCGGCTTCCGGGCCGGTCAGGAGGCGATCTTCGCCCAGGAGCTTGTTGATGAGAGTGGACTTGCCGGCATTGGGCCGGCCGAGCACCGCCACCTTGATGGGCCGGCGCGGCTTCTCGGGCGCGGCCTCGCCCTCGACGGGAGCCTCCTCGGCGGCGTCCTCGTCCTCTTCATCTTCCTCTTCGAGCCGCGTCTGCTCCGGCAGGGCATCGCAGATGGCGTCGTACAGGTCGGAGAGGCCCTCGCCATGTTCCGCCGAGAGCGGCACGGGATCACCGAGGCCAAGGCCGAAGGATTCGAGCGTGCCCGCCTCGCCGCCACGGCCCTCGCTCTTGTTGGCGAGGAGGATCACCGGCTTGCCGGACTTGCGCACGAGGTCGGCGAAGGCGCGATCGGTGGGGGTGAGGCCGATGCGGGCGTCGATCATGAACAGGATGGCGTCGCAATCGCCGATCGCCGCCTCAGTCTGGGCGCGCATGCGCCCTTCCAGGCTCGAGGGGGTCGCCTCCTCGAGGCCGGCCGTGTCGACGATGCGGAAGGTGAGGTCGCCGAGGCGTCCCTCACCCTCGCGCCGGTCGCGGGTGACGCCGGGGCGGTCGTCCACCAGCGCGAGCTTCTTGCCCACCAGGCGGTTGAACAGCGTGGACTTGCCGACGTTCGGGCGCCCGACGATGGCCAGGGAAAAGGTCATGAAATGGGCTCGCGGCCGGCGGTCGGCTTCAGGTCTGAGGAATTATTGCTGCGGCTGGCCGCGCGGGGGCGTGGCCGGCAGGTTTTCGATGGGGGCGTTGGCGTTGCTCGGCTGGCCGAGGCCGGTCGAATAGTCGACGCCCGGCACGCCGTTCGGGAACACGGGAGTGCGGGTGCCCGGCACCGGCGGCTTCTTCTGGTCGAACGGATTCAGATTTTCCAGCGTCTCGCAACCGGCCGCCGTAAAGGCGAGGCCGAGCGCGAGCGCGAGGCGCAGGCTGCGGGTGACAGGGCGTGCCATCATCAAGCTTGTCCTCCTCATGCGCGTCGCGGTCATGCGGATCCTCTCGGAGTTCACTGGGTCGGCGCGGTGCCGGCGGGCGCCTCGCCCGCCGGGGCGGTGGCCGAGGCGGTGAGCCGGCGGATAAGCTCGGCCCGCGAGCGCACGCCGGGCGGGGTTTCGCTGTCGTTGGTGATGTCGGTGGCCGTCTTGTTGGCGGCCGCGAGATCGCCGGCCTTCAGCTCGGCCAGCGCCAGCGTCTCCCGCGCGGAGTGGCGCAGCGGGCCGGTGCCGTTGGCGATGCCGCCGATGCGTTGCTTCACCTCGGGCAGACCCGCCGTATCGACCACCAGCAGGGCCGCTCGCACCAGAGCGAGATCACGGGCGAGGGGCGGCACGGAATTGTTCGCGGCGATGGCATCGAAGGCGGCGATGCCGGCCGCCTTGTCGCGCGCCGTGGTGGCGGCGGCCGCGCGGAAGAGGGCGAGGGTCCGGTAGCCGGACGGGCCGCTCTTGGCGATGGCGTCGAAGGCGGCCTCGGCCTCCTGCATCTTGCCGGCATCGAACAAAGCGACGGCGCTCTCATAGGCCTCGCTGGCCTTCACCGCCTGCTGGTGACGCCAATACTGGTATCCGCTCCATCCCGCGGCGGCCAGGATCACCAGCACGCAGGCGGCGATGATCACGCCGCCGAAACGGTCCCAGATCTTGCGCAGACGATCGCGCCGGAGGTCTTCCTCGATCTCGTGGAAAATGTCGGTCATGAGTTGAGAGCTTCGGGATTCAGGACTTGGGGATGGCCCGCCGAGGCAGGACCGTGCCGGCGACGCCGCGCCGGGATGAGGGCGCGTAAAGTATCCATGCGGCCTCTTCGTGGCAAACGGGCGTTTTTGAGGCGGCTCAGCCTTGGCTTCGCGGTCGTCCGGCGTAGGATACCGGCGCCCCACGGTGCATCGGGCACGGAAGCCAGATCGGGAGTTATGGCCGTCACATCCCCGGAAAAGTCGGCTCTCGCCGCCGCGCAGTCATTCGAATACCGCCTCCAGCGCACGCCGGTGGGGGTGGTGCTGCTCGATGCAGAGCTGCGCATCCGCTCCGTCAATCCGGTGGCGATGCGGCTGCTGGCGCCGCCGGGCCAGCGCCTCGCGGGTGTGGATATCCTCTCCCTCCATCCGGGAGAGGCGCGGGACAAGGTAGCTTTCCTCCTCGATCGCGCCCGCACGTCCGAAGATGGCACCGCCTCGCTGGTGGTTACCACCGCCATGGGCACGCTGATCGCCAAGGTCAGCCGGCTCGAAACGACACCAGAGAGCCCGCCCGATGGTTTCGTGATGATGATCCACGCCTTGGCGGAGGCGCCAGTGATGGGCCGCAGCGGCGGTGCGGATGTGGAGGTGGACGGGCTGGCGGTTGCGGGCACCGAGGCCGCGGCGGCGCTGTGTCCCCTCATGAAACTGCCGCTGGTGCGGGGCAAGGGCGACATCATCAGCCTCATCGACGTTACCGAAGTCGCCTTTCTGGTGGCGCAGGGCCATTACGCGGAGGCCCGCACCGCCACCTTCTCCGCCTTCTGCCCGCGGCCGCTCGCCGATCTGGAGCGCCGGCTTGATCCGGTGCAGTTCGTGCGCGTCCATCGGCGCTTCCTCGTCAACATGCGACACGTCCGCGCCGCCGCCCGCGAGGATGGCGGCTGGCACCTCGTGATGGCCGATGCCCGCGAGACCCGCGTGCCGGTGAGCCGGAGCAAGGTGGAGGACATCCGCCGGCGCCTCGCCGTCTGAGGCCCGGCGCCCGACTGCCGTTCGTGCAGCCCTGATGCAGCTGGTGCAGGACGCGCGTGGATCGCGCCTTCGGCTTTGAAGCCGGCTCCCCGCCCGGCCCATGGTTCATCCGACACGCCACACGCGCCGTTGGAGACCCCGAGATGACGCAAGCTGCCGCCGGCTTCCCCCCTCTGCCCTTCGCGGTCGAAACGCCGGACCGCTACCTGACCTTTCAGGGCATCGATTTCGAGGGAAACATGAAGACGGTGCTTCAGCACCTGTCCCGCTATATCGACGACCCCGCCCACGGCAATGCCTTCTGGGACCGTTTCAAGGCCCGGCTCGCCGCTGCCGAGGCGGGCGGTGCCACGATCTGCGACAAGCTCCTGCTGCTCCACTCCCACGTCTATTACATGGTCGAGCTGTTCGAGGAGCATGAGGACGAGGCTGCGCTCGCCGACCTGAAGCGGCTTGAGGAGGAGTGCTTCTGACCCTACCCGGCCACGGGCGGCGCGGGGCGAAAGCCGGCGCGCTTCAGCCGCACGATCGCCAGATCGAGGGCCGAGAGGAATTCAGAGCGAGCACGCGGCGAGAACGGCTTCGGCCCGCCGGTGACGGCGCCGGCCGAGCGCAGCTCTTCCATCAAATTGCGGGTGGCAAGCTGCATGCCGATGGAATTGGCAGTGAAGGGCCGGCCGTCCGGCGCGATCACGGCCGCGCCGGCCGCGACACAGCGGGAGGCGAGGGGCACATCGGCGGTCACCACCACGTCACCGCGCGAGACGCGGGCGGCGATGAAGTCATCCGCCACATCCGGGCCGGCGGGCACGTTGACCCGCTCCACCAGCGGATGGCGCGGCACCATCAGCGGCGCGTTGGCGACGACCAGCACGCGGATGTGGTGACGGAAGGCGACCTTGTACGCCTCCTCCTTCACCGGGCAGGCATCGGCGTCGATGTAAAGGGCGATGGGCTCTTCGCGGGGGACGGTCATGGTGGACCCATGGCAGGCCGGCGGCGCGGGAGCAAGCCGATGAGCTGGCCTCAGGCGGCGGGCACCGTCTCTTCCGCCGGCACGTCAGCGCTTTGGGCCGAGGCGCGGCGCTTGCGCCAGGGCATGGCGATGTAAGCGAGATCATCCAGCATCCCGAGCAGCTTGCCGCCCTGCTCCAGCTCGCGATCCAGAGCGGCCATGGTGGGCGCGAGGCCGGGATCCTCGTCCTTCAGCCATGTGTCGAGCACGCGGGCGAACAGAACAGACAGCCCCTTGGCCCTGACGCTGCCGGACAGCCCGGCGCAATCGAGGCCAGCCGCCGCCAGCATCCACCGCTGCGAGCCTTCCGAGAGACGCAGCAGCGTGAGCGCGAGCGCCGGGTCGCGGCGGGCGGAGCGGGTGAGGCCGCGCACCGCCTCCCGGTGGGGCTCCAGCGCATCAAGGCGCCGCATCAGTACCTCGAACAGGCGCTCGCGTGGGCCTTCCTCCGCCAGATCGTCGCTGTCCGGGCCACCTTCGGCCAGCACCTGCCGGTCGGTGGCGCGGAAGAAGGCGGCGAGGAGGTCGTCGGTGGAGGCAAAGGAGGCGCGCATCTGCGCCAGCGGCACGCCGCACTGCTCGGCCACCTCGGACAGGGAGATGGCCCGAAACGGCTTTTCGGCCAGGAGGGCGAGGAAGCTGCGCAGGCAGGCCTCGCGCGTGGTCTCCGCAGTCATCGCCCGTCTCCTCTTTAAAGCCTACGTCCTCATCAGCCGGCGAGTTCCTTGCCGCGCCGTGTGGCGGCGGCGACCGCCTCCACCATCAATAGCGGAAAGCCGCGGCCCTCATCCATGAGAACGGCCAGCGCCGCCGCCGTAGTGCCGCCCGGCGAGGTCACATTCTGGCGAAGGGTGGCGGCGGGAAGATCGGACTGATCCATCAATGCCCCCGCCCCGGCCACGGTCGCCCGGGCGATGCGGGCGGAGAGGTCCGCCGGGAGGCCGGCGGCCGCGCCGGCCTGCGCCATCACCTCGGCGAGGAGGAAGGCATAAGCTGGGCCGGAGCCGGAGACGGCGGTCGCCGCGTCCATCAGCGCCTCGTCCTCGATCCATTCGACGATGCCGATGGCCCCGAGCAGCGCGGCGGTCAGATCCCGCTGCGCCGGCGTCACGGCCGGCGAGGCCACGGCGACGCTCACGCCGCGACCGATGGCGGCCGGCGTATTGGGAATGGAGCGCACGATCGCGGCATCCGCGCCGAAGATGTCGCCCATGAAAGCGATGGTCCGGCCAGCCATCACCGACACCACAAGCGTCTCCGCCTTCACCAGCGTGGCGACCGCAGGCAGCGCGTCCGGAGCCACCTGAGGCTTCACGGCAAGCAGCAGAACGGAGGGGGCGGCGATCGCGTCCTTGGCGGGATTGACCGAAACACCCTTGGCCGCGAACGCCGCTGCCGCTTCGGCGGGCAGGTTTGGATCGAGCACGACGGCCTTGTCTGCCGGCAGGCCAAGCTTGAGCCAGCCCTCCAGCATGGCCGAGCCCATTTTGCCGCAGCCGAGCAGCACCACCGGACCAGACAGGGAATTCAGCACGCTCTCGCTCATGACCGCCTCTTGAACCGCACCGCCCCGCGCGCACGTCCGCACCCGCAGGTCTCGCAGAGGACTCACATAGAGGAGGCGCACGCCCCGCGCCACATCGGCATCGGGGATCTCGTTGTCGGCACGAAGACGACGGACCGGCCGGGGCCGGCCCAATGGCAGGGCTCAGGCCTCGCCGACCGTCTCGAACATGGCGGTGTCCATGGCCTCGCGGGCAGTCTTGCCGGCCCACACCACGAACTGGAAGGCGGGATAGTAGCGCTCGACCGCGTCGAGGGCGGCATCGAGGATGGCCTCGCACTGCCGGTCCGAGGCGGTGGCACCGCCCGCCAGCACCAGCGCATGGCGGAACATGATGACGCCTTCCTGCGACCACATGTCGAAATGGCCCAGCCACATCTGCTCGTTCACGAGGGCGAGGAGCTTCAGCACCTCGGGACGGCGCGCCTCCGGCACCTTGAAGTCGAAGGCGCAGGCCACATGCAGCGCTTCCAGCTCGTCCATCCACTGGAACGAGACATGGCAGTCCGTCCAGCGGCTGGCGAGCGAGAGGGTAATCTCGTCCTCGTCGGAGCGCTCGAACGACCAGTCGCGCAGGGCAGCGAGCTGCTCCACGAGATCAACGGGGTTCGCCGGCGCATCGGCTTCGATGTCGATGAGGGACATGGCCTCGACCTCGCGGTTTGAGGAACGCGGAGAGGGTCGAAAGCGGCACTCCGTGTGACAGGCCACGGGCAGACAGGAGCCAGGGCATGCGCATGCGGCGTGCCGTTCGGAGGCTCGCCGTCAGGACATGTCCCGAAAGAGCGTGTCCTTCAAGAGAGCATCCTGGCGAGGCTGCGCCCCGTCGTATTCGAGCGCTACGACGAACCGGCTCCGAATCGCCACGAAAATCAGTATATCGCGGGTAAAGTTTACCCCGCTACGACAGATTGTGGGTATGCAGCCCGCTCAGTGCCCTTTTGTCGCAGGGAGCCGGATGCGGCGCTGTATTTGGCTACTGAATACCTTAGGCCGGGCCGGGCACTTCGGTTTCAGGGCCGGTTGGGCCGGAAGCGGTCGGGTGGGTGTGGATGCGCATGTTCGCCTCCAGCACGGCGATGCGGGCGGCGAGCCGCTCGTTTTCCATCCGGGCCTCGGCCGCCATGTCCTTCACCGCCTCGAACTCTTCGCGCTTCACCAGGTCCATGTCGCGCAGGAAGCGCTCCATCTGCGCGCGCATGACCGTCTCCGCTTCGCGGCGCACGCCCTGGGCCACGCCGGCGGCATCGTTCACGAGACGCGCCATCTCGTCGAAAAGGCGGCCGGTGGTCTGGGTCATGAAAGCCTCCTGGGGCCAGCAGCCGCGTCATGCGCGGGGAAAATCGGTCGGGTGAACCCGTCTCGCGAACATGGCGAGAGAGGTGGCGCGATGCAAGAGTGCAGCGCAACACCGCACAGCCGCGTCCTCGCTGGTCAGCCCTCGCGGGTATAGCGGACGCAGAACAGATCGCGCCATGTTCCGTCCGGCTGGCGCTGGCGCGAGGTGAGGAGGCGCATGTCCTCGCCTTCGAAGGTGATGATGTCCTCATAGTCGGCTGTACCGCCGCTGCCATCCATGACGGGGCCGTGGGTCGCGAGGGTCAGAGTATCCCCCGCCGCATCAAGCCCGCCCTCATACACCCACAGATGGCTCATCATGGAGCCCACCCAGCTTCCCACCACCTTGCCGCGGGCGGGATCGAAGCCGAGCGTCATGAGGCTCGAATGCACGCTGGCATCGGGCATCTGGGACGCGCCTTCCAGCACCACCCAATTGCCGAACAGGCGGGCCGTCTCGCGGCCCTTGATGGTGCCCTCGCCGTCCGGCGCCGGGGCCTCCACGCTCCAGTCGCCGGCAAGCCGCCTGAGCCACACGTCCTCCCGGGCCGGCTCCCGCTCCGTCTGTGCTTCCATGGCGCGTCCTCCGTTGCCGCCTTCAACTACCATCTGACCCAAGGGGAATTGTGGCACCTGAGACCTGGCCGATAGGGCCGGCTTGACGCGCCGTGGCGGGTCGCGGCAGATGACCCCGCATCGGCGGCACCGGTGCTGTTATACGGGGAAACGATGCCCACACTCGCTTTGCCCTTCCCCGCCATTGATCCGGTTCTGATCCAGGTCGGCCCACTGGCCATCCGCTGGTACGCGCTCGCCTATATCGCCGGTCTCGTCATCGGTTGGCTGCTGGCGCGACGGCTGGTGTCACGGCCTGCGCTGTGGGGCGGCACATCGCCCATGACACCGCAGGACCTCGACGACGCTCTGTTCTGGGCGACGCTGGGCGTGATTCTCGGCGGCCGGCTGGGCTATGTGCTGTTCTACAATCCCGCTTACTTCGCCCAGAACCCGGCGGACATCTTCGCCGTGTGGAAGGGTGGCATGTCGTTCCACGGCGGGCTCGCGGGAACGCTCCTCGCCCTCGTTCTGTTCGCCCGCTCCCGTCGCATCCCCGTGTTCTCGATGCTGGACGTTGCCGCCGTGGTGGCGCCCATCGGGCTGTTCTTCGGGCGCCTCGCCAATTTCATCAATGGCGAATTGTGGGGGCGGCCGGCGGATGTGCCCTGGGCCATCGTGTTCCCCCATGGCGGGCCACTTCCGCGCCATCCGAGCCAGCTCTACGAGGCGGGGCTCGAAGGCATCATCCTCTTCCTTATCATGCTGCTCGTGGTGCGCAGCGGCGAGCTGAAGCGCCCCGGCGTCGCCGCCGGCATCTTCGGCATGGGCTACGGCATCGGCCGTATCATCGGCGAATTCTTCCGCGAGCCGGACGTGCAGCTCGGCTATCTCGCCTTCGGCACAACCATGGGCATGTGGCTGTCCGTGCCGCTGGTGCTGGCCGGGCTCGGGCTTCTTATCTACGCGCTCAAGCGCAAGCCGGCGCCGTGACGACGCCGCTTGCCGAGGAAATCCGGCTGCTGATCGCGGCCGAAGGTCCCATGCCGGTCAGCCGCTACATGGCGCTCTGCCTCGGCCATCCCCGGCATGGCTATTATATTACGCGCGACCCGCTCGGCGCGCGGGGCGACTTCACCACCGCGCCCGAGATCAGCCAGATGTTCGGTGAGCTGATCGGCCTGTGGGCGGTCGCCGCCTGGCAGCAGATGGGCATGCCTGACCCGGTCCGGCTGGTGGAGCTGGGCCCCGGGCGGGGCACCCTCATGGCCGACGCCCTGCGCGCGGCGCGGCTGGTTCCGGCATTCGGCGCGGCGGCGCGCATCCATCTGGTGGAGACGAGCCCGGTGCTTCGTCAGGTACAGGCGCGGACCTTAGCGGCGCATGAGGATCGCGTTTCGGATCGCGTTTCGGATCCCGTTTCCTGGCATCTGCGCATCGAAGACGTGCCCGCCGGACCGTCCATCGTGCTCGCCAACGAGTTTTTCGATGCCCTGCCGGTGGACCAATATGTGTGGACCGTGACCGGCTGGCACGAGCGAAGGGTGGGGCTCGGCCCCGACGGCCGGCTCGCCTTCGGGCTCGACCCCGCCCCCTCCCGCGCGGCCCCTGCCCTTGCCGCGCACCTGCCGCCTCCCGCCCCCGGCGCCGTGCTGGAAGTAATGGAGAGCGGACCCGCCCGCGCCCTGTCCGCCCGCCTCGCGGCGGAGGGAGGCATCGCGCTCGCCATCGATTACGGCCATGCCGGCGGCCATGGCGACACGTTGCAGGCGCTGAAGGCACATTGCTTCGCCGATCCCCTCGCCGAGCCCGGCGCGGCCGATCTCACCGCCCATGTGGATTTCGCCCGCCTCGCCTCGCTGGGGCGGGAAGCCGGGCTGGCGGCGTTCGGACCGCTGGAGCAGGGCGCTTTCCTCGCCCGCCTCGGCCTTGCCGCCCGCGCCGAGCGCCTGATGCGCGACGCGGAGCCGGACGCAGCCGATGCCATCGCCACGGCGGCGCGCCGCCTCGCGGGAACCGGGGATGGCGAGATGGGGCGGCTGTTCAAGGTGCTCGCGCTCGCCCATCCTCAACTTGGACCGCCGCCCGCGTTCGACCCCTCCGAGGAGTTCACGAGATGAATATCGAGGCGCCACTGCTCAGCGCCCTGCCCGGCATCCGCCATGCCTTCTTCACCCGGCGCGGTGGGGTCTCGCAAGGCATCTATGCCAGCCTCAACGGCGGCACCGGTTCCAATGACGATCCCGCCGCCGTGGCGGAGAACCGGGCGCGCATGGCCGACACGCTGGGCGTCGCACCCTCCCATTTCCTCGCCTGCTGGCAGGTGCATTCCGCGGATGCCGTGGTGGCGACCGAACCTTGGACCCGCGAGACGGCCCCAAAGGCCGATGCGGTGGTGACCGCGACGCCCGGCATCGCCGCCGCCGTCTGCATCGCCGATTGCGGGCCCATCCTGTTCGCCGATCCCGGCGCCCGGGTGGTGGCGGCCGCCCATTCCGGCTGGAAAGGAGCCGTGGGGGGCATCGTGGCCGCGACCGTCGCCCGCATGGAGGAGCTCGGCGCCCGCCGCGTCGACATCCGCGCCGTCATAGGCCCGCTCATCCGCCAGCCGAGCTACGAGGTGGGCGAGGACTTCGTGGGGCGCTTCCTCGCCGAGGACAAGGGCTTCGCCCGCTTCTTCGCGCCTGCCGACCGGGCGCATCATTCCCTGTTCGACCTGCCGGGCTTCATCCGTCTCAGGCTGGAGCAGGCGGGCGTGGGGCAGGTGGAGGACCTCGGTCTCGACACCTATACCGACGAGGAGCGATTTTTCTCCTATCGCCGCACCACCCACCGCAAGGAACCGGACTACGGCCGGCTGATGGCCGCGATCACCCTCGCCTGACGTTTCGGACATGCCGATGAAATCCTCCGACGCCGTTCTGCTCATCGTCCCCGGCTGGCAGGGCTCCGGTCCCGACCATTGGCAGAGCCGGTGGGAGCGCAGCCTCTCCGCCGCACGGCGCGTGATGCAGGCCGACTGGGACCGGCCCGATCCCACCGAATGGCCGCAGCGTCTCGCCGAGGCGGTGGCGGCGGCCGAGAAGCCGGTGGTGGTGATTGCCCATTCCCTCGGCGTGCCGACGCTGGTCCATGCCGTGCCTCTGCTGCCGGCCGGCAAGGTGCGGGCTGCCTTCCTCGTGGCCCCGCCCGACCTTGATCGGACGGATATTGCCCCCGCGATCTCCGGCTTCGCGCCTGTGCCGACTGCGCCCCTCCCCTTCCCCTCCGTGCTGGTGGCCAGCCGGACCGATCCCTATTGCGACTACCGGCGGGCCGAAGGCTTCGCGCTCGACTGGGGCGCGGCCATCGTCGATGCGGGAGACGCCGGGCACATCAATGCCGAGGCGGGCTATGGGCCGTGGCCGGAGGGCTCAGTGCGCCTGCTCGGCCTTCTCCAGTCGCTGGATTAAGGTGGAGGCGCCCTTAACGGGGCATCAACCACGCCGTGCGCCCGGCCTTGGCCTCGCGCAAATTCCTGCAACCGTTAACCGCACCTTAACCGTTTTTCTGGACCCGACCGCCATTTCCCGCTACCCCATTGGGCGACAAGCTCAACGCCGGGAACCGTCATGCGGGCATCAGAGGCAGGGGTCGTGGACGCAGCAGCCGAACGCGCGGAGGCCTCCCGCGCCGAACGCCGCTTCATCTCACCGCTGCGCCTTGCCGGGCTCACTTTGTGCCTCGCCCTCGGCGCCTGCCAGACCGACGGCTCGGGCATGGCCAGCGCGGGCGGTGGCGGCGCGGTCGCCTTCGACAGTATCGAGGGCCCGCCGCAGGCGACCTTCGAGAAGCTGGTGGGCCAGCTCAATTCCGAGGCGGAGACCCGGCGGGTGGCGGTTGCCTCCCGCACCGGTGGTGCCGCCTATCGGGTCAAAGGCTACCTCGCCATGCACGTCCAGAAGGGTACCGCAACGGTGGCCTATGCGTGGGATGTCTACGACCGCAACCAGAACCGAGTGGCCCGCCTCTCCGGCGAGGAGCCGGCCGGGCGGGTGAAGGGCAAGGTTTCGGACGGCTGGGCCGCCTGCGACGACAAGGTGCTCGCCCGCATCGCCGACAAGTCCATGGCCAGCCTCGCCGAGACCCTCGGCGTCGGCGGAACGGCGCCCGCACCTGCGCCTGCTGCGACAGCTGCCGCCGCGCCCGTGGCGCAGGAAGAGAAGCCGGCCCCCGCCGAGCCCGCCGTCCGGCCCGATCCCGCTGGCGTTCCCGTGGCGGCGCTTGAAGCATCGAGCCCGGTGCTCAGCTACGCCGCGAACTGACCGGCGGCGCGACTTCCCGGCAACAGCCCCGCGTGACGCGCCGTGGCCCAGAACTCTGCCGCGCCGTGGCCCTTTACAACATTGTGACGGCCCGCCTATCAGAGCCGGAACAAGTCTTGTTTCCGACCCTTCGATCAGGCCCGGTGCCGGGCGGAGCGTCCAATGTCAGCGGAGAACGGTCCCATGAAGCTCGTCGCGGGCAATTCCAACCGCGCGCTCGCGGAAGCCATCGCCGCGTATCTCGCGACGCCGCTGACCAAGGCCGTGGTGCGCCGCTTCGCTGACATGGAGATCTTCGTCGAGATCCAGGAGAACGTGCGCGGGCAGGACGTTTTCGTGCTGCAGTCCACCTCGTTCCCCACCAACGACCACCTGATGGAGCTGCTGATCATCATCGACGCGCTGCGCCGCGCATCGGCCAAGCGCATCACGGCGGTGCTCCCCTATTTCGGCTACGCCCGGCAGGATCGCAAACCCGGCCCGCGCACGCCGATCTCGGCGAAGCTGGTGGCCAACCTCATCACCCACGCCGGCGCCGACCGCGTGATGACGCTGGACCTGCACGCCGGCCAGATCCAGGGCTTCTTCGATATCCCGACCGACAACCTCTATTCCGCCCCGGTGATGGTGCGGGACATCAAGGAACGGTTTGACACCTCCAATGTCATGGTGGTCTCGCCGGACGTGGGCGGCGTGGTGCGCGCCCGCGCACTCGCCAAGCGGATCGACGCCCAGCTCGCCATCGTCGACAAGCGCCGCGAGCGCCCCGGCGAGAGCGAGGTGATGAACGTCATCGGCAATGTGGAAGGCCGCTCCTGCATCCTCGTCGACGACATCGTCGATTCGGGCGGCACGCTGGTGAACGCCGCCGATGCACTGCTCGCCCGCGGTGCCAAGGAAGTCACCGCCTACATCACCCACGGCGTGCTTTCGGGCGGCGCCGTCGCGCGCGTTACCGCCTCCAAGCTCAAGGAACTGGTGATCACCGATTCCATCCTGCCGACCGAGGCTGTGCGGGTGGCGCGCAACATTCGCGTTCTGTCCATCGCCACGCTGATCGGCGAGGCCATCGCCCGCACCGCGCACGAGGAATCGGTATCCAGCCTGTTCGACTGAGGGAGCGTCAGCGGGGGGCGGTGCCCGCCCCGTTGCTCTCGCCCTCCACCTCGCCCTTGCGCTGCAGCCAGAGCATCGCGAGCCAGCAGGTGGAGGCCCAGGCGGCTCC
>JAEZMT010000078.1 GCA_023442085.1 Pseudomonadota bacterium | reverse complement strand
GGACCATCTCCTCTCCACGCGAACTAGAGAAGTGCTCGCAGTTCGATGCTGAAACGTCGCAGGGGCGGGAGTTTGTTCCGGACATGGAATTTTAAGCGCGTGCTTTGCCGCAGATTGCGGCTGTTTCCGGTATTTTATTGCGGCTTTACGCTGCGCGACGCCTCGGGATTGACGATCCATTCAGCATTGCGGCGAAACCGCGCCGGACCCGTTTTCGGAACCGCTCGTAGCGGTGTCCGCCTCGGGCTTGTCGCGCGCCCGCGCGCGAGGTACTGCGAGGCATGGCCACCCGCACACTTCCGCCCGGCGACGGGAACATCGAGAAAGTCACGCTGAAGGAGGCGCTGGAAGAGCGCTACCTCGCGTACGCCCTCTCGACCATCATGCACCGCGCGCTGCCCGACGCGCGCGATGGATTGAAACCTGTCCACCGGCGCATCCTCCACGCCATGCGGCAGCTGCGGCTGGATCCCGGGCAGGGCTTCAAGAAGTCCGCCCGCGTCGTCGGCGACGTCATCGGCAAGTTCCATCCGCACGGCGACCAATCGGTCTATGACGCGCTGGTGCGCCTCGCGCAGGACTTTGCCCAGCGGTATCCGCTGGTGGATGGCCAGGGCAATTTCGGCAATGTGGACGGCGATAACGCCGCAGCCATGCGATACACCGAAGCCCGCCTCACCGAGACCGCCCGCCTCCTGCTGGACGGCATCGACGAGGATGCGGTGGACTTCCGCCCGACCTATGACGGGTCGGAGGAGGAGCCGGCGGTGCTGCCCGCCGCCTTCCCGAACCTTCTGGCCAACGGGTCGCAGGGCATCGCCGTCGGCATGGCGACCTCCATCCCGCCCCACAATGCCGCTGAGCTGCTGGATGCCGCGCTCCACCTCATCGACCATCCGGACGCGCTTGCCTTCGACCTCCTGAAGTTCGTGCCCGGGCCGGACTTCCCCACCGGCGGCGTGCTGGTGGAGGATCAGGTCGGCGTTGCAGAGGCCTATGCAACCGGTCGGGGCTCCTTCCGCGTCCGCGCGCGCTGGGAGAAGGAGGAGACCGGCCGCGGCAGCTATGTGGTGGTGGTCACCGAAATCCCCTACGGCGTCGCCAAATCCCGTCTCGTGGAAAAGATCGCCGAGCTGCTCACCGACAAGAAGCTGCCGCTGCTCGCCGACGTCCGCGACGAGAGCGCCGAGGACATTCGTCTGGTTTTGGAGCCGCGCGCCCGCACCGTGGATGCGGAAGTCCTGATGGAGAGCCTATTCAAGCTCACCGAGCTTGAGGCGCGCATCCCGCTCAACATGAACGTGCTGGTCAAGGGCCAGATCCCCAAAGTGCTGTCGCTGGCCGAGGCGCTGCGCGAGTGGCTGGACCATCGCCGCGACGTGCTGCTGCGCCGCTCGCGCTATCGGCTGAACCAGATCGCGCATCGGCTGGAGGTGCTGGGCGGCTACCTCATCGCCTATCTCAACCTCGACGAGGTGATCCGCATCATCCGCGAGGAGGACGAGCCGAAGGTCTCGCTGATGCAGACCTTCGAGCTGACGGACGTGCAGGCGGAAGCCATCCTCAACATGCGGCTGCGCTCCCTGCGTCGCCTGGAAGAGATGGAGATCCGCAAGGAGCACGACGCCCTCTCGAAGGAGCAGGACGGGCTCAACCGCCTCGTCGCGTCCGAGACGGCCCAGTGGAAGGCGATTTCCAAGGAAATCCGCGAAACCCGCAAGACGTACGGCCCCGAGACCGAGATCGGCCGCCGCCGCACCACCTTCGCCGTGGCTCCGACCGTGCACGAGGATGCCTTCACCGAGGCGCTGGTGGAGCGCGAGCCCATCACCGTCGTGGTGTCCGCCAAGGGCTGGATCCGCGCGCTGAAGGGCCATGTCGCGGATGTCTCGAACCTTCAGTTCAAGGGCGACGACAGTCACGGCCACGCCTTCTTCGCGGAGACCACCTCGAAGGTCATGGTGTTCGCCTCCAACGGCCGCTTCTACACGCTGGATGCCTCCAAGCTCCCCGGAGGGCGTGGCCATGGCGAGCCTGTGCGCCTGATGATCGACCTTGAGCAGGAGGCGGAGATCGTCTCCGTCTTCGCCTATCAGGCCGGGCGCAAGCTGCTGGTGGCATCGAAGCAGGGCCGCGGCTTCGTGGTGCCGGAGGACGATTGCCTCGCCAACACCCGCAAGGGCAAGCAGGTGCTCGTCACCGACCCGCCGGATGCGGCACTGGCGGTGCGCTTCGTCGACGGCGACTGGGTGGCGGTCATCGGCGAGAACCGCAAGATGCTGGTGTTCCCGCTGAACCAGATCCCCGAGATGTCGCGCGGTCGGGGCGTGCGGCTGCAGCGCTACAAGGACGGCGGGCTTTCCGACCTGAAGGTCTTCCCGATGGCCTCCGGCCTGACCTGGGAGGACACCTCGGGCCGGACCTGGACGGTCACCGATCTGATCGAGTGGCAGGGCGAGCGCGCATCGGCCGGGCGGCTGCCGCCCAAGGGCTTCCCCCGCAGCAATACGTTCGGCTGAGCCATGGACGCGCCCTCCCCAGACACCGGGCGCGCACCGGCCCCCGCCGAACGCGCGGCGCTGCGACGGCTCATAGATCAGGCGCAGTCCGCGGTGCGGGCTCGGGAAACCGCGCTCGTCGTCATCGCTGCGATCATGGGCGTTCTAGCGGGCGTGGCGGCCAGCATCATGAGCGCCACCACCCAGTGGATGCACGAGGTGCTCTACTGGCTGGCACCGGGCGAACGGCTCTCCTCCTCCCCTGCCCTCGCCTCGCCCTGGCTGGTCATCATCCCCGCCATCGGCGGCGCGGCGATGGGGCTCATCGCGCTGGCGCTCAAGCGCTGGCGCAGGCACGCCTTCGTCGACCCCATCGAAGCCAACGCGCTGCATGGTGGGCGCATGTCGCTCACCGACAGCATCATCGTGG
>JAEZMT010000054.1 GCA_023442085.1 Pseudomonadota bacterium | reverse complement strand
CCCTCGTCATCGCGGCCGAAGCCGTTCGCCGGGGCGAACTGGCCCTGCAGCGAGGCGATGAGGCGAAGATAGTGCTCCGCATGCTGGAAATAGTTCTCAGCAGCCACATGGTCGCCAGAGGCCTGGGCGTCACGGGCGAGCTGCTGGTACTTTTCCGCAATGTGGTGGGCCGTTCCGCGCACCTTCACATCCGGGCCGTTCGACTCATACACCCGCGTCAAAGGGTTTGAGCTGCGCCGGTTGTTGTTGCGGCCGCGCATGCGCTTCTGCTGACCATTTCTCATATGGATCGATCTCTACTCGCCCGGCGTTCACGCCGCCGTCTGCGCCCGGCCGCATCGCGCCGGTAAAATCCGCATATCCCGCCGGGCTTCCCGCTCCGGCGGCGCGCGCCTCATGAAACGAACCGTCGGACGTCCCCTCCGCCTGGAGAGAAACGCCGTGGCACGCCGCTCTGTGCGCAGGACAACACCGTCAGTTCCGCGGAAGCCGCCTGCGCCGGCATCCGCGCTGGACCAAAGCGAACATCGTCAAGAAGTCAGGATCCGTCCGATCATCGAGCCCCGTTCCGTGCCCCCAGCACGGGCGCCGCCACACGATGCTGCCACCCGCGATCCGTCGTTCGAGGCCTCATCGCCATCGGCCTGAGCGGCAAAGACGCTATCGCCTGAGTCGCCGTGGCCGTTCCGAAGGTTGCGCGTCTTCAACACCGTGAAACGATCCAACCGCAGAATGCTTGCATGAGCAGCACCATCGCGCGCTCGACGCTCTCGCATCCCCAGCGACCGAAACATCCGTTTGAGATTTCGGAAGCCCGCATCAGCCCTCTGGACCAATGCTCTGGTTCGATTCCTGCGACTGACACTAGCGATTTCCCTCGGAGGTTCCAAGCCTTTTTTCGTCCGCCGGGTCTTGGGAGCCTTCGCGCCACCGGGCGCACAGGGCGCGCGGGATGCCTGCGAGGTCCGCCCGCGCGGGCCCGAGCACGTTCAATCCTGCCTCTTGAACGAGGGCCGCGACGGCCGGTTCCTGCCCCGCGCCGAGCTCGAGAACGGCAAAGCCGCCGGGCTTCAGGAGGCGTGGAAGGTCGGCCGCGATGGCGCGATAGGCGGCTAGCCCGTCGGTGCCCGCGACCAGCGCACGCCGGGGATCATGCAGGCGAACGTCGACGGCAAGCCCCGCCATCTCGCCCTCGGCGATATAGGGGGGGTTGGAAACCACGAGGTCGAACCCGCCGGCGACCGCCGTTCCCCAGTCCGCGACAAGGACCGCCACGCGCCCGGACAGGCCGTTTGCCTCGAAGTTCAGCCGCGCGGTGCGGGCGGCGCTTTCCGAAAAATCCACGGCGATTCCGGTGGCAGCCGGCCGCTCGGTGAGGAGCGCGGCGAGGATGGCGCCCGTGCCCGTGCCCAGATCGAGGATGCGCAATGGCGCCGCGCGGTCCGGAACGAGCGAGAGCGCCGCTTCCACCAGAGTCTCGGTGTCGGGTCGCGGCACCAGCGTGTCCGGAGAGAGCTGGAAGGTGAGGCTCCAGAACTCTTTGTGTCCGAGGATGCGGGCGACCGGCTCGCCGGCCAGCCGTCGGGCAATGAGCGTTTCGGAAGCAGAGCGCAGCGTCGATGGTGCGGACGTTTCGTTACGCGCAAGAAGCTCCCCGGGTTGGCAACCGAGGGCGTGGGCCAGCAGCAGCCTGGCATCCAGCTCCGGTGTCTCAACGCCTCCGGCGGCGAGGCGCGCGGCCATCTGCCGGCGCAACTGGGCGATGGTCAGCTCGGCCTCGGGTTTATCGCCGGGACCGTCCACCGCTCACGCCTCCTCGGCGGCGGCGAGCAAGGCCGCCTGATGCTCGGTCAGCAGCGGCTCGATGATGTCGTCGAGCGCGGTGCCCGCGATCACCTCCTCCAGCTTGTAGAGGGTGAGGTTGATGCGATGATCCGTCACCCGACCCTGCGGGAAGTTGTAGGTGCGGATGCGCTCGGAGCGATCTCCGGAGCCGACCTGACCCTTGCGGTCGGCGGCGCGGCCCGCTTCCTTGCGCTGGCGCTCCTCATCCAGCAGGCGGGAGCGCAGCAGCGCCATGGCGCGCGCCTTGTTGCGGTGCTGGGAGCGCTCGTCCTGCACCGCCACCACGGTGTTGGTGGGGATGTGGGTGATGCGCACCGCCGATTCGGTCTTGTTCACGTGCTGGCCGCCGGCGCCCTGGGCGCGGAACACGTCGATCCGGAGGTCGGATTCGTTGATATCCACGTCCACGTCCTCCGCCTCCGGCAGGACGGCGACGGTGGCTGCGGAGGTGTGAATGCGTCCACCTGCCTCCGTGGCCGGCACCCGCTGGACCCGGTGGACGCCGCTCTCGAATTTCAGCCGCGCGTAGGCGCCCTTGCCATGGACGGCGGCGACGATTTCCTTGTAGCCGCCCATGGTACCCTCGCTCTCGGAGAGCACCTCCACGCTCCAGCCCTTGTCGGCGGCGTAGCGGGTGTACATGCGGTAGAGGTCGCCGGCGAAAAGCGCGGCCTCATCTCCGCCGGTGCCGGCCCGAACTTCCAGGATGACGCCGCGCTCGTCCATGGCGTCCTTGGGCAGGAGCGCGAGGCGCACAGCGGTCGTCAGCTCGGCGATGCGGGCGTCCAGCCGCTCGACTTCCGCCTCGGCCAGGGCGCGCATGTCCGGGTCACCGGCCGAATCGACCAGCAGTTCCTGCGCCCCCTTAAGGTCACGGGTCGCGCCGCGCAGGGCCAGCACCTGCTCGACCACCGGGGAGAGATCGGAAAACTCGCGGCCGAGACGGACAAATTCCTCCCCCTCCGCTCCGTGGGAGAGCGCGGTTTCGATCTCGGCGTGCCGGGCGACCAGCTGGTCGAGCTTGGCGAGGGGGAGCGTGTTCATCAGGGGGCGGTTCTGGTGTCCGGACGGTTTGGGGAGAAGGGCGGGAGCTGAGGCTGCGGGGGGCGCGCGCCGGCTAGAGCGGCAGGCCGCAGTCCCGCGCGAACTTGGTCAGCACGGCGCGCGGATCGGCCGCGCCGGTCCGATCCTCCAGCAAGGGCAGGAGCACCTTTCGGGCGGCGGAGACGTCCGTCTCCAGCAGCGTGGCCTTCACCGGGCCGATCGCGGCCGGGGACACTGACAGCGAGCGGTATCCCAAGGCGGCAAGTGCCACGGCCTCAAGCGGGCGGGATGCCAGCTCGCCACACAGGGTGACGGGCTTGCCGTGGCGGATGCCGGCCTCCGCCACCATGCGGAAGGCGCGCAGTGCCGGCGGCGACAGGGGGTCGAACCGGTCGGCGACCCGCATATTGGCGCGGTCGGCGGCATAGAGGAACTGCACGAGGTCGTTGGATCCCACCGACAGGAAGTCGGCGCGGGAGAGGATCTCGTCCAGCTGGAACAGCAGGGAGGGCACCTCCACCATGGCGCCCACATACACCCGCTCGGGCAGGCCGTGGCCGTGGCGGCGGAGATGCGTCAGTTCGCGCTCCACCAGGGTCTTGGCGCGATCAAACTCGTCCACGGCGGCCACCATGGGGAACATGACCCGCAGTTCCCGCCCCGCGCCGGCGCGCAGGAGGGCGCGCATCTGGCTGCGCAGGAGGCCCGGCCGGTCGAGGCCGAGGCGGATGGCGCGCCAGCCGAGGGCGGGGTTTTCCTCCTCCACCGTCCGCATATAGGGCAGCACCTTGTCCCCGCCGATGTCGAGGGTGCGGAAGGTGACGGGACGTTCGCCGGCGGCATCAAGGACCGCGCGGTACAGCTTCAACTGCTCCGAAATCCGCGGGAAGGCCGAGGCGATCATGAACTGAAGCTCGGTGCGGAACAGGCCAATTCCCGCCGCGCCTGTCTCGCTGATATGCGGCAGGTCCACCAGCAGGCCGGCGTTCAGGTTCAGGTCCACATGCACGCCGTCCTTCGTCACGGATGGGCGGGTGCGCAACGCGGCATACTGGGCCTGCCGGCGGGCGCGGAAGCGCACCTTTTCGGCGTAGGCTTCCTCAACGTCGCCGGGCGGGCGCAGATGGACCTCGCCGTTTTGTCCATCGACGATGACCGGATCACCCTGGTCGGCGAGGCCGGCGGCATTCTCCACCTGCCCCACCGCCGCGATGCCGAGGGCGCGGGCGACGATGGTGACGTGACTTGTGGTGCCGCCCTCCTCAAGGACAAGGCCGCGGATGTTGCTGCGGTCGTAATCCAGCAGCGCGGCCGGGCTCATGTTTCGGGCGACGAGAATGGCGTTCTCGGGCATCGCCTCCCGCTCCATGCCGCGGGCGCGGCCGGTCAACTCGCGCAGGAGGCGGTTGGCGAGGTCGTCGAGGTCGTGCAGGCGTTCACGCAGGTAGGGGTCCGAGGCGCGCATCATGCGGGCGCGGGTATCGGACTGCACCCGTTCGACTGCGCCCTCGGCGGTGAGGCCGGAGAGCACGGCCTCTCGCATCTTGTGCATCCAGCCCCGGTCGTGGGCGAACATGCGGTAGGCTTCGAGAATGTCCCGGTGCTCGCCGGCCTTGGAGAGGCCGTCGTCCTCCAGCATCAGGTCGATGGAGTGCCTCAGCTTGCCGATGGCGGCGTCGAGACGGGCGGTCTCCTTCACCACGTCGTCGGCGATGACGTTGGTCACCTTGATGCGCGGCTCATGCAGCACCACGTGGCCAAGGCCGAGGCCATCGGCCAGCGCCACACCCTTCAGATGCAGCGGCCGGCGGACCGCCGGCTCGGCGCCGGGCTTGGCGAGGGCGGTCAGCTCGCCGGAGGCGATCATCTCCGCCAGCACCATGGCCGTAGTCTGGAGCGCCTCGATCTCTTCTTCCGTATAGGTGCGGCGGGCGCGGTTCTGCACCACGAGAACGCCGAGCGTGTTGCCGCCGCGCAGGATCGGCACGCCGAGGAAGGAGTTGTAGACCTCTTCGCCCGTCTCCGGCCGGTAGGAGAATTCGGGATGGGACTGGGCGTCGAGCAGAGCGAGCGATTCGGCCTCGCGCGCGACGTGGCCGACGAGGCCTTCATCGACGCTTAGTACCGTCAAATGAACCGCGTCGCGGTTCAGGCCTTCCGTCGCGTACAGCTCAAGGGTCTGATCGACGCGCAGCACGTAGACCGAGCAGACTTCCGCCACCATGTTGGCGGCGATCAGCACCACGATCTTGTCGAGGCGGTCCTGCGCGCTGACCGGCTCCGCCATCACCTCGCGGAGGCGGCGGAGAAGCACGCGCGGACCGCCGAGCGCGCCACGCATCGGCCGCATCCTTAAAAATGATCGGGCTCAGGCGCCCGCGGGGCAATCCATCGGTACGGCGCGCCCCCGCGTAGCCACCGTCTCCTGTTCCGCCCTCAGCTGTCCAGCCCGTATAGCGAATGGAGAGTCCGGACCGCAAGTTCGGTATAGGCCGCATCTATCAGGAAGGAGATCTTGATCTCCGACGTGGTGATGGCGCGGATGTTGATGCCGCGGCCCGCCAGCGCCTCGAACGCCTTGGCGGCGACGCCGGCATGGGAGCGCATGCCGATGCCGATGACCGACACCTTGGTCACGTCCCCCGCGCCTTCGAGCGCCTGGAAGGCGATCGAGTCGCGGGCCGTCTCGATCACCGCCTTGGCGCGCTCGAAATCGGCCGTGGGCACGGTGAAGGTGATGTCGGTAAAGCCGTCCGCCGACACGTTTTGGACGATCATGTCCACATTGATGTGCGCGTCTGCCAGCGGGCCGAACACGGCGGCGGCGATGCCGGGCTTGTCGGCGACCCGGCGGATGGAGACCTGGGCCTCGTCCTTGGAGAAGGCGATGCCCGTGACCACCTGCGATTCCATCTGGCTTGCCACGATTTCCTCCTCGTCGCAGATGAGGGTTCCGGCCTTCTCGACCTCGCGCATCTCCGGCGCGTCAGGGTCGACGAGGCTCGAGCGCACGAAGGTGCGCACATTATGCACCATGGCGAGCTCGACCGAGCGCACCTGCAGCACCTTTGCGCCCAGGGACGCCATTTCCAGCATCTCCTCGAAGGCGATGCGGTCGAGGCGGCGGGCCTTGGGCACCACGCGCGGATCGGTCGTGTAGACGCCGTCCACGTCGGTATAGATGTCGCACCGCTCGGCCTTGAGGGCCGCCGCCACCGCCACCGCGGAGGTGTCCGAGCCGCCGCGGCCGAGCGTCGTGATCCGCCCGGTGGGCAGGTGGATTCCCTGGAATCCGGCGATCACCGCGACCTCTCCACCCTCGATGGAGGTCGCCAGCCGCTCACCGTCTATGTCCATGATGCGGGCGGAGCCGTGCGCGTCGTCGGTGGAGATCGGGATCTGCCAGCCCTGCCAGGAGCGGGCGGAAACGCCCAGTTCCTGGAGCGCGATGGCGAGGAGGCCGCTCGTCACCTGCTCGCCGGAAGCGACCACCGCGTCATATTCACGCGCGTCGTAGAGCGAGGATGCATCCTTGCACCAGGCAACCAGCTCGTTGGTCTTGCCCGACATGGCCGAAACCACGACGGCTACCTTGTAGCCGGCCTCCACCTCGCGCTTGACGTGCCGCGCGACGTTGCGGATGCGCTCGATATTGGCGACGGACGTGCCGCCGAACTTCATGACAAGCCGAGCCATCGCTCGTGCCTTTCTTCGCCTGATGTCCCGAGGATTGCACGCGTGCGGCGCCGATCACGGCCGCCGGCTTCGAACCCGTGTCATTTTCGCCAGCGCAGCTGGGCGCGCGATGCGGGGGGTGCGACGGTGGCCGAGCGGAACATCCCTGAAGTCCTTGCGCGCGGGGTTCTTGAAGTCGCGCGGCTGTTGGGGCGCCTATAGCGGCAACGGCGAGCCGGGGCAACCGCCCAGCGCAACCTCGCGCCAAAGCTTGCGGCTGGAGGAGCGCGCGGGCATCAAGTCCCGCCGTGACACGGGAGCCCACCATGACCGACTCCGATTTCGCGCTCGACCCTCGCCTTGCCGCGGACGGCCCGGCCGTCGGCGACCTGCCGCTGTGTCATGTCCGGCTGGTGGAGGACCGGCGCTTCTTCTGGGTCTCGCTGACGCCCCGCCGCGCTGCCAAGTCCGAGGTGTTCGACCTTGATGCGGAGGACCGTGGCCGGCTGATGGATGAGATCGCCCGCGTGAGCAAGGTGCTCAAGCACGCCAGCGCCTGCGCCAAGCTGAATATCGCGGCGCTCGGCAACATGGTGCCGCAGCTCCATGTCCATATTATCGCGCGAAACCCCGGCGACGCCGCCTGGCCGGGCGCGGTGTTCGGTGCCGGCGCCCGCGAGCCGCTGGAGGATGTGGAGCGGGCGGCGCGATTGCGGGCGCTGCGCGCGGGGCTGGGCATGCCCGGCTGAGACTTTTGCGCGCCCATCCTGACGGTGGGGCAAACGAAGGGTCAGCCTTGCCTCCGTCCCGACTGCGTGCGACGGTCGCCGTCCGTCCTCAGCCTGCCGCCTTCCGGGGTCGCCTGGTCCATGTCCTTGATTACCCGTCCCGATCTCGGCGCCTGGCCAACTCTTGGCTATGTGGACAGCCCGCTCGACCGCGCCTGCCACCTGCGCGCCGGCGCCGCCGATCTGCTCGGGCATGCTGACGCCCGTTTCTACCTTCTCGGCGGCGAACTGGTCGCGCTGAATGGTACCGGGCCGGTCTTCGATCCCCTGTTCACCCGGGCTCAGGCGGAGGCGCGCGGACGTGGCGAGCCCTTGTTCCTCGGCATCGAGCGCGACGGCGCGCCCCGCTTCGCCCTGGCGTTCGATCCTGGCCAGCGGGAGAGCCTTGAAGCTGATGGGCTCACCGTCACCGATCTGCGCAGCATCGCCGTCAGTGGCTTGATCGCGCCACACCACCTCGGGCCTGTCGCCTGCGGGAAGGCGCTGCGGGCTTGGCACGGCCGGCACGGCTTCTGCGCCAATTGCGGTGCCGCCTCGCGCATCGTGGACGCCGGCTGGCGGCGCGATTGTCCTTCCTGCGGCGCCCAGCACTTCCCGCGCACGGATCCCGTCGTGATCATGCTCACGGAACGTGGCGACCGCTGCCTCCTCGGCCGGCAGCCGCATTTCGCGCCCGGCATGTGGTCGACGCTCGCCGGCTTCGTGGAGCCGGGCGAGACCATCGAGGAAGCGGTGCGCCGCGAGACGCTGGAAGAGGCGGGGGTCACGACAGGAGCGGTGCGCTATTTCGCCAGCCAGCCCTGGCCCTTCCCCATGTCGCTGATGATCGGCTGCATCGCAACGGCGACCAGTGAAGAGCTGTTCATCGACCGCAACGAACTGGAGGATGCGCGCTGGTTCGCCCGGGACGAGGTGGCGCTGATGCTGACGCGCGCCCATCCGGATGGGCTGTTCGTGCCGCCGCCCATCGCGATTGCGCATCATCTCATCCGCAGCTTCATAGAGGGTGGGCATGGTTGAGCCGGCGCCGCCCGACGCCGCGCCCCGCCCGGCGCGCCTCGCTCGCCTGACGCATCTCCTCGACCGCTTCTTTCCCGATTCCCAACGCGGCATGCGGACCGGGCGGCGCCCGCCCTCCCTCGTCTATGGTCTCGATGATCCGGTACCGGCCTCCGCGCTGATTCCGCTCGCAGCCCAGCACGCCATGCTGGCGGTGACCTTTCTGATCTATCCCGTGCTCGCCGCGACCGAGGCGAAGCTGCCGGCCGAGCAAATCTCCGCCATGGTCTCCGCCTGTGCCATGAGCATCGGTGTGGCCACAATCATCCAGTGCATGCGGACCCGCTTCGGCTCCGGCTATCTGGCGGTCCACATCCCGGCGCCGGGAGCGATTCCGCTGGCAGTCCAAGCGCTTGCGTTGGGCGGGCTCGGACTGATGGCGACCACGACGCTGCTTGTCGGCATCGCGCAATTGTTCATCGCCCGGCTGGTGCGGCCGCTGCGGGTGCTTCTGCCCCCGGAAGTCTGCGGCGTGGCGGTGAGCATGCTCGGCGTTTCGCTGGCAACCCCGGCGCTGCGGCGGGCGCTCGGCCTCGACCACGGCATGATGGTGGAGGAGAACGCTATCCTCTCCAGCCTCGCGACGGTGGGCATCATCGTCGCCATCACCGTGTTCGCGCCACGACGGCTCAAGCTGTTCGCCGTTTTCGCGGGAGCCGGGATTGGCTGGATCGTCGCGCTGTCGCTCGGCGCCGGCCGGCCGGAGGCGCCGGCCGCCATCGCCGCGGCGCCTCTCCTCGCCTTGCCGACGCTGACCTTGCCGTCCTTCGAATTCGCGCCGGCGCTGTTCCCGCTGATGGCGCTCCTCGTGGTGATGAACCTCGTGGACGTGCTTTCCGTCACAGTCTCGCTGGAGAAGATGAACGATGCCGACTGGCGCCGCGCCCACATGCCGGCGGCACAGCGGGCGGTCACCGCCTGCGGTATCGGCAACATATTGAACGGGCTCACCTCCGGCTTCCAGTCCGGCCTTTCGTCGTCCTCGGTGGGGCTCGCCTTTGCCACCCAGTCGACCGCGCGGATCATCGGCTTTACCGCTGGGATCATGATCTTCGCCATCGCCTTCGTGCCCAAGGCGATCGTGGCGCTCACCCTCATTCCCTCGCCGGTCATCGGCGGCATTCTGCTATACACCTCCGCCTATCTGGTGGTGGCGGGCATGGATCTCGTGACCTCTCGCCGCCTCAGCGAGCGCAGGGTCTTCGTGGTCGGCCTCTCGGTGCTGGCGGGACTTTCCGTGGCGCTGCTGCCCATCACGCGGCAACTGCCGCTGATGCTTCAGCCCCTCTTCTCGACGCCCCTCACGGTCGGTGCGCTCAGCGCCATTATCCTCAATCTCCTGTTCCGCATCGGCATCGCGCAGGAGGCCGTGGAGCGAGTGCCCGACGGCGCTCACGCCTTTCCTTTCGTGCGGGATTTCCTTGAAAACCAAGGAGATAACTGGGGTGCCCGGCGCGATGTGATCGCCGCCGCCATCCCGACCGTCGCCCAGGCCCTGGAACTGGTGGCCGATAGCGGCATCGCCGAGGGACCGATCGAGCTGCGGGCGCGCTTCGACGAAAGCCATCTCGATGTGTCCGTCGTCTACGACGGTATCGTCATGGAGGCGCCGAAGGAGCGGCCCTCACCAGAGGCGCTGCTGGGGGATGCCCAGGAACAGGCCTCCTTCGCCGCCTACATGCTCACCCACCTCTCCGACCATGTGAGCTTCGGCCGCACCGGCGGCCGCGCCCGCATCCTGGTGCGGTTCGATCACTGAGCGTCTCATCGCTCAGGCGCCGCGCGGGCTTGGGCGTTGCCTTCGCTCAAGCGCCGCGCGGGCTTGTCAAATCGCCGGATCCGCATCCCCGAAGCGCGCCCGGTAGGGATGCGCGGGATAGACGCCGAGGATGCGCATCTCCCTGGAGAAAAAGGCCAATTCCTCCAGCGCCAGCTTGACGGAGCGATCGTCGGGATGGCCTTCCACGTCGGCGTAGAATTGGGTGGCGGTGAACTGGCCGTCGAGCTGGTAGGACTCCAGCTTGGTCATGTTCACGCCGTTGGTGGCGAAGCCCCCCATGGCCTTGTAGAGCGCCGCAGGCACGTTGCGGACGCGGAAGACGAAGGTGGTGATGACCGGCCCGCGCCCCGCCGGGGCCCAGTCGGCGCCGCGGGTCAGGATGATGAAGCGGGTGGTGTTGTGCGCCTCGTCCTCGATGTTCTCGGCGAGGATGTCGAGGCCGTAGATGTCCGCCGCTAGGCGGGAGGCGATGGCGGCCCGCGCGGGGTCGTTCGCTTCCGCGATCTCGCGGGCGGAACCTGCTGTATCTGCACCGATAATCGGCGTAAGCGACAGGGTGCGGATGGCTTTGCGGCACTGGCCCAGCGCCATCACGTGGCTCTGCACCGTCTTGAGGGTCGACAGGCTCGCGCCCTTCACCGCCATGAGCTGGTGGGAGAGGGGCAGGAAATACTCGCCGACGATGGAAAGGCTCGACTGCGGCATCAGGTGATGGATGTCCGCGACCCGCCCCGCCACGGAATTCTCTATTGGAATCATGGCGTAAGCGGCAGCCCCGTTCTCCACGGCGGCGAACGCGTCCTCGAAGGTGGGGCAGGGGACGGCTTCGAAGTCGGGGAAGACCTCGCGGCAGGCGATGTGGGAATTGGCGCCGGGCTCGCCCTGGAACGTGATGCGGCGGCTCATGGGCATGCTTATTTTTCCTGCGCGAGAAGGGCCCGTGCCCTGTCCAGATGGGAGGGGGTATCCACCCCCAGCGGCACCGCGTCAACCACCGCCACGTCGATCCGCATGCCGGCCTCAAGTGCCCGCAATTGCTCAAGCTTTTCGCGTCGCTCCAACGCCGACGGCGGCAGGGAGACGAAGCGTTCCAGGGCGGCGCGGCGGTAGGCGTAGAGGCCGATGTGATGGTATAATGGTCCCTCGCCAAAGGGAGCCGTGGCGCGGGTGAAATAGAGCGCGCGCAGCAATCCCGGCGCCAGCGGCGAGCCGACCACCTTGACCACGTTGGGGTCGGTGCGCTCCTCGGCAAGGGTGATTTCGGCAGCCAATGTCGAGATGTCAGCCGAGGTTTCCGAGAGGGGAATCAGCGCGGTTCGGATGGTTTCGGGTCGAATCGTCGGCAGATCGCCCTGCACGTTGACCACGATCTCCATCTCGCCCCCCGGATCGAGGGTGGAGAGCGCCTCGAAAATCCGGTCCGATCCGGAGGGGTGGTCGGCCCGCGTCATCACCGCCTCGAGACCGGCGGCGGTGACCGCGGCGGCGATCTCCGGCGCGTCGGTGGCAACCGCCACCCGGCCGATGCCGGCTGCGACCGCGCGCCGCGCCACCTCCACGATCATGGGACGGCCGCCCACGTCGGCCAGCGGCTTGCCGGGCAGGCGCGTCGCCGCCATCCGGGCGGGGATGAGGACGAGCACACGCCCGGCCGGAGCCGCGCTGGGCGCTGGGGCGGGGGAGGGGGCGTCGGCCGGCATGGCGGGGATCCTCGGCGGGGTCCGGAAGGCCGCGCCGGGGCGGACGCGGGGAGTGGCATTGGGGCGCGCCTTATACGGGTTGCTTCGACCGGTTCAAAGTGCTTAGTGTCCCCGACGGTGCACGGGGCTCCCCCGCGCGCCATTCATCGACATGCTTGGGGCCGGGCTGCGCGCCGTTTCAGGTGCAGCGCCCGGTGGGACACAGGACCTCCGAGGGGCGTAGCGCCGATGGACAGTTTTGAATTGAACAAGATCGCGGGTGCAGTTCTGGGAACGCTCACGCTGACCCTCGGCCTCGGGATCGTGTCCGAAATCCTGTTCACCCCCGAGGCTCCGGCCAAGCCCGGCTTCGAGATCGCCGTTCAGGAAGGCGCCGCAGCCGCCGGCGCGCCCAAGGCGGCCGAAGTTCCGATCGAGCAGCTGTTCGCCACCGCCTCCATCGAGAAGGGCCAGGCCGCCGCCAAGAAGTGCGCCGCCTGCCACAACTTCCAGGAAGGCGCCGGCGCCAAGGTCGGCCCGGACCTCTACGGCATCGTCGGCCGCCCGGTGGCCTCCGCCGCCGGCTTCGGCTATTCGGCGGCCTTGAAGGCCAAGGGTGGCGACTGGACCCCCCAGGCGCTGAACAAGTTCCTGACCAATCCCAAGGCGGACGTGCCCGGTACCGCGATGGCCTTCGCCGGCATCGGCAAGGAAGGCGAGCGCGCCGACCTGATCGCCTATCTGAACTCCCTGTCGCACGATCCCAAGCCCCTGCCGACCGCTGCCGCGGCGCCGGCTGCCGCGCCCGCCGCCGCTCCCGCCGCCCCCAAGTGATCTGACGGGGGCGAGGTCCGGGGCTGCTGCTTCGGGGTGACGCTGCTTTGCTGATGAAGGCCCTCTTCCGCTTGCGGGGGAGGGCTTTTTCTATTGGGGATGTGGCTAGCCGTTGCTCGTCCTAGCGTCGCCCTCCGGCTTGAGCGGAGGGCCCATATCTCCGCCTGAGCCGGCGACCGGACGATGGGGCAAACGGCAAGATGGGTGGTCCGGTCGAGCGGGACCACGACGGTGTTTGAGAGGCGCCGCTTTTGATGGCGCTGTGTGCGCCGGTCCGGCGCTGTTGCCCCCTTTGTTGTTGTCCGCTCCCCTCTCCCCTCGCGGGAGAGGGAGCTCGGCCGGGCAGCTGAGTGCGGTGCGCGGTCCCCGCGATGCCGGTGGTGAGATTGGCGGGGCTACCAAACCGAGCCGCCACGGTCCGTGTGGTTTCACGCCATTGTCATCCCGCCCACCCCGGCCCCTCGCCGCCGAGGCCCACTGTCTCCCACGCTCGCCATGTTTCTGCCGTCGCGGCGGGTGCCATAATCGGTTATTCCCGGATCGAAGCGCGATCCAACCGGAGTTGCCGATGCTTGCGTCCCTCGCCCGCCGCCTTGCCCTCGCCGCCGCGCTGAGCCTCGCCTTCGCGGCGCCCGGCCGCAGCGCGGAGGAGGCGAAACCGGCGCCGGACCCGGCCGCGCCCTCTCCCGCCGCCTCCGCCACCCCAGCGACGCCGGTGTTCAAGCATGGCCTGTCGCTCATGGGCGAGCCGGCCTATCCGCCCGGCTTTCCCCATTTCAAATATGTGAATCCCGGCGCCCCCAAAGGCGGACAGCTCCGCCTCGCCGAGGACGGCACGTTCGACACCTTCAATTTCGTGGTGCCGCGTGGCACGCCCGCCACCGGCCTCAACCTCATCTACGACACGCTCATGACCTCCTCCTATGACGAGGTGGCGAGCGAGTACGGCCTGATCGCGGAAGGGGTGAGCCACCCGGCGGATTTCTCCTCCGTCACCTATCGGCTCCGCGCCGACGCCCGCTGGCATGACGGCACGCCCATCACGCCGGACGACGTGGTGTTCTCCTTCGAGGCGCTGACGAAGAACAACCCCAACCAGCGCTTCTATTACAGCCACGTCGTGAAGGCGGAGAAGACCGGCGAGCGGGACGTGACCTTCACCTTCGATCAGGCCGGCAACAGGGAGCTGCCGCAGATCGTCGGCCAGCTCAGCATCCTGCCGAAGCACTGGTGGACCGGCACGGACGCGGGCGGCAAGCCCCGCGACATCGCCCAGGGCACGCTGGAAGTGCCCCTGGGCTCGGGCGCCTACCGCATCAAGAGCTTCATCGCCGGCCGCTCCATCACCTACGAGCGGGTGAAGGACTATTGGGCGAAGGATCTCAATGTGAATGTCGGAAAGGATAATTTCGACGAGATCCGCTACGAGTATTTCCGCGACGATACGGTGATGCTCGAGGCCTTCAAGGCCGATCAATATGACTTCCGCGTGGAATCCTCGGCCAAGAACTGGGCGACGGCCTATGACTTCCCGGCTCGCGCCGATGGCCGCGTGGTGCTGGAGATGTTCGAGAACCGCGCCTCGGGCGTCATGCAGGCCTTCATTCCCAATCTGCGCCGCGACAAGTTCAAGGACGCCCGCGTGCGCCGCGCGCTCAATTACGCGCTCGATTTCGAGGGCATGAACCACACCCTCTTCTTCGGCCAGTACAAGCGCACCAATTCCTTCTTCTCCGGCACCGAGCTCGCCTCCTCCGGCCTGCCGCAGGGCCGGGAGCTGGAGATCCTCAACGGCCTGAAGGACAAGGTGCCGCCGCAGGTGTTCACCACCGCGTACACCAATCCCGAGAGTGGATCCGAGGAGGCACGGCGGGCGAACCTGCGCGAGGCGGCCCGCCTGTTCAAGGAAGCCGGCTATGACATCAAGAACCGCAAGCTGGTGAACGCGAAGGGCGAGCCCTTCACCATCGAGTTCCTGCTGTCCAGCCCTGCCATGGAGCGCGTCGCGGTGTTCTACCGCCCGGCGCTGGAGCGCCTCGGCATCCAGGTGAGCATCCGCATGGTGGATACCTCGCAATACATCAACCGAGTGCGCTCGCGCGATTACGACATGATCGTCTCCGGCTGGGGCCAGTCGCTCTCGCCGGGCAACGAGCAGCGCGAATTCTGGGGCTCGGAGGCGGCCGACCGCGAGGGCTCGCGCAACCTCGCCGGCATCAAG
Source organism: Pseudomonadota bacterium (assembly GCA_023442085.1). Taxonomy (GTDB): domain Bacteria; phylum Pseudomonadota; class Alphaproteobacteria; order Rhizobiales; family Xanthobacteraceae; genus Xanthobacter. Next base: position 12,070 of record JAEZMT010000054.1, on the reverse strand, counting down.
GACCCGGCGGTGGACGCGCTGATCGAGAAGGTGATCTACGCCTCCGACCGCGCCGACCTCGTGGCCGCCACCCACGCCCTCGACCGCGTGCTGCTGTGGAACGAATACGTCATCCCCGCCTGGGGGCTGAACTATACCCGCACCGCCCGCTGGGACCGCTTCGCCCATCCCGCGCAATTGCCCACCTATTCCTACGCCTTCCCGGACATCTGGTGGTTCGACCCGGCCAAGGCGTCGAAGGCCGGCGCGGGAGCAGCCAAATGAGCCTCACGCGCCGCGACCTGCTGGCCTCATCGCTCGCTTCCTCCTGCGCCCTCATGGTGCCCGCGCTGGCACGGGCGCAAGGGACGCAGGGGCGCGCGCCCTCCGCGGCGGAATCCACCGCGACCGAGGGCGGCGTCTCGGCCGGCGCGGTGGAGCGGCACGGCCTCTCCTTCTTCGGCGATCTCAGATATCCGCCGAACTTCACCCATTTCGACTATGTGAACCCGGACGCCCCCAAGGGCGGGCCCTTCTCCCAGCTCGGCCGCGCCACCTTCTACAATCAGGCGCTCACCACCTTCGACACGCTGAACCCCTACAACCAGCGGGGCAACGGCGCGCAGGGCATCGAGCTGATCTATGACACGCTGATGGCCGCCGCCGGCGACGAGAAGAGCGCCATGTACGGGCGACTGGCCTCATCCGTGGTGATTTCGGACGAGGGGCTGACCTACCGCTTCAAGCTGAGGCGCGAGGCGCGCTTCCATGACGGCACGCCGCTCACCTCGGCGGACGTGGTGGCGACCTTCGAGGCCTTCAAGGCGGAGGGCTACGAGACCATCCGCATGGCCCTGCGCGATGTCACCTCCTTCGAGGCGGATGGCCCGAACGAGGTGGTGTTCCGCTTCCGGCCCGGCCGCGCGCGGGACGTGCCGCTCACCGTTTCCGGCCTGCCCATCTTCTCCAAGGCGTTCCTGGCGAAACACCCGTTCGGCCAGTCCTCGCTGGAGGTGCCGCTCGGCTCGGGGCCGTACCGCATCGTCCGCTTCGAGCAGGGGCGCTACATCGAATACGCCCGCGTGCCGACCTATTGGGGCCGCGACCTGCCGGTGATGAAGGGGCGCTTCAACTTCGACCAGGTGCGCTACGAATACTTCCGCGACCGGGTGGCCGGCCTCGAGGGCTTCAAGGCCAAGGCCTATCTGTTCCGCGAGGAGTTCACCGCGCGCGAATGGGCCACTGGCTACGATTTTCCCGCCGTGCGCGAGGGGCGGGTGAAGATCGATACCCTCACCGACGAGAGCTTCTCCGGCGTGCAGGGCTGGTTCTTCAACACCCGCCGTCCGAAATTCTTCGACCGCCGCGTGCGCGAGGCCATCGGGCTCCTGTTCGATTTCGACTGGACCCGCAAGAACCTGATGTACGACAGCTACACCCGCACCGTCTCCTTCTTCCAGAATTCGGAGATGATGGCACAGGGCCTGCCCTCGCCGGCGGAGCTGAAGCTGCTCGATCCGTATCGCGACAGACTGCCGGAGGAAGTCTTCGGCGAGCCCTATGTGCCGCCCGCCTCCGACGGCTCCGGCGAGGACCGCAACCTGCGCCGGCAGGCCCTCAACCTCCTGAAGGAGGCGGGCTACACCGTGCAGCAGGGCCGCCTGACGGATTCCAAGGGCGAGGCCTTCACCATCGAGTTCCTCGACAGCGACGGCGGCATGGAGCGGCACACCGCCCGCTTCATCGGCCATCTGAAGAAGGTGGGCATCGACGCGACCTTCCGCATCGTGGACCCGGCCCAGTTCCAGCAGCGGCTGCAGAATTTCGACTTCGACCTCGTGGTGCGCCGCTACAGCTTCGCGCCCTATCCGGGGGACGAATTGCGCGCCTATTTCTCCACCGAGGCGGCGCGCACGCGCGGCTCCTACAATGTGGCGGGCATCGCCGACCCGGCGGTGGACGGCCTCATCAACGACGCGCTCGCCGCCGCCGACGCGGCCGCCCTCGTCACCGCCTGTCGTGCGCTCGACAGGGTGCTGCGGGCGGGGCGCTACTGGATCCCCCAATGGTATTCGGGCCAGAACCGCATCGCCTACTGGAACCAGTTCGCCCGCCCGGCCGTGAAGCCCCGCTACGAGCTGGGCGTGCTCGACACCTGGTGGAGCACCGGCACCGAGCCTGCCCGCTGAGGGTGAGGGGCGCCGCGCCATATGGATGAATCTTCATGTGAAGCGGCAACCTTTTCCCGCCAATATGGTCTAGCCTGAACGAAGTGCCGCAACGGGACGCCTGATGCTCGCCTACATCGTCCGCCGTATCGCCCTCATGGTGCCGACCATTCTCGGCATCATGCTGGTGTCGTTCGTGGTCATCCAGTTCGCCCCCGGCGGGCCGGTGGAGCGCGTGATCGCGCAGCTCACCGGCGAGGATGTCTCCGCCACCCAGCGCGTCTCGGGCGGCGGTGGCGACTTCAGCGGGGCGGGCGCGGCGGCGCAGGCCGGGGCGGCGGCGGAGATGTCGTCCAAATATCGCGGCGCGCAGGGGCTCGATCCCGCCTTCATCAAGGAGCTGGAGAAGCAGTTCGGCTTCGACAAGCCGCCACACGAGCGCTTCCTCAAGATGATCACGGACTATGCCACCTTCAATTTCGGCAAGTCCTATTTCCGCGACATCTCGGTGCTGGAGCTGATCGGCGAGAAGATGCCGGTGTCCATCTCGCTGGGCCTGTGGATGACGCTCATCACCTATCTCATCTCCATCCCGCTCGGCATCGCCAAGGCCATGCGCGACGGCTCGCGCTTCGATGTGTGGACCTCGGCCGTCATCATCGTCGGCTATGCCATTCCCTCCTTCCTGTTCGCCATTCTGCTCATCATCCTGTTCGCCGGCGGCTCCTTCCTCGATCTCTTCCCGCTGCGCGGCCTCACCTCCGAGAATTTCTGGCAGATGAGCTGGCCCGAGCGCATCGTCGATTATTTCTGGCATCTCGCGCTGCCGCTCACCTCCATGGTGCTCGGCGCCTTCGCAACCATGACGCTGCTCACCAAGAACTCGTTCCTGGAGGAGATCCGCAAGCAGTATGTCACCACGGCGCGGATGAAGGGGCTCTCGGAAAGCCGGGTGCTCTATGGCCATGTGTTCCGCAACGCCATGCTCATCGTCATCGCCGGCTTCCCGAGCGCCTTCATCGCCGCCTTTTTCTCCGGCTCGCTTCTGATCGAGACCATCTTCTCGCTGGACGGCCTCGGCCTGCTCGGCTTCGAGAGCGTGCTCAACCGCGATTATCCGGTGGTGTTCGCCACCCTCTACATCTTCTCGCTGGCGGGGCTCATCGTCGGCCTGATCTCGGACCTCACCTACATGCTGGTCGATCCCAGGATCGACTTCGAGACGCGGGAGGTCTGAGCCATGGATGCCGTTCCCGTGCTTCAGCCCGGCGCGCCCACCGACGTGCCCGCCGCCCGCGACACCGCCCACGGCGCGCTGCCGCCCCCCGGGGAGGGCCGGCCGAAGGGGCGCTTCGCCCTCTCGCCGCTCAACCGGCGGCGGCTCGCCAATTTCCGCGGCAACGGGCGCGGCTATTGGGCCTTCGTCGTCTTCATGGTGCTGTTCGTGCTCAGCCTCGGCGCCGAATTCATCGCCAACGACAAGCCCATCCTCGTGTCCTACGATGGCGGCTATTACTTCCCGGTGGTGAAGGCCTATCCGGAGACGGCGTTCGGCGGCGATTTCGAGACGGATGCGGACTATCGCGATCCCTTCCTCCAGAAGCTGATCGCCGAGAAGGGCGGCTGGATGGTGTGGCCGCCCATCCGCTTCTCCTATTCCACCCACAATCTGGACCTGCCCACACCCGCGCCCTCGCCGCCCACCTGGATGCTCACCGAAGAGCAATGCAAGGCGGCGGCGGAGAAGAAGGGCGTTTCCGGCTGCTCCGGGCTCGAGATGAACTGGCTCGGCACCGACGACCAGGGCCGCGACGTGGTGGCCCGGCTCATCTACGGCTTCCGCATCTCGGTGCTGTTCGGCCTCGCGCTCACCATCATCTCCTCCATCGTGGGCGTGGCGGCGGGCGCGGTGCAGGGCTATTTCGGCGGCTGGGTGGACCTCCTGTTCCAGCGCTTCATCGAGATCTGGACGGCCATACCCGCGCTCTATCTGCTGCTCATCATCTCCTCCGTGCTGGTGCCGGGCTTCTGGGTGCTGCTCGGCATCCTGCTGCTGTTCTCCTGGGTGTCGCTGGTGGGGCTGGTGCGGGCCGAATTCCTGCGCGCGCGCAATTTCGAATATGTGCAGGCGGCGCGGGCGCTTGGCGTCGGCAATCTCACCATCATGACGCGGCACATGCTGCCCAACGCGATGGTGGCGACGCTGACCATGCTGCCCTTCATCCTCTCCTCCTCGGTGATGACGCTGACGGCGCTGGACTTCCTCGGCTTCGGCCTGCCCCCCGGCTCGCCCTCGCTGGGCGAGCTGCTCTCGCAGGGCAAGAACAACATCCAGGCCCCCTGGCTCGGCCTCACCGGCTTCTTCACCGTGGCGGTGATGCTAAGCCTCCTCATCTTCATCGGCGAGGCGGTGCGCGACGCCTTCGACCCGCGCAAGACGTTCGGGTGAGGGGGAAACATCATGACCGCTGAACCCCTCCTCTCCGTCCGCGACCTCTCCGTCGCTTTCCGCCGTGGCGATGGCGCGCCGCCGGCTTTGGCAGTGAAGAATGTGTCGTTCGACCTCGCCAAGGGCGAGACGCTGGCGCTGGTCGGCGAGAGCGGTTCCGGCAAGTCGGTCACGGCGCTGTCGGTGCTGAAGCTGCTGCCGTACCCGTCTGCCAGCCATCCCTCGGGCGAGATCCTGTTCAAGGGGCGCGACCTGCTCACCGTTTCCGAGCGGGAATTGCGGGGCATCCGGGGCAACAACATTACCATGGTGTTCCAGGAGCCCATGAGTTCGCTCAATCCGCTCCACACCATCGAGCGGCAGGTGGGGGAGATGCTGATCCTCCATCGCGGCCTCTCCGCCCATGCCGCGCGGGCCCGCACGCTGGAGCTGCTCGCCGAGGTGGGCATTCCCCAGCCGGAGGAGCGGCTTTCCGCCTATCCGCACCAATTGTCCGGCGGCCAGCGCCAGCGCGTGATGATCGCCATGGCGCTGGCCAACGAGCCGGACCTCTTGATCGCCGACGAGCCCACCACCGCGCTCGACGTGACCGTGCAGGCGCAGATCCTCAAGCTGCTCAAGGAGCTTCAAGCACGGCTCGGCATGGCCATGCTGTTCATCACCCATGACCTCGGCATCGTGCGCAAGATCGCCGACCGGGTGTGCGTGATGCAGAAGGGCGAGATTGTCGAGCAGGGCGGGGCGGAGGAGACCTTTCTCCACCCGAAGCACCCCTATACGCAGGCATTGCTCAAGGCCGAGCCGAAGCCGGACCCCGCGCCCATCGCCCCCGATGCGCCTATCGTGGTGGAGGCGAACGACCTCAAGGTCTATTTCCCCATCAAGCGCGGCATCCTGCGCAAGACGGTGGGCCACGTGAAGGCGGTGGATGGGGTGTCCGTCGCCATCCGCCGGGGCGAGACGCTGGGCGTCGTGGGGGAATCGGGTTCGGGCAAGACGACGCTCGGGCTCGCGCTGCTGCGGCTCATCTCCAGCACCGGGCCCATCGCCTTCCTCGGCAAGCCCATCGATGCCCTGAGCTTCAAGGCCATGCGGCCGCTGCGGTCGGACCTCCAGATCGTGTTCCAGGACCCCTATGGGGCGCTGTCGCCGCGCATGTCGGTGGCGGAGATCGTGGAGGAGGGGCTCCTCGTCCACCAGCGCAAGCTGTCCGCAGACGAGCGCGAGGCGCGGGTGATCGCGGCCCTCGCTGACGTGGGGCTCGATCCCGAGACGCGGCACCGCTATCCGCACGAATTCTCCGGCGGCCAGCGCCAGCGCATCTCCATTGCCCGCGCCATGGCGCTGGAGCCCTCCTTCGTGGTGCTGGACGAGCCGACGAGCGCGCTCGACATGATCGTGCAGGCGCAGATCGTGGACCTCCTGCGCGCGCTGCAGAAGAAGCGCGACCTCACCTTCATGTTCATTTCCCACGATCTGCGCGTGGTCTCCGCGCTGGCGAGCCGCATCCTCGTCATGCGCAACGGCAAGATGGTGGAGGAGGGGCCGGCGCACGACGTGTTCGAGCACCCGCGGGAGGATTACACCCGCGCTTTGTTCGCCGCCGCCTTCAACCTCGACACCACCGGCCACGGCGTGGTGCGCCAGTGACGGTGATGGAGGATCGTCCCGCCCGCGGGGACGTGGACGGGCCGGAGCTTCTCGCCAAGGGCTTCCGCCCCTATGAGCGCTATCGCCTCGTGCTGCACCATGCGGACGGCACCAGCGACCGACAGCTGCGCGACATCGTGCGCGGCGGGCGGGTGGTGGGCGTGCTGGGCTATGATCCGGATCGCGACCTCGTGGTGCTCATCCGCCAGTTCCGGCTCTCGGCGCATCTGGCCGGCGGCAAGGGCGATCTCGTGGAGATCGTCGCCGGCATGGTGGAAGCGGGGGAAGACCCGGAAGCCGCCGCCCGGCGGGAGTGCGCGGAGGAGGCGGGCGTCGCGCCCCGCGCGCTCGTGCCCATGCTGACGTTCACGCCCACGCCCGGCGTGACGGACGAGATGGCGCAGCTTTACCTCGGCGTCCTCGATGCGTCCGACCTGCCCGCGCGGGCGGGATCGGCGGCGGAGACGGAGACAACACGGCCTTTCGCCGTGCCCGTGGACGAGGCCCTCGCCGCCATCGGCGCGGGGCGCTGCATCAACGGCTTCCTCATCCTCGCGCTGCAGTGGCTGGCGCTCAACCGCGCCCGGCTGCCGGAGCTGATCGCGGCGGCGGAGCGGGGGTGAGCAGCGCGCCGCATTCCGTATTGGCGGCAGCCCCTCCAGGTCGTCAAGCGTGAGGACCGTTTCCGCGCATCACCTCACCCCTCGCTCACGCATGCGGCTCCAGCCGCGCGAGATCGAACGCCGCCACGTCCTTCAGAAGCTCGACGAAGGCACGGGAGCCGTATTCGTAGGCGGCCTCGCCCTTGAGCGCGGTCGCGTGGGTGGCGTCGCCCATGGCGCCGTCGGGGCTCAGATCCTCCGCCAGCCAGCCGAAGCCGACCGGGTGGTTGGCGCGCAGACGCTGGAATTCGCTTTCCATGGCGATGGAATAGGGCGGGAACGGCCCGGCGTGGCTCATGTCCACCAGCTCGGGGCGGAAGGCGAGCATCAACGATGTCTCGATCTCCCCGCCATGGATGCCGTGCGCCCGCTCGTGATCGGAGAACAGGCCCACCGGATAGCCGAAGCGGTGCATGGAGCAGGTGACGGCCAGCATCTTGTGGTCCACCCGCAGCGTGCGGGCGACAAGATCGATCACCGGCACGTTGCCGCCATGGGTGTTCATGAGCACGAGGCGGCGCACGCCGGCACGGGCGAGGCTGCGGCCCAGCTCCACCCAGGCGGCGATGGCGGTGGCGGGCGAAAGCGTGAGCGTTCCGGCGAAGGAGATGTGCTCGTCGGACTTGCCCACCGCCTGCACGGGCAGGAACACCGCGTCCACCTCACGCGGCACCATGAAGGCGATGCGCTCCACATAGCCCTCGGCGATGAACAGGTCTGTGCCCAGCGGCAGATGCGGTCCATGCTGCTCCACGGCGGCGACGGGCAGGACGGCGACCATGCGGGATTTGTCCAGCGCCGCGAGTGCCGGTGAGGAAAGTTCAGCCCATTTCAGAAACACCGTCCGCCTCCACGCCCCCGGCGCGCGCCGCCACGCCAAACCACCTCCATGGGAAGGAAAAGCCGCATCAAGTCAAGGGTATGGGAGGGGCTGCCGCCGCCGAAGGCGCCGCGCCGCAGAACACCCCGGGAACCCCGCCCTGAAACTGATTCGGACCCTTCGTGTTCGGCGAATGTCCGCGCGCCCCCTTTCGCCATCGCCCCCGCGTCCCGATATGATACAGGGACACCCCTCCTTTACGTGGATTGCGCCAGAGCCGATGGACGACGTCACCCGATGGGCCGTGCTGCCGCGCAATCTGAGGGCGCGGGGGGTGAGCGCGGTCCTTGGCCCGACCAATACGGGCAAGACCCACCTCGCCATCGAGCGCATGCTCGGCCATGAGAGCGGCATCATCGGCCTGCCACTGCGCCTGCTCGCGCGCGAGGTGTACCAGCGCATCGTCGATCGGGTGGGCGCGGAGAAAGTCGCGCTCATCACCGGCGAGGAGAAGATCAAGCCGAAGAATGCCCGCTACTGGGTCTCCACCGTCGAGGCCATGCCGCGCGATCTCGACGTGGCCTTCGTGGCCATCGACGAGATCCAGCTCGCGACCGATCTCGATCGCGGCCACGTCTTCACCGACCGCATCCTGAACCGGCGCGGCCGGCACGAGACGCTGCTGCTGGGCTCGGCCACCATGCGCGGGCTCATCGAAAAGCTCATTCCCGGCGTGAACGTGGTGGTGCGCCCGCGCCTCTCCACCCTCACCTTCGCGGGCGAGCGCAAGATTTCCCGGCTGCCGCGCCGCTCGGCCATCGTCGCCTTCTCGGCCGAGGAGGTCTATTCCATTGCCGAGTTCATCCGCCGCCAGCGCGGCGGGGCGGCGGTGGTGATGGGCGCGCTCTCCCCGCGCACCCGCAATGCGCAGGTGGAGCTCTACCAGTCCGGCGATGTGGATTACCTCGTCGCCACCGATGCCATCGGCATGGGCCTCAATCTCGACGTGGACCACGTGGCCTTCGCCTCGGACAGGAAGTTCGACGGCTGGCAGTACCGCAAGCTCAATCCCTCCGAGATGGCGCAGATCGCCGGCCGCGCCGGCCGCGCGACGCGGGACGGCACGTTCGGCACGACGGGGCGTTGTCCACCGTTCGAGGAGGAACTGGTCTCCCGGCTGGAGGAACACGTGTTCGACACCGCGAAGGTGTTGCAATGGCGCAACGCCGTCGCCGATTTCCAGTCGCCCACGGCGCTCCTCGCCTCCCTTTCGCGCCTGCCGAAGGAGGAGGGGCTGACCCGCGCGCCCACCGCCGATGACGTTGCGGTGCTTGAAATCATGAGCCGGGACATGGCGGTGACCGGTCGTCTCGACGGCGCCGCCGACGTGGAACGGCTGTGGGATGCCTGCCAGGTGCCGGACTATCGCAAGGTCTCCCCGGGGGCCCATGCGGAGCTGGTGGGCACCCTTTTCGGGCACATAAAGGGGGGTGGCCGCATCCCCGATGATTGGTTCGCGCGTCAAATCGCCTTGACCGATCGCGCAGAAGGCGACATCGACACGTTGTCGAACCGGATCGCGCAGGTGAGAACCCTCACCTTCGTCGCGAACCGGCCCGACTGGCTCAGGGATCCGGAGCACTGGCAAGGCGTCACGAGAGGGGTCGAGGACAAGCTGTCGGATGCGTTGCACGAAAGGCTGGCCCAGCGTTTCGTGGATCGGCGGACCAGCGTGCTCATGCGGCGCCTGCGAGAGAACACGATGCTCGAAACTGAAATCAGCAAGACCGGTGACGTTACCGTCGAAGGCCACGTCATCGGCCACCTCCACGGCTTCCAGTTCGCCCCCGATCCCGCAGCCGCGGCCGGTGGCGAGGAGGCCAAGGCTTTGCGCGCCGCCGCCCAGAAGGCGCTGGCCGGCGAAATCGAGCAGCGCGCCCAGCGCCTGTCTCAGGCGGTGGACGAGGCGTTCGTCCTCACCTTCGACGGCACCATCCGCTGGACGGGCGAGGCGGTGGCCAAGCTCATCCCCGGCGAAGAGGTGCTGAAGCCGCGCTTCAAGATCATCGCCGACGAGCATCTCACCGGCCCTGCCCGCGACCAGGTGGAAGCCCGCCTGACGCTGTGGATCGCCGCCCATATCGAGAAGCTGCTCGGCGCGCTGACAAAGCTCGGCACCGCCGAGGACATCACCGGCATCGCCCGCGGCATCGCCTTCCAGATCGTCGAGAGCCTCGGCGTGCTGGAGCGCGCCCGCGTCGCCGACGAGGTGAAGGGGCTGGACCAGGCCGCCCGCGCCACCCTGCGTGGCTATGGCGTGCGCTTCGGCGCCCATCACATCTATCTGCCGGCCCTGCTGAAGCCCGCCCCGCGCGCGCTGGCGGCGGAGCTTTATGCGCTGAAGCACGGCGGCCTCGCCCAGAAGGGCCTCGACGAACTGCCGCACCTCGCCGCGTCGGGTCGCACCTCCATCCCCGTGGATCACGAGGTGCAGAAGGGGCTCTATCGCGCCGTCGGCTTCCGCGTTTGCGGCGAGCGCGCGGTGCGCGTGGACATTCTGGAGCGTCTCGCGGACCTCATCCGTCCCGCGCTCGCGTGGCGGCCCAACTCCCCCGGCCCCAAGCCGGCCGGAGCGGTGGACGGGCGCGGCTTCACCGTCACCGTGGGCATGACGTCGCTCGCCGGCTGCTCGGGGGAGGATTTCGCCTCCATCCTGAAGTCGCTGGGCTATCGCATGGAGCGCCGCCCCCCGCCGCCGCCGGAGGCCGAGGCCCCCGCCGCCGCGCCGGAAGCGGCCCCCGTGGAGCTCGCCCCGCTGCCGGAAGGCGCCATCGAGGCCGACCTGCTGTTCGACGCCCCGGCGGAAGCGCCGGCCGAGGCCGCCGCGGACGAGCCCGCCGAATCGGTGGAGGAGGCGCTTGTCGAGGCGCCTGCCGAGGACGCGCCCCCTGAAGAGACCCCCGCCGACGTGGTTCTTGCCGATGCGGCCGAGGCCGAGGCTGCCGCCGAGGCGGTCGAGGTGTCCGGCGATCCCACCGCCGCGGAAGTGGCGGCCGAGGTGGAGGCGCCTGCCGCCCCCGGCGGTCCCGAGGCGGTGGAAGGTGCCGTCGAAATTGTGGCCGAAGGTGCGGCGCCCGCCGAGTCTCCTGCTGTCGAATCTCCTGCGGCCGATGCCGCTCCCGCCGAGCCCGAGCTGATTGAGGTCTGGCGGCCCGGCCGTCCGCCCGGCGCGCCGCGTCGCGAGCGCCCGGCCGGCGAAGGCCGCCGCTTCGGCGATCGTCCCGGCGGCGATCGCGGCGAGCGCGGTGGCGAGAAGGGTGGTGGCCGCGGCGAGCGTCGTGATGGCCGTCCGCCCCACCGCCGTCCCGAGCATGCGCCCGCCCAAGACCGCGCCCAGGCCGGTGCCCCCGAGGGCGAGCGCGCGCCGCGTCCGCCGCGCGGCGACCGTCCCTTCCGGGGCCCGCGCGAGAACGAGGGCAACCGCGAGCATCGCGGCCCGCGTCCCGAGCAGCGTGCGGACAACCGCCCCGCCCATCAGGAGCGTCGCCGCGAGAAGCCGGCGGACCCGGACAGCCCCTTCGCCGCCCTCGCCGCGCTCAAGGCGCGGCTGGAGGCGGAGAAGAAGGGCGGTTGAGCCGTGAGCGATCCGGCGGAGCGGCAGAGGCTCGACCGCTGGATCTGGCATGCCCGCGTGGTGCGCGCCCGCGAGGACGCCGCCGATCTCGTCCGTTCGGGCCATGTGCGGCTCGACGGCGCGCGGGTCACCAGCCCCGGCCACATGGTGCGGGCGGGGCAGGTGCTCACCATCGCCCTTGACCGGCAGGTGCGGGTGCTGCGGGTGGTCGCCTTTGCGGAGCGCCGGGGAGATGCTACATCCGCCCTCGCGCTTTTCGAGGAAATAACAGAAGCGTGACGGGGTTTAGGGACTGCGGCGCGCGCAGTTTTATCGGCCTTTGGCCTGCCGCCGCTTGCGTGGCGCGTGCGCCTGCGCTACCCGAGCCCCTCGAAAGGGATTGCCCATGACCTACGTCGTCACCGAGAACTGCATCCGCTGCAAATACATGGATTGCGTGTCCGTGTGCCCGGTGGACTGTTTCTACGAGGGCGAGAACATGCTCGTCATCCACCCCGACGAGTGCATCGACTGCGGCGTCTGCGAGCCGGAATGCCCGGCCGAGGCCATCAAGCCGGATGCCGAGCCGGGGCTGGAGAAGTGGCTCGCGCTCAACGCCGAATACGCCAAGACCTGGCCCAACATCACCCTGAAGCGCGACGCCCCGCCCGACGCCAAGGAATGGGACGGCAAGCCCGGCAAGGAAGAGCTGTTCTCCCCGGAGCCCGG
>JAEZMT010000432.1 GCA_023442085.1 Pseudomonadota bacterium | reverse complement strand
CTCCTTCCCCTCGTGGGACTGCCTGCCCTATGACCGCGCCTCGCCCAACGCCGCCATCGTGGCGCGGCGCATGGCGGCGCTGGCAAAGCTCGCCCGCATCAAGGGCGGGGCGGCGAGCGTGCTGCTGACCACCGTCAACGCCACGGTGCAGCGCGTGCCGGCCAAGGGGCTGGTGGCGGCGCAGTCGCTGGTGGCGGCGCCGGGCAATGCGATTGCGCTGGATGGCGTGACCCAATGGGCCGAGCAGAACGGCTTCCTGCGCACCCCCACCGTGCGCGACACCGGCGAATACGCCGTGCGCGGCGGCCTCATCGATCTGTTCCCGCCGGGCCTCGACGCGCCCATCCGGCTCGATTTCTTCGGCGACACGCTGGAGAGCATCCGCGCCTTCGACCCCGAGACCCAGCGCACCACGTCCCAGTTGCGGTCTCTCGAACTCGTCCCCATGGCCGAGTTCCAGCTCACCACCGACACCATGCGCCGCTTCCGCATGGCCTACATCGCCCAGTTCGGCGCCGCCCAGAAGGGTGACACGCTCTATGAGGCCGTCAGCGAGGGCCGCCGCCACGCGGGCATGGAGCATTGGCTGCCGCTCTTCCATGAGCGCATGGACACGCTGTTCGACTATCTGGAAGGCGGCACGCTGCTGCTGGACCCTTTGGCCGAGGAAGCCGGCGGCGAGCGCATCGCCCAGATCGCCGATTATTATGACGCCCGCCGGCAGGCGCAGGACCTCAGCGGCGGCGCCACCTACAATCCGCTTCCACCGGACCGGCTCTATCTGCAAGGGCCGGAGTGGTCGAAGCGCCTCGCCGGCATGCGCCTCGCCCGCCTCTCGCCCTTCGCCGTGCCGGACGGTGGGGCAGGGAAGGTGATCGACCTCGGCGGCGTGCAGGGCCGCTCCTTCGCCACCGAGCGGGCGGACCCGGACGCCAACGTCTTCGACGCCGCGATCGCCCATGTGCGGGAGTTGCAGAAGTCCAAGAAGGTCATCCTCGCCGGCTGGTCGGAGGGCTCACGGGAGCGCCTCGGGACGGTATTGGCGGACCATGGGCTGAAAGGCTGCGCAGCCATCTCCCGCTTCGACAGCCTCGCCGCCTTGCCGAAGAATCAGGCGGCGCTCGCCGTGTTCGGGCTGGAGGCGGGCTTCGAGACGCCGGACTTCGCCGTCATCGGCGAGCAGGACATCCTCGGCGACCGCCTCGTGCGCCCCAAGCGCAAGGCGCGCCGCCCGCAGGACGTGCTCACCGAGCTGACCGCGCTCACCGCCGGCGACCTTGTGGTGCATGTGGACCACGGCATCGGCCGCTTCGTCGGCCTGAAGACCGTGGAGGCCATGGGCGCGCCCCATGACTGCCTGGAGCTGCACTATGCGGGCGGCGACAAGCTGTTCCTGCCGGTGGAGAATCTGGAACTCCTGAGCCGCTACGGCTCGGAGGAGACCGAGGCCCAGCTGGACAAGCTGGGCGGCGGCGCCTGGCAGCAGCGCAAGGCGCGGATGAAGAAGCGCATCCGCGAGATGGCGTCCGAACTCATCAAGATCGCCGCCCAGCGCCAGCTCGGCGAGGCGCCCAAGCTGGTGCCGGCCATGGGCCTCTACGACGAGTTCCGCGCCCGCTTCCCCTATGAGGAGACGGACGACCAGGAAGCCGCCATCGACTCGGTGCTGGATGACCTCGCCTCCGGCCACCCCATGGATCGCCTCGTCTGCGGCGACGTGGGCTTCGGAAAGACGGAAGTGGCCCTGCGCGCCGCCTTCGCGGTGGCGCTCTCCGGCAAGCAGGTGGCGGTGGTGGTGCCCACCACGCTCCTCGCCCGCCAGCATTTCAAGACCTTCTCCGACCGCTTCAAGGGCCTTCCCGTTCAGGTGGGCCAGGCCTCACGCATGGTGACGGGCAAGGACCTCACGGCGGTGAAGAAGGGCATTGCCGACGGCACTTTGGACATCGTGGTCGGCACCCATGCCCTCTTGGGCAAGGGCATCAATTTCAAGGATCTCGGCCTCGTCATCGTGGACGAGGAGCAGCATTTCGGCGTCGCCCACAAGGAGCGGCTGAAGCAGCTGCGCGCCGAGGTGCATGTGCTGACCCTTACTGCGACGCCCATCCCGCGCACCCTGCAACTGGCCATGACCGGCGTGCGCGAGCTCTCGATCATCGCGACGCCTCCGGTGGACCGCCTCGCGGTGCGCACCTTCATCACGCCGTTCGACCCGCTGGTGGTGCGCGAGGCGCTGCTGCGCGAGCGCTATCGCGGCGGCCAGAGCTTCTATGTGGTGCCGCGCATCGAGGATCTCGCCGAGGTGCGGGAATTCCTCGCCGCCTCGGTGCCCGAGGTGAAGGTGGCGGTGGCCCATGGCCAGCTTGCCGCCGGCGCGCTCGAAGACATCATGACCGCCTTCTACGATGGGCAGTACGACGTGCTGCTCTCCACCACCATCGTGGAATCCGGCCTCGACGTGCCCAACGCTAACACGCTCATCGTCCACCGGGCCGACATGTTCGGCCTCGCCCAGCTCTACCAGCTGCGCGGCCGGGTGGGCCGGGCCAAGGCGCGCGCCTATGCCATCTTCACCATGCCGGCGACCAAGCCCGTGACGGTGCAGGCGGAACGCCGGCTCAAGGTGCTGCAATCGCTGGAGACTCTGGGCGCCGGCTTCCAGCTGGCGAGCCATGATCTCGATATCCGCGGCGCCGGCAATCTTCTGGGCGACGAGCAGTCGGGCCACATCAAGGAAGTGGGCTACGAGCTGTACCAGGAGATGCTGCAGGAGGCGATCGCCCACATCAAGGCCGGCATCACCGACTATGTGGACGACAAGTGGTCGCCCAACATCACCATCGGCATGCCGGTGCTGATCCCCGAGGACTATGTGGGCGACCTGCATGTCCGCCTCGCCCTCTACCGCCGCCTCGCGGACATTCAGGACGACGCCGAGATCGACGCCTTCGGCGCCGAACTGGTGGACCGCTTCGGCCCGACACCCGAAGAGGTGGGCCAGCTCCTCAAGCTCACCCAGATCAAGGCCCTCGCCCGCAAGGCCAATGTGGAGAAGGTGGATGCCGGCCCCAAGGGCGTGGTGCTCACTTTCCGTGGCAACGAGTTCTCCGACCCTTCCGGCCTCGTGAAGCTGATCGCCAACGAGGGTTCGCAGGCCAAGGTGCGGCCCGACTTCAAGGTGGTCTTCCTGCGCGATTGGCCGAACGCCGAGCACCGGCTGAAGGGCACGCTCACGGTGCTGAAGAAGCTGGCGGATCTGGCGAAGAAGAAGGGGCTTTAGGCGGGGTTTCCCCTCTCCCCTTGCGGGAGAGGGGCTGGGGGTGAGGGGGCTGGCACCGCTCAACGGGCGCGCGGACAAAGGGCACTATACCCCTCACCCCGGCCCTCTCCCGTAAGGGGAGATGGAGACCGAGCGCCCCCCGCTTGGCCCATGCCATCCCCCATGCTCTACTCGCCCCATGACCGCGGACGCGACACGGGGCGCCTTGCCCGGCACCATCGATGACACCGGCCGGCTGCTGGCCGGGCAGGGCTATGTGGCCGACCGCGCGCTCTCCACCGTGGTGTTCCTCGCCCTGCGCATGGGCCGCCCTTTGCTGCTGGAAGGCGAGGCCGGCGTCGGCAAGACAGAGGTGGCGAAGACGCTGGCGGCGGCGCTGGGGCGCCGGCTCATCCGCCTGCAATGCTATGAGGGGCTGGACCTTTCGGCCGCCGTCTACGAGTGGAACCACGCCGCCCAGATGATCGCCATCCGCCTCGCGGAAGCCGCCGGCGAGAGCGACAAGGGCGCCCTTGCGGCCGATATTTTCTCCGATCGCTACCTGCTGCGCCGCCCCCTGCTGGAGGCGCTGGAGCCCCACACGGAAGGCCCGCCCGTTCTGCTTGTGGACGAGCTGGACCGCACGGACGAAGCGTTCGAGGCCTTCCTGCTGGAAGTGCTCTCCGACCATCAGGTGACGATCCCGGAGCTGGGCACCATCAAGGCCGCTGCACCGCCCATCGTACTTCTCACCTCCAACCGCACGCGCGAGATTCACGACGCGCTCAAGCGGCGCTGCCTCTATCACTGGGTGGATTATCCCGATGCCGCCCGCGAGATGGAGATCCTGCGCGCCCGGCTGCCGGATGCGCCCGCGCGTCTCTCGGCCGAGGTGGTGGCCTTCGTGCAGGCGATCCGCAAGGAAGACCTGTTCAAGGTGCCCGGTGTCGCCGAGACGCTCGACTGGGCCTCGGCGCTGGTGGAGCTGAACGCGGTCTCGCTCGATCCCGGCCTCGTGGGCGACACGCTGGGCGTTCTGCTGAAGTATCAGGACGACATCGCCCGTACCGACGCCCCCCGCATCGAGCGCCTCATCGAGGAGGCGCGGCAGGCCTCGCGCGCGGCGGAGTGAACGGGACGATCGCCGCCACAGATGGGCGACTCGCCGAAAACATCGCCTGGTTCGGCCGTGCCTTGCGCGCCGCCGGCCTCAAGGTCGGGCCGGGCCGCATCCTCGATGCGGTGGCGGCGGTGGAGATGGCCGGCGTCGGCGCGCGCGAGGATTTCTACTGGACCCTCCACGCCCTCTTCGTCTCGCGCCACGAGGACAGCGTGGTGTTCGATCAGGCCTTCCGCCTGTTCTGGCGGCGCCGGGCGCATCAGGAGCGGCTCATCGCCATGCTCTCGCCGGTGGCCGTGCCGCGCCCCGACCAGAAACGCGAGAGCGTGCTGCGACGGGTGGAGGAGGCCCTGTTCGCCGGGGTCGGCACGGAGCGGCAGGTGGAAAAGCCCCGCGTGGAGGTGGAGGCGCGCCTCTCCGCGTCCGTCGAGGATGTGCTGCGCACCAAGGATTTCGCCCAGATGTCCGCCGCCGAGCTGGCCGAGGGCCGCCGCCGCATCGCGCATCTGCGGATGCCGGACGATCGCGCCCGCACCCGCCGGCTGATCCCCGACCCGAAGGGCCGCCGGCTCGATCTGCGCGCCTCGCTGCGCGCGGCCGTGGCGACGGGCGGGGACCTCGTTCTGCTGAAGCGGCGCGGCGAAAAAGAGAAGCCGCCACCGGTGGTGGCGCTGGTGGATATCTCCGGCTCGATGGCCGACTATTCCCGGCCGATCCTGTCCTTCCTTCACGCGCTGGCGGCGCGGCGGAAGGTATCGGTCTTCCTGTTCGGCACCCGCCTCACCAATGTCACGCGCGCGCTTTCAAGGCGCGACCCCGACGCGGCGCTGGCGGCCGTGTCGGCGTCCGCGCGCGATTGGGCGGGGGGCACCCGCATCGCCGCCTCTTTGCGCGCCTTCAATGTGGACTGGTCGCGCCGGGTGGCGGCGCAGAACCCCGTCGTGCTGCTCTTCACCGACGGGCTCGAGCGGGAGGTGGACGACACGCTGGCGGACGAGATGGCCCGCCTCAAGCGCTCCTGCCGCCGCCTCGTCTGGCTCAATCCGCTTTTGCGCTACGACGGGTTCGAGCCGAAGGCGCAGGGCGTCGCGGCCATGCTGCCGCAGGTGGACGAGATGCGCCCCGTTCACGATCTAAAAAGCCTGGAAAGCCTTGTGTCCGCCTTGTCCGGCCCGCTCAGCCGCCGGTCTCTTCCACCGCAAACTCGAAGGTGATGAGAACAGGGTTTTCGCCGCGCACCAGCCGCCCTTCGGCGAGCACGCCGGAGAGGCCGACGAGGGAGAGGGAGATATCGGCCACCAGCGCGCCCGATGCATCGGGGGCGATCACGCCCGAAGTCACGAACACCTCGGTGGCATAGTCCTCCACCTCCGGCGCATCGAGGAAGCGCGCGCCGATGATGCTGCCCACCCCGCCGCGCAGCCGCCCGCCCTTGAAGCCGTGGCGGCGGCAGATCTCCTCCACGGCGCCGAACAGCTCGGTGTTCGGCCGCACCCGCGCGAAGGCGATGCGCGGGCCGTCGGCCGGGGCATTCACGGAATGGGGGGTGAAGAGAGGGAAATTGGTCTCGGGGTCGAAATCGGCCGTCGTTTCCACCTCGGCGGCGCCATAGGCCCGGGCGCGGATGGGCTCCGCGACGACCGCCTCATGGGGCATCACGTGGCCGCCGTTGCGGGTGCCGTCCGGCTCGATCCAGAAGGCGTGGCAATGGATGAAGGGCGCGCCCTCCTTCCGCCCGAAGGTGACGTTGCCGCGCTCCAGCTTGGTCACTCCCTCCGGCGAGAAGGCGCGGCTGTACCAGGCGGCGTGGGTGTCGTCGGGCGAGGCGGCGGGCATCACGTAAGTGAAGGGGCCGAACGCGCCGCCGGAAATCTCCACCTGCGCCGCGCCCATGCCGGCTTCCAGCAGGGGCCCGCAGATGGCGGCGTTGATGGTGAGGCCGGGCTGGAGGGTGAAATCGAGCACCTTCAGCGCACCCAACGCGCTCTCGATGCGCTCGGCCGCAACCGGCCCGGGCTGGGTGATGCGGCGAAGCTCAGCCATTCGTTCCCTCATCCGCATAGGCGTGCAGGCCGCCGCAATTGTCGCTCACCTGATAGCCGCCCTCGGTCGCGGCCAGATGGCCCGGCGTGAGCGGCACTTTCCCGGCCCCGCCGGGGATATCGAGCACATAGGTGGGCTGCGCGATGCCCGAGAGGCGGCCGCGCAGCGCACGCACGATGGCCTGTCCCTCGGCGATGGGCAGACGGAAATGGCCGGTGCCGGGGGCAAGATCGGGGTGGTGCAGGTAATAGGGCTTCACCCGGCATTCCACGAGGGCGCGGAACAGCTCGGCGAGGGTCTCCGCGCTGTCGTTGACGCCGCGCAACAGCACGCTTTGCGACAGGAGGGGAATGCCCGCATCCGCGAGCCGCGCCAGCGCGGCGCGGGCGGCGGGCGTCAATTCCCGCACATGGTTCACATGCACCGCCACATAGGGCGTAATGCCCGGCGCCTTGAGCGCGGCGACGAAGGCCGGCGTCACCCGTTCCGGCGCCGCGATGGGCACGCGAGTGTGATGGCGCACGATCTTCACATGGGGAATGGCGGCGAGCCGCCCCACCACCTCGCCCATCCGCCGGGGCGAGAGCATGAAGGGATCGCCGCCCGTGAGGATGACCTCCCAGATTTCAGGATGTTCGGCGAAGTAGGCGAACGCCTGCTCCAGCGCATCATCCGAGAGGAGCGAGGCCGCGCCCGGACCCACCATCTCCCGCCGGAAGCAGAAGCGGCAATAGACGGCACAGACGCCAACGATCTTGAGAAGCGCCCGGTCGGGATAGCGATGCACCACGCCCGGCACGGGGCTATGGGCGTCATCCCCGATGGGGTCGGCCAGTTCCTGCGGGCGCACCTCCAGCTCCGCCGCATCGGGCACGAACTGGCGGGCGATGGGATCGGCTTCGGCCGTCGGGTCGATGGCGGCAGCCAGCGTGGGCGTGACCGCCACGGCATAGCGGGCGGCCACCTCTTCCAGCGCGGTGCGCGCGTCCGGCGCGGCGAGGCCGGCGCCGATGAGGTCATCGGCGGTGCGCAGCGTCCCTTGATCGCGGGCGGCCAAGGACACAAGTTTGGTGAGAGGGTTCGGCATCGGCTTCGCGACAGCTATATGGGAAGCCAGCCGGCATGCCAAATCTGCCTGCCAAATGAACACGGAGCCGCCCATGGACGTGACCGATAGTGATGTCCTCGCCGCCGCCGAACGCTGGCGCCGCGAGGGGCGGGGGGTCGCCATCGCCACCGTGCTGGAGACATGGGGCTCGGCGCCGCGTCCGGTGGGCAGCCGCCTCGTCATCGATGCGGAGGGCAATTTCCTCGGCTC
>JAEZMT010000422.1 GCA_023442085.1 Pseudomonadota bacterium | reverse complement strand
TGAGCCGGGCGAGCTTCTCGTCGAGGCCGGTGGCGAGCAGCGTCCTGTTCTTCTTCATGAAACGGCCGGCGATCATCACCGCTTCCACGTCACCACGCCCGGCCTGCATCACCACGGTCGCGACGGGATCATGCACCGGCTGGAGATGCAGCGCGCGGGCGTCGATGAGCACGAGGTCGGCCTGCTTGCCGGGCGCGAGGGAGCCGATGCGGGCATCGAGCCCCAGCATCCGCGCGCCCTCGATGGTGATCCATTCCAGCGCCTGCCGCACGCGAACGGTGGAGGTGGGCGGGATGGCCCCGGTCTCGCGGCGGCTATCCGTATTGTCGAGCACCCGCTGCATGCCGAGGGCGATGCGCGCGACGCCCATCATGTCGCCGGCCAGCACGCTTTCGAGGTCCACCCCGAGGGATGGCGCCGCGCCGCGCTTCAGAAGGCGGCCGGTGACCGGGAAGCCGTGGCCCTGCGTCATCTCATTCTCCGGCGTCACCGAGAAGGAGGCGCCGAGGTCCACCAGGCGGGAGAACAGCTCGTCCGACAGGTCGTTTCCGTGGACGACGTTGATGCCGGGGCCCACCAGCCCTTCGGCGATCAGCGTCTCCCAGCCGCCCGGCGTCTTCGCCGCGCCGCCGCCCTGGTGCATGGAGGCGACGAGGCCGAACTCGCGGGCAAGCCGGAAATCAGCGCGGGCGACCTCCATGGTGGAGTAGTGCGGGCCAAGGATGGCGAGGCCCAGCGTCAGCAGCCCATCCGTGCGCGCGAACGGGCCGCGCATGAGCCGCTCGATCTCGGCGCGGGGGTGCGGCACCTCGGAAAAGTGCGGCTCGCCGGGTTTGGGGTCCGGCTTGGGGGAGCCGTGGAAGAAGGCGGCGCGGATGCCGCTGTCCTGAAGCGCCGCGACGGCCGCGTCGGTATGATCCGGTGTCGGGTTGTTGTGGCACCAGTCCACCAGCGTGGTGGTGCCGGCATCGATCTGCCCGAGCGCGCCGACCAGCGTGGCGATGCCGATGTCGTCGGGCCGGAAGCGGGTGGCGAGGCCCGCGTGGACCCAGCGGAAATATTCCAGCAGCGTCCAGTCGGCCGCGAGGCTGCGGAGCCCCGTCTGCCACGTGTGCATGTGGGCGTTGACGAAGCCGGGCACGCAGATGCGCCCTGCCCCGTCCACGTGCTCCGCATCCGCCGCCTCGATATGCGGGGCGATGGCGGCGATGCGGCCGTCCTCGATCAGGATGTCGCCCTTCGGCAGGTCGCCGATGGCCGGCTCCATCGAGAGGATGGTGGCGCCACAGATGAGGGTGCGCGCGCCCATCAGGCCGCCTCCTCCGCCGGCACCGCCGCCACCGGCCGCTCGCCGGAATAGGCGCGGGCGATGAGGTCGCGAATGCCGTCGCGGGTCACCGGACGCGGGTTCCAGTAAGGGTTTTGCACGGCGAGGTCAGCGGCCGTCTCGATGCCGTCCGCCGGCATGCCGATGTCTGACAGCGCGCGCGGCACGCCCAGCGCCCGCACCAGATCGAACAGCCCCTGCGCCGCATCCGGCGCGCCGAGGGCCCGCGTGATGGCCGCCATGGCCTCCGGCGCGGCGGGCGCGTTGTAGGCCACCGCGTGGGGGAGGACGATGGTGTGGGTCTCCGCGTGGGGCAGATTGAAGGTGCCGCCGAGCGTGTGGCAGAGCTTGTGGTGCAGCGCATACCCACCGCGCCGAGGCAGCAGCCGCACAGCCACGCGCCGTAGAGCGCCATGGTGCGGGCCTCGATGTTCGCCGGCTCGTGGATGAGAATGGGCAGCGCGGAGGAGAGGGTGCGAATGCCGTCCTCCGCCATCAGCGAGATCACCGGATTGCGGTCGCGGGCATAGAGCGCCTCCACCGCATGGGCGATGGCATTGACGCCGGAGGTGGCGGAGAGGCCGGGCGGAAGGGTGAGTGTGAGGTCCACATCGTAGATGACCGCCTCGGGCAGCACGTCCAGCGAGCGGATGGTGGTCTTGCGGCCCTCCTGCGTCTCGCCGAGGATGGGCGTCATCTCCGAGCCCGCATAGGTGGTGGGGATGACGAGCTGCGGCACGCCGGTGCGCAGCGCCAGCGCCTTGCCGAGGCCGGTGGTGGAGCCGCCGCCCAGCGCCACGACGCAATCCGCATCGGCCGCCTTCAGCGCGGCCAGCGCCTGCTCGGTCACCTCCACTGGCGTGTGCATGGTGGCGCCGGGGAAAACCCCCGCGCAGGCTTCACCGATGAGCCCGCCGATGCGCTCGCCCTCCCCCGCCTGCTGCGGCGTGGTAAGCACCAGCGCCCGCTGCGCGCCGAGCCGTGCCACCTCGGCGCCGACCTCGGCGACGGTGCCGCGGCCGAAACGGACGCGGATGGGCAGGGCCTCGTAGGTGAAGGTCTCGATCATGATTCAGATCCGTCTGCGGCACGAACAGGCGCGCCTTGGGGCTCACTCGCCGGCGAGAAGCGCGCCGCGCGGACGCGCAACCGAAGGGGCAGCGGGCGCACGGGACTCGATGGCGCCGAAGGCTGAGTCCTCGGCCACATAATCCACCTGGAAACGAGCGATGCGCAGGTCCGCCAGCTCTTGCCGGACGCGCAGATGCTCGGGATGGGATGCATAGGCAGCAAGATCGGCGGCGGTGGCGAATTCGGACACCAGCACCACGTCGCAGGCATAATCCACATCGGAGATGTCGAGACCGATCTCGACGCGGGTCATGCCGGCGACGCGGCCGCGCAGGCCCTCGAACGCGGCCTTGACCTTCTGGCGGGCGGCGGCGCGCTCCTCACGCGTGTCTCCGCTGACCCGCCACATCACGATGTGCCGGATGGGTCCCATCATTGGCGTTTTCCTCGACCTATTGGTCTTTCGTTGGATGTGAGTTTTGACTTGCGCGCAGCGGAAATAAACGGGATTTTCCGGAACGGTCTTTTGCGCGAAGTGGAAATATGGATCGCCTGACCCAGATCGAGGTGTTCGTAAAGACCGCCGAGCTGCGCAGCCTCTCACGCGCGGCGGAGGCGCTGGGCATGTCCAACGCGGCGGCGAGCCGGCATCTCGCGGCGCTGGAGGAGCGCCTCGCCGCGCGCCTCGTGGAGCGCAACACCCGCCGTCTCTGGCTCACCGAGGCGGGGCAGGAGTTCTACCAGCGCAGCGGCACGCTCCTCACCGAGCTGGCGGAGGCGGAAGAGGCGGTGAACGAGCACACCCTCGCGCCGCAGGGCCTGCTCAGAGTGACGAGCTCGCTCTCCTTCGCCACCATCTATCTCGCGCCCATGCTTCCGGAATTCCGCAAACTATATCCCAAGCTCAACGTGCATATCGCCGTGGCGAACCGCTATCTCGACTTCATCGAGGCCGGCATCGACGTCGCCATCCGCACCCGCCTGCACGAGCCGGACACCAACATCATCGTCCGCCGGCTCGGGCGGATGCGCCGGGTGCTGGCCGCGTCGCCGGCCTATCTGGAGGAGCACGGCCGCCCACGGGAGCCGGCGGACCTCACGCGCCACGACATGCTGGTCTACAACCTCGCACAGGATCCCTTCTCTTTGCGCCTCACCAAGGGCGACGCGGAGCGCACCGTGCGCATTACCGGCGCGCTGGACTGCAACGACGGGCAGGTGATCCGGCAGGCCGCCCTCTCGGGGCTCGGCATCCTCATCCAGCCGCTCTACATCGTGCAGGATGATCTCGCGTCCGGGCGGCTCGTGGCGGTGATGCAGGACTGGCAATTGCCCATGCTGACCATGAATATCGCCTACCAGAACCGCGAGCGTCTGCCGGCGAAGATCCGCGTGTTCACCGACTATCTCGTCAATTACGTGCGGCAGGCCTCGAGCGCCGGCATCTGGTCCGCGTGACGTGGCAGCGGCTGTCGCCGGCGCTCAAGCTGGGCCATGATGGCGATCCCCACACCCTGCCGTCACGGGCCGCCCATGCAGCACATCCTCGGCGCCTTCGCCGCCCTCGACCCGCTGATCGCGCTGGGGGTGTTCATCGCCACCGCCGCCACCGATGCCTGCTACGTCGCCTTTACCTCGGCGGTGGTGGCGCGTCGGCGCCTGTCGGCGGCCAACTGGTCCAGCGTCTGGTACATGCTCTCCTCGTTCGCCGTCATCAGCTACACGGAGAACTGGGTTTATGTGGTGTTCGCGGCGGTGGGTTCCTGGGTCGGGGCCTTCCTGTCGCTGACCCTCCTCCACCGCCCCGGCGGCAAGCCCGCGCCGGTCGGCTCCTCCCCGCCGGAATGACGCGCGGAGCCCTCACTCCGGCCCGTCGATGAGCGGATCGGGCCGGGCGAAGGCGGCGAGCGCGGGGCGGTCGGCGAGGGTGATGACGGCGCCACGGCTGGTGACGCCGTGGGTCTTCAGCACCGCGAAGGCGCGCGACAGGTTTTCCGGCGTCATGCCCAGGAGCGAGGACAGCACCCGTTTCTCGAACGGCAGGGTGATGCGGTCCGCCCCCTCCCCGTCGGCCCGCTGGAGCAGCCAGTTGGCGAGGCGCTCGGCCCCCGTGCGCAGCTTCTGGCCCTTCACCTCCTTCACCGCCCGGCGATAGCCGCGGGCCAGCTCGGTGACGACGGCGCGGGTGAAGGCCGGGTCGGTGCCCAGCGCGTCGCGCACCTTATCGGCCGGGATCATCAGCACCTGCGATTTCTTCAGGGTGCGGGCGGACTGGAGATAGATGCGCGCGTTGAGCACCGCGGCGAGGATGAAGGTGCCCACCGGCTCGACGATGCTCATGGTGGTCTCGCGCTCGCCGGAGGTGGCGAAAAGCTCCACCTGCCCCTCCACCACCACGTGCAGGAAATCCGCCTCGTCGCTCTCGTTGATGAGCGTCACGCCCGGCGGGAACCGCTGGAGAAAGGCCGTGCGCACCAGCTCCGCGAAGGTCTCTTGGCGGGCATCTGCGAACAGCGGCAGGCTTCGGATCACGGCGGCGTCGTCGGGCCTCATTCCCACCCCTTGGTCTTTCGCACCTCGTGCTCCTCATCCCTACCATGCCATCGCCGCACTCAATTGACAAACATCAATTGCGGCGTCGAAGCTTGTAAATTGAAGAACAGAAGAAAGATATTTATCTTTGCTCTATCCAATAAGTACATGCTCAATTCTGATGACTGAACTCTATTACTGATACAGATCAAAGAAGCCACGACGCCTCCGCCGCAGGTTTGCGACGCGCGGCCCGGCCGCGCCTTTGCAACTGGCGGGTTGAAGCCATGCACACCCCTCTCGAGGCGAGCCAAAGCGACCAGCGGCGCGCCCTTTCCATGAGCACCCTCGCCTTCACCGTGTGCTTCGCGGTGTGGACGATCTTCTCCATCATCGGCATCCGCATCCGGCAGGATCTCGGCCTCTCGGACACCGAGTTCGGCCTGCTCATCGGCACGCCCATCCTCACCGGCTCGCTCATCCGCGTGGCGCTGGGCGTGTGGGCGGATGTCTATGGCGGGCGCGTGGTGTTCGCCCTCACCATGCTGGCGGCGGCGCTCGCCACCTTCCTTCTCACCTTCGCGCACACCTACCCGCAATTCCTGCTCGCGGCGCTCGGCGTCGGCATCGCCGGCGGCTCGTTCTCGGTGGGCGTCGCCTATGTCTCGCGCTGGTATCCGGCGGGCAAGCAGGGCACCGCGCTTGGCATCTTCGGCGCCGGCAATGTGGGCGCGGCGGTGACCAAGTTCCTCGCACCCTTCGTGCTGGTCGCGTTCGGCTGGCAGATGGTGGCACAGGTGTGGGCCGCCGCCCTCGTGGTGATGGCGGTGCTGTTCTTCGTCACCACCAAGGATGATCCGGTGCTGGTGGAGCGCCGCCGCCTCGGCATCAAGCCGAAGAGCGCGTGGCTGGAGCTGGAGCCGCTGAAGAACGTCCAGGTGTGGCGCTTCTCGCTCTATTATTTCTTCGTCTTCGGCGCCTTCGTCGCGCTGGCGCTGTGGCTGCCCCAGTATCTGGTGAAGGTCTACGGCCTCGACATCAAGCAGGCGGGCATGATCGCCGCCGCCTTCTCCGTGCCGGCGAGCCTGTTCCGCGCCTATGGCGGGCATCTCTCCGACGTCTACGGCGCGCGGCGGGTGATGTACTGGACCTTCCTCGTCTCCGTCCTCGCCACCTTCGTGCTGTCCTATCCGCCCACGGACTATGTGGTGCGCGGCATCAACGGGCCGATCACCTTCCACATGGAGATGGGCGTCGCCGGCTTCACCGTCACGGTGTTCGTGCTCGGCTTCTTCATGGCGCTGGGCAAGGC
>JAEZMT010000094.1 GCA_023442085.1 Pseudomonadota bacterium | reverse complement strand
GCGGGACCGCCACCGGAGCGAGGGACGCGGTGCGCACCGGCCTCGCGGGCTGCGGGACGGCCTGCGCACGGGCGGCATTGTCGACGACGCCTTCGCGCGCGGAGCGCAGGGCCCGGGCGTAGGGATCATCCGGCTCCATGGCAGCGATGCGCGCGGCCCGCATCGCCTGCTCGGCGGCGGCATCGGGCGCGCCGAGCCGGGAGGTGTCCTTGCCGGCGGGGGGCGCAGCCGGAGCCTCGGCCCGGGCGGCAACCTGCTGGGGCTTCACATGGGCGCGGCCTTCGGCGGCGGCTGTCGCTGCTGCGGCGGCCGGCGACTGGGCGAGGCTCGACGGCCCGAGATAGCCGAGCACCCCGGCCGGGGCGGCCGTGAACTGGGTGGTGGCGGCGACCTGAACGGGGGCGGGGGCCGGGTTCGGCGCTGCGGCGATGCTGGCGGCGGTGGGCTTCTGGATCGCCACCGTCTTCACGGCGACCGGCTTGATGGGCTCGGCGGAGCCGGGCTTGACCTCGGGCCGGGCCTGCGGGAGCGGGACGCTCGGGGCGGCGGCCACCACGACGGCGTTGCGCGTGCCGGGCTTTGCGGAGATGGAAGCGGTGCTTGCCGGCTCCGCATTGGCCTCCACCACCACCGGCTTCGGCAGCGGCGCCACGGCATGGGGCTGGATTTCGTCGCGCGCGGCCGCGATCGGCATGGGCGCGCTGAAGCTGCCCGGCTTGCCGATGGAGAAGGCGTTGTCTGCCACCTCCGTGATCTTCGGAGCGACACGGCCGCCGGCGTAGGCGGTCGGCAGGTTCTGGCTGATGAGGCTGCTCATCCGCGCATCACGGGAGCCGCCGCTCGAGCCGCCGAGCACGACGCCAACGAGATAGCGGCCGTCGCGCTTCACGGACGTCACCAGATTGTAGCCCGAGGCATTGGTGTAACCGGTCTTGATGCCGTCCACGCCCTCGATCCGACCCAGCAGCCGGTTGTGGTTCCCGATGGCCTGGCCCTTGTAATAGAAGGTCCGTGTGGCGAAGTACTTGTATTGCTTGGGGAAACGGTCCTGGATCGCGCGTCCCAGGATCGACAGGTCGCGCGCGGTGGTCACCTGGTTCACGTTCGGCAGGCCGGAGGCGTTGCGATAGACCGTGCGGCTCATGCCCAGCGCGCGAGCCTTCTCGGTCATCGCCTCGGCGAAGGCGGATTCAGAGCCGGCGAGATTCTCAGCGATCACCACCGCCACGTCGTTGGCCGAGCGGGTGACGAGCGACTTGATCGCGTCCTCCACCTCGATGGTCTGGCCCGCCTTCACGCCCAATTTGGACGGCTGCTGCGACGCCGCCTTTGCGGATACCTCCAACTTGCTGTCAAGGCGGAGGTTTCCGGCCTCCAGCTGCTCGAACAGGAGGTAAAGCGTCATAATCTTGGTAACTGAGGCAGGATGTCGCAGGGCGTCCGAATTTTCTTCGTACAGCACCTTGCCGGTATTCCCGTCCACGATGATCGCGGCCGAGCCGTAGCGCCAGCGCCCGCCGTCGGGATCGGCGGCAGCGGTGGTCTTGGTATTCGAGGACGGCTTGGCCTTGGATGCGGACTTCGACGTCGACTTGGACGAAGACTTCGCGCTGCGCTCCACCTGTGTCTTCTTGCGCGGCTTCGCATCAGCCACGGTGGCGGTCAGTGAGAAGGCCGCGAGCACTGCAAGTGCAAGGGCTTTCGAGCAATTTGGCAGACCGCCGCGAGCGTAACGCATGTACTTTTGTCCCGTGTCGCTGGTCGCAGACGCCGCCCCTCTTCCGAAACGCCGATGTGACAGGGAAGCCTGATGCCAGGCTTGTGCGTCGCACCGGAGGTCCAGGGAAGCGACCAGTGCCTGACCCTAAAAACGCGGAGTTACCAAGGCGTAAACCGGGCGCCCCTGCCACATTGTGCGCTGCACAAATTCGCTTGACTATCGTTGTGCAGTGCATAATATCTACAACTGAGCGGAGGCATAATCCACTCGACGCAATGCCAGCGCGTTTGCTGGCGCGAAAGGGGACACCCAATGGTTCAGAGCGCTGAAGAGCTCCAGAAGATGAGCAAGGACAACATCGAAGCCGCCGTGAAGAGCTTCGGCACGCTTTCCAAGAGCGCGCAGGCGATCGCGGTGGAAATCGCCGATTACACCAAGGCTTCTTTCGAGCAGGGCACCGCTGCCCTCGAGAAGCTGCTCGGCGCCAAGACCCTTGAGCAGGCCATCGAGATCCAGCAGTCCTACCTCAAGACCGCCTACGAGGGCGCCGTCGCCCAGGCGACCAAGCTCGGCGAGCTCTACACGGAGCTGGCGAAGGAGAGCTACAAGCCCTTCGAGACCTCTTTCGGCAAGTTCGGCCGCTGAGGCTGTTGCCAAGGCCTTTGGCCTGAGGTTTGGCCTTCTGGCGCGCCAGGCGCGCCGGGGCCTTGTTGATGCCGCGAGGCGAGCCCCTCAGGGGACAGCCTCACGGTTCCGCGCCGGGGGCTCGTTTCGCGTCGCGCCCCGGCGCCCTCCTTTCGATGATGCGGCTGCAAGGCCATATCCGCCCGGTCCGTGCCGGGCTTTTTTGCGTTCAGGGGCGCCCTTGGCGGCCGCGATCCGCGCACCTGTCACGTTCGGGCGTCCTCCAAAGCGCCGCACGCCGGAATTGATCCGGTGACCTTGCGCCGACCGCCGTTCCTCCCGACATAAAGCAGCGGTTGCCTGACCGTTGGCGTGACGCGCAGCGGTACTGGCGCAGCGGTACCTATTTTTCTATCATTGCCAGCCGTGAGGGGCTGCGCCGAGGCTTCGGGTTGTTACCGGAGGTCGCGGCAGGGCACGAGGAACATGAAGCACTTTAATCCGTCGTCTCAGCCGGCGCATTCCGCCCCAAAGGCGTCCGACCGCGTGCCGACCCGCGCCATGGCGGGCGAGCCGCCGCGCAAGGGCGACGGGCCGGGCACCTCCGTCATCACCCGCACCAAGCCGCAGACCAAGCGGCCGAGCCTTTATCGCGTGCTGCTGCTGAATGACGACTACACGCCCATGGAGTTCGTGGTTCACGTGCTCGAACGGTTCTTCAGCAAGAACCGCGACGAGGCCAACCGCATCATGCTCCATGTCCATCACCATGGCGTGGGTGAATGCGGGGTCTTCACCTATGAGGTCGCCGAGACCAAGGTGACGCAGGTGATGGATTTTGCCCGCAAGCATCAGCATCCGCTTCAGTGCGTGATGGAAAAGAAGTGAGCCGCATCCGGCCGCCTTCAGACTTCCCGCAGAAAAAGTGATCGTCATCCGACCCGGGAGGAAGCTCGGGCGGGCAGGGCGTTGTGCCGTCGTCAAGAGCAATTCGGCGACGGGCCCGCGCGCTTTCATTTCGCCGAGGGACTTGCGCACTGCGGCATCCAGTACGAAGTTTGTGTGAATGGTGCACGTGCTCCGGATCTGGGGGAAGATTCCGAAAGTCCGGAGCGACGCGCGAAAGAGGTGTCGATGCCCACATTCTCACGAAGCCTCGAACAGTCGCTCCATCGCGCTCTGGCCCTCGCGAACGAACGCCACCACGAATACGCGACTCTCGAGCATCTGCTTCTGTCCCTCGTCGACGATCAGGATGCGGCCGCCGTCATGCGCGCCTGCAACGTCGACATGGAGAAGCTCCGCCGCAATCTCATCGAATATGTCGACACCGAGCTGGAGAATCTCGTCCAGTCCGGCTCTGACGATTCCAAGCCCACGGCCGGGTTCCAGCGCGTTATTCAGCGCGCAGTCATTCATGTCCAGTCCTCGGGTCGCGAGGAGGTGACGGGGGCCAACGTGCTCGTCGCCATCTTCGCCGAGCGCGAGAGCCATGCCGCCTATTTCCTGCAGGAGCAGGACATGACGCGGTACGACGCGGTCAACTACATCTCCCACGGCATCGCCAAGCGCTCCGGCATGTCCGAGAGCCGGCCCGTGCGCGGTGCCGACGAGGAGACCGAGACCAAGTCCGGTGACGACAAGCAGAAGAAGGCGGACGCGCTCGACGCCTACTGCATCAACCTCAACAAGAAGGCGCATGAGGGCAAGATCGACCCCCTCATCGGCCGCGACTCGGAAATCACCCGTACCATTCAGGTGCTCTGCCGCCGGCAGAAGAACAATCCGCTGTTCGTGGGTGATCCGGGCGTCGGCAAGACTGCCATCGCCGAAGGCCTCGCCAAGCGCATCAATGATGGCGACGTGCCGGACGTGCTCGCCACCGCCACCGTCTTCGCCCTCGACATGGGCGCGCTGCTCGCCGGAACCCGCTATCGCGGCGACTTCGAGGAGCGCCTCAAGCAAGTGGTGAAGGAGATCGAGGCCTATCCGAACGCGATCATGTTCAT
Organism: Pseudomonadota bacterium; assembly: GCA_023442085.1. Lineage (GTDB taxonomy): Bacteria > Pseudomonadota > Alphaproteobacteria > Rhizobiales > Xanthobacteraceae > Xanthobacter. The sequence goes on along the minus strand of JAEZMT010000094.1, from coordinate 4,637 downwards.
CGACGAGATCCACACGGTCATCGGTGCCGGCGCGACCTCGGGCGGGGCCATGGATGCGTCCAACCTGCTCAAGCCGGCGCTCGCCTCGGGCTCGCTGCGCTGCATGGGCTCGACCACCTACAAGGAATACCGCCAGTATTTCGAGAAGGACCGCGCCCTCGTCCGCCGCTTCCAGAAGATCGACGTGGCCGAGCCCACCGTGCCGGACGCCATCGAGATCCTGAAGGGGCTGAAGCCGTACTTCGAGGACTACCACAAGCTGCGCTACACCAACGACGCCATCAAGGCGGCGGTGGAGCTGTCGGCCCGCTACATCCATGACCGCAAGCTGCCGGACAAGGCGATCGACGTGATCGACGAGTCGGGCGCGGCCCAGATGTTGCTGCCCGAGGCGAAGCGCAAGAAGACCATCGGCCTCAAGGAGATCGAGGCGACCATCGCCACCATGGCGCGGATTCCGCCGAAGACCGTCTCCAAGGACGACGCGGAGGTGCTGGCCAACCTGCAGACGACTCTGAAGCGGGTGGTTTACGGGCAGAACAAGGCCATCGAGGCTCTTTCGGCCTCCATCAAGCTGGCCCGCGCCGGCCTGCGCGAGCCGGAGAAGCCCATCGGCTGCTACCTGTTCTCCGGCCCGACCGGCGTCGGCAAGACCGAGGTGGCCAAGCAGCTCGCCTCCATCCTGGGCGTGCAGCTCCTGCGCTTCGACATGTCGGAGTATATGGAGCGCCACACCGTGAGCCGTCTCATCGGCGCCCCTCCCGGCTATGTGGGCTTCGACCAGGGCGGCCTTTTGACCGACGGCGTCGACCAGAATCCGCACTGCGTGCTGCTGCTGGACGAGATCGAAAAGGCCCATCCGGACCTCTTCAACATCCTCCTGCAGGTGATGGACCACGGGAAGCTGACCGACCACAACGGCAAGCAGATCGACTTCCGCAACGTGATCCTCATCATGACCACGAACGCGGGTGCCGCCGATCTCGCCAAGCCCGCCTATGGCTTCACCCGCCAGAAGCGCGAGGGCGACGATTCGGAGGCCATCAGCCGGACCTTTGCGCCGGAGTTCCGCAACCGCCTCGACGCGGTGATCCCGTTCGGCCACCTGCCGACCGAGGTCATCACCCAGGTGGTGGAGAAGTTCGTGCTTCAGCTGGAGGCCCAGCTCGCCGACCGCAGTGTCACCATCGAGCTCTCGGATGAAGCGGGCGCGTGGCTGGTGGATCGTGGCTACGACGAGCAGATGGGGGCGCGGCCCATGGCCCGCGTCATCCAGGAGTACATCAAGACGCCGCTGGCGGACCTTGTGCTGTTCGGTGCGCTCAAGAACGGCGGCCACGTGCGCGTGGTGGTGGAGGGCGAGGGCAAGGAGTCGAAGCTCGGCTTCGAATTCCCCGAAGGCCCCGTCACCCCCAAGCCGGAGAAGATCGTTCCGGCCCCCGCCAAGCGCCGCAAGCCCGCGGCCAAGGCGAAGGCCCGGCCCACCCCCAAAGGCAAGGGCCCGAAGGGCGGGCCGGCCGGCGGCTCAGGTCGTTCCGGAAGCCCGGTGCCCAAGCTGCCGCTGGTCAAGGCCTGACGGCTTCCATCAAATGAAAGAGGCGGCCCTCGGGCCGCCTCTTTTCGTTTCAGCGTCAGGAGTTGCGCGGCTACTCCGCCCCCTCGCTGTTCTTCAGGCTGCCGCCGTGCAGCTTCTTCAGCTTGGCCTTCAACGCGGCCGGCGGCGGCGCATAGATGAAGCCGAAGGAGACGCAGCCCTCCTTGCCTTCCACGGCGTGGTGCAGCCGGTGGGCCTGAACGAGGCGCTTGAGATAGCCGTTGCGCGGCACGTAGCGGAACGGCCAGCGCTGGTGGGTGATGCCGTCGTGGACGAAGAAATAGAGGAACCCGTAGACGGTCATCCCGACGCCAACCCACAGCAGCGGCCCACCATTGCGATAGAAATAGATGAGCAGGATGGAGATGCCGGCGAACACGACGGCATAGAGGTCGTTGCGCTCGAACACGCCTTCCCGCGGCTCGTGGTGGGATTTGTGCCAGCCCCAGCCCCAGCCGTGCATCACATATTTATGCGCCGCCCACGCCACGCCTTCCATGGCGGCGACGGTGAGGAGCACGATCGACGTGTTGACGAAAAAGGCGAGCGTGTTCGACATGGTTCTCCATCCGCTGCGACAGTGCGGGTTATGTCGCCGGCCTGTCGCGGGCCTCGTCCTTATACAGCATCACCCGCCCCATGGCGCACTGTGCGAGATCAACTCGATGAACGGCGGCCGCTTGGGTCGCCCCGGAGGCCCCCATGAGCATCGATCGCAAGAAGACCTTTTCGCCGGAGGAGGTGACGGCCCACCTCGCCGCAGAGCTGCCGCACTGGCGCTACGAGGACAGTTGGATCAAGCGCACCTACAAGACCAACAGCTGGAAAGGTACGCTGATGGTCATCAACACCGTGGGTCATCTGGCCGAGGCGGCGTGGCACCATCCGGACCTCACCGCCTCCTATGCCTGGGTGGAGGTCCGGCTCCAGTCCCACGACGCCAAGGGCATCACCGTGCGCGACCTCGCGCTGGCGAAGAAGATCGAGGACGTGGTGCAGTGGCAGCCGGGTGCGGCGGAAGACGCGCCGCTTGAGGGCACGCCACAGCACGATCTGCGCTTTTCCTACATCAAGTACGACTGATCGCGGCGCGCTCCTTGCTTGACCCAGGGGATGGAGGAGCGCGTGTCGGCAATTGCCCCAGACGTCGACGGCAGGGAAGCGCCGCCTGACGACGCAGCCGCCGTTGCGGCGCCGGTGCTCGATTTCTCGGGCGCCGTCCGCTTCGATCCCGCGCGGGTCATTGGAGGGGAGGCGGAGGATTGCGTTCCCGCCTCCGCGCGCTGCGCCGCCCTCCTCACGGACCATTCCTTCGGCGATGTGGCTCGCTTTTTCCCAGATCGGGCGGCAGCCTGGCGTGTCGCGCTCGAGACGATCCGCGCCCATCATCGCACGGCGGGGCGGCCCAAGCGGCGGGAGATCATCGTGGTCTCCGGCGATCCGCGGCTTCCCCCCGCGCTGGCGCAGGATGCGAGCGTGCGGCGCATCCCGGAGGACGAAGCGGCCATCGAGGCCGCCATGGGGCCGAACGTGGCGGCGCTGCTGCTTGCGCCCGCCGCCATCCACGCCGGCCTGCGCTTCCTGCCGGGGTCGATCCTCGCAATGGCGCGTCAGATGGCGGACGAGTATGGCGTTGCGCTCCTGTTCGACGAGACCGACGCCGGCCTCGGGCGCACCGGCATGGCTTTCGCCCACGAGTGGCGCGGCGTGGCGCCGGACCTGATGGTGATCGACGATCTGTCTGGCGGTGGCGAAGACGGGGAGAGCGCCTCCGCGCTGGTGCTAAGCGCCCGTCTCGCCCGCAGCCTGCCTTCCGGCCTGCCGCTGCTGGACGAGGAAGCAGCCGCCGGCCTGCTGTCTGTGCTCTCGGCCGCCTTCGCTCCGGGCTTTGAGACGCGCGTGCAGGAACTTGGTTGGAAACTGGAGGACCGGCTCGCCACCCAGCGCTGGCGCCGGCCGGACCTGTTCACCGATACCACGGGCACCGGCCTCGTTCAGGGTCTGGTCTGCGCAGGGGCCGCCGCGCCTCTGGCGGAGGCTCTGGCGGGGCAGGGGCTTCTCGCCCGGCCGCTCGGCAACGTGCTTGCGATACTGCCGCCGCTGACCGCCACCGAGGCGGAGATCGAAACGGCCGGCGATATCCTCGACGCGGTGGTGGCGCTGATCCCGCCCGCCTGACCGACCTCAGGCGAGGATGCGCCCCGCCAGCGTGTCGCGGACGGCGGACAGACGCGCGGGATCGAGGGCACTGGTCCGCCCCTCGGCGCAGAGCGCGCCGCGGAAGCCGAGATAGTGAGGCCGCAGCGCCGCGAGCGGGGAGATATCGGGGACCTTCAGCGAGCCCGCGAGGCCCGTCAGCAGCCCTTCGGCCCGCGCGGCCGCGACGAAGCGGGCGAGGGTCTCCGGCGGCAGGTGAGCCAGTAGCCCACCGGCTGTCTTGTCGGCCGTATCCAGCATCACCCCATGGAAGCCGGCGGTGGCGAACAGCGGCACGGCGGCGAGGTCCGGAGCCTGATCGGCGAAAAGGACAGCGATCAGCCGGGTTTCGCGGGCGAGAGGGCGAAGGGCGTCGAGCACTGCCGGCAGGCCCGAGCCATTGCCCAGGGCAAAGCCGATCTTCACCAGCGGCACGCCGGTCGCCGCGGTGCGCGCGGCAGCGGTGCGCAGCACGTCCGGCTCCAGCGGATGGTCGCCCACCGTGGCGCTGAGGCTGCCGGGAGCGCCAGCGGCGCGCCACAGGGCCGCCGCCTCGCTCAGCGTGCCCGGCGCCCAGGCGCCCAGCGCGCCCTCGGAGGGGTTCTTGAGATCGACGATATCGACGCCAGCGGCGAGCGCCACGCGCATCTCGTCGAGTGTCGCCACGGATGCCAGAAGGCCCGGGCGGGCGGGAACGTGCGCTGTCATGAGGCGGCCCGGGCGCGGTGGTCGGCGATGGTCTCGCACAGCCAGTCCCACGCTTCGCGCTCGGCGGGGCCTGCGGTCTTGTCGATGGCGATGGAGAGATAGTTCATCTCTCGGTCCACCCGGTCCGGGTCCATCATGT
>JAEZMT010000082.1 GCA_023442085.1 Pseudomonadota bacterium | reverse complement strand
TAGGCGCTCATCAGCCCCGGCACGCCGAGCACGCTGTCGCGGCGGAAGGCGAGGGGATCGAGGAAGTCGTCGTCGAGGCGGCGGTAGATCACGTCCACCCGCTTCGGCCCCTCGGTGGTGCGCATGTAGACCACCGCATCCTTCACGAACAGGTCGCGGCCCTCGACGAGGTCGACGCCCAGCTTGTCCGCGAGGAAGGAATGCTCGTAATAGGCCGAGTTGTGGATGCCGGGGGTGAGGATCACCACGTTCGGCTCATGCCCGCCGTGGGGCGAGAGCGAGCGCAGGGTGGCCAGCAGGTCGTCGGCGTAATTCTCCACCGGCGCGACGCGGTGCATGGAGAACAGCTCGGGGAACAGCCGCAGCATGATCTCCCGGTTCTCCAGCATGTAGGAGACGCCGGAGGGGGTGCGGGCATTGTCCTCAAGGACATAGAACTTGTCGGGGTCGGTGCGGACGATGTCGATGCCGGCGATATGGACATAGAGATCGTGCGGCACGCGCTGCCCGTTCATCTCCGGGCGGAAGGCCGGGTTCTGGTAGACGAGGTTCTCCGGCACCACGCCGGCCTTCAGGATTTCCCGCTTCGAGTAGACGTCCTTGATGTACATGTTCAGCGCCTTGACGCGCTGCTCGAGCCCGCGCGACAGGCGGGTCCATTCGTCCTTGGTGAGGATGCGGGGCACGATATCGAACGGGATCAGGCGTTCCTGGGCGTTCTGCTCGCCATAGACCGCGAAGGTGATGCCGATTCGCCGGAAGATGAACTCGGCCTCCTTGCGCCGGTGGTCCAGCACGTCCTGGGGCACTTCGGCGAGCCAGCGCTGGAGGGTCTCGTAAGCCGGCCTCACCGCGCCGTCGGTACTGGACATTTCATCGAACGCATGCGGCATTGGGATCGACACTCCGCGCCCCGGGGAACCTCCCCGTGAACTTAACAAACATCGTGCCAAAGAAGTGCTAAACGGGAAAGCGGAGCGAAGGCGCCGCTCACGCTTTATATATGCCTAGATTTTGGGCGATTGAACACCGGCTGATGCCGGCAAGGGCAGGGATCGAAAACATGGGCGAGGCAGACGACGCGCGATCGGTCACGGCTGCGTTGATCGTGATCGGCGACGAGGTTCTCTCCGGGCGGACCAAGGACAAGAACATCGGCCACATCGCCGAACGCCTCACCGACGTGGGCATCGACCTGCGCGAGGTGCGGGTGGTGGCGGATGTGGAAGAGGACATCGTGGCGGCGGTCAATGCCCTGCGCGCCCGCTTCGACTATGTGTTCACCACCGGCGGCATCGGCCCCACCCACGACGACATCACGGCCGATGCCATCGCCAAGGCCTTCGGCGTGTCCATCGATGTGGACCCGCGCGCCCGCGCCATGCTGCTCGAATACATCGCCGAGAAGGACCTGAACGAGGCGCGCCTGCGCATGGCGCGCATTCCCGCCGGCGCGAGCCTGGTGGTGAACGAGGTGTCCAAGGCACCGGGTTTCCGCATCGGCAACGTCATCGTGATGGCCGGCGTGCCGCGCATCATGCAGTCCATGCTGGAGGCGGTGCTGCCCGACCTGCGCAAGGGCCGGCCCATGCTCTCGCGCACCATTCTCGCCGAGGCGAAGGAGGGCGACATCGCCGCCCCGCTGCGCAAGATCGCCGAAGCCTATCCCGACGCCATCATCGGCTCCTACCCGTTCCGCGACGAGGCGGACGGGCGCTACAAGACCAATCTCGTGGTGCGCGCCCGCGAGGCCGACACGTTGGCCTCGGCCGGCGATGCGGTGGCCCGGATGGTCGAGGACAGCGCCAAGGGCTGAGGCACGAGAGCTGAGGCACGAGAGCTGAGGCATCAAGAGCTGAGCCGCTTCAGCCCTTTGCGATTTCCGCCAGCCAGACCTCGCGATACCAGGTGACGAAGCGGGCGACGCCCTCCTTCAGCGGCGTCCGCGGCGCGAAGTCCACGGCCTGCGCGAGGCTCGTCACATCGGCGAAGGTGGCCGGGACATCGCCGGCCTGCATGGGCTGGAAGTCCAGCTCCGCCTTGCGGCCCAGCGCCGCCTCGATATCGCCGATGAGCGCCATCAGCGGCTCGGGGCTGTGGTTGCCGACATTGTAGATGCGATACGGCGCGTTGGAGGTGGCGGGGTCGGGATCCGCCCCGGTCCATGCCGGGTCCGGCGTCGCCGGGGTCGGCAGCAGGGCAACCACGGCATCCACCACATCGTCGATGAAGGTGAAATCCCGCTGCATGTCGCCGTTGTTGAACACCTTGATGGGCCGCCCGTGCCAGATGGCGTCGGTGAACAGGAACACAGCCATGTCCGGCCGTCCCCACGGGCCATAAACGGTGAAGAGGCGCAGCCCGCTCACCGGCAGCCGGTAGAGGTGGGAATAGGCGTGGGCCATCAGCTCGTTCGCCTTCTTGGTGGCGGCATAGAGGCTGATGGGGTGGTCCACCGTCTGCTCAACCCGGAAAGGCAGGTCGGTGTTGGCGCCGTAGACCGAGCTGGACGAGGCATAGACAAGGTGGGCGACGCCGCCGTGCCGACAGCCCTCGAGTACATTGCAGAAGCCGACCAGGTTCGAGTCGATGTAGGTCTCGGGATGCTCGATGGAGTAGCGCACCCCGGCCTGGGCGGCGAGGTGGACCACATGGGTCGGCTGGTGGCGGGCGAAGAGGTCGGCGGTGGCGGCGCGGTCCGCCAGCGTCAGCCGCTCAAACCGGAAGCCGGGATGGCCGAGGAACCGCGCGAGACGAGCCTCCTTGAGGCGCACGTCGTAATAAGCGTTGAGGTCGTCGACCCCGACAACGGAATGCCCCATCGCAAGCAGCCGCTCGGCGACAGCGGCGCCGATGAAGCCGGCCGCGCCGGTGACGAGGATGCTGGCACCCTGCAAGGTCGATATGGTCACGCCCGTCCTATCCTGCCGCGTTGCGCCATCGCGCCTTCCTTAGAGCGATGCCCAAGTTGCATCAACGTGGACAGAGGCAGGAGCATGGCCGACGGCAGGGGAACTGATCTTCCCCATCGCCTCGGGCGCTTCAGCGGAAGCGATCGTCCTTCAGCAGGTAGTCGTTGACGTATCGCGACAGCCCCTGCTCCAGGCTTGTGGTGGGAGAGTTGTAGCCGGCGGACGACAGCTTCTCGAGGTTCGCGCAGGTGTAATATTGGTACTTGCCCTTGAGCTGGTCGGGCAGATCGATGAATTCGACGCGCTCCTCCATCCCCAGGGTTGCGAAGATGATCCTGGCCTTGTCGAGGAAGGAGCGGGCCGTACCGGAGCCCACGTTGTAGATGCCGGAGGTCATGCCCTCCGTGCGCAGGGCCCAAAGCGCCACGTCCACGCAATCCTGCACCCACACGAAGTCGCGCAATTGCTCGCCGTCGGCGTAGGCGGGATTGTCCGAGCGGAACAGGCGCACCGACCCCTTCGCGCGGATCTGCTCGAACAGCTGCACCGCCACGGAGCGCTGGCCGCCCTTGTGATACTCGTTCGGCCCGTAGACGTTGAAGAACTTGAGCCCGGCCCAGCGCGGCGGCGTCCGCTCGCCACGCCTCACGCGCTCGGCCACGAAGCGGTCGAACACGTTCTTGCTCCATCCGTAGGGATTGAGCGGCCGGAGGGTGGAGAGGTAGGCCTCGCTGCCGTCGTCGACAAAGCCGTTCTCGCCGCCGCCATAGGTCGCGGCCGAGGAGGCATAGACGAGCGGGATGGCGTGCCCGGCGGCGAAGGCCCAGAGGTCAATCGACAGGCGGATGTTGCTTTCGACGATCAGGTCCACGTCCGTCTCGGTGGTCGTCGAGATCGCGCCCATGTGGACGATGCCTTCGATCTTCCCGGCGTTAGCCGCGAGAAAGGCCGAGGCTGCCTCGGGGCGCACGAGGTCCAGCAGGCGCCGCTTGGCGATGTTGCGCCATTTGGTGTCGTCCGCGCCGAGCCAGTCGATGATCACGATCTCTTCGCCGGCATCGTCGAGCGCGGCCGCGATGTTCGAGCCGATGAAGCCGGCGCCACCGGTAATCACATACATGTCTGGCGATCCTGCAAAATGAACGGAGCCTTCGACCAACTCACCCGCGGTCCTGCGACGCTTGACGCAACGAGAGGACCTCAGGTCCCCGCGCCCGCCGTCATGCGGCGGATGACCTGCGTCGTGCTGCGCCCGGGCACAAGCTCAAAGCGCAGCACCCTGCCGCCGCGCGCCATAACGCTTGCCGCGCCGGCGATCTCGGAGACCTCGTAATCTGCGCCCTTCACCAGCACGTCCGGCTGGATCTCCTCGATGAGCTGCTCCGGCGTGTCCTCGTCGAAGATAACCGCGAGATCCACCGCGCCGATGGCGGAGATCACCTGCGCGCGGTCCATCTCGCCATTGACGGGGCGGCTCGGCCCCTTGAGCCGCGATACCGACGCATCGGAATTCACGGCGACGACCAGACGGTCGCAATGGGCGCGTGCGAACTCGATGATGCCGATGTGTCCAACATGGAGAATGTCGAAGCAGCCGTTGGTGAAGCCGACGGACAGGCCGTGCCGCTTCCACGTCTCCACCTGGGCCGCCGCCGCGGCGCGCGAGGCTACCTTCATCGCCGCCGAGGTGACGGCCGTGCGGCTCTGGCGGTCGAGCTCGCTCACAAGCTCTGCGCGGGACACCGTCGCGGTGCCACGCTTGCCCACGGCCACGCCGGCCGCCGCATTGGCGATATAGGCCGCCTCGTCGAGCGCCCCGCCCGCGCCGACCACCAGCGCCAGGGCCGCGATGACGGTATCGCCCGCGCCGACCACATCGGCGACTTCCCGGGCCACGGTGGGGATGTGCACAGGCTCTGCGGTCCGCTGCACCAGGGTCATGCCCTTTTCCGAGCGGGTGACCAGAACCGCCCCGATGCCGGTGCGCTCCAGTACCTTGCGGCCGGCCGCGACGGCGCTCTCGTCGCTCTCGCCGGAAATGCCGGTGGCGAGCCAAATCTCCTGGAGGTTGGGTGTCACCAGCGTGGCGCCGTCGTAGCGGGCGAGGTCCGAACTCTTTGGATCGACGATGACCGGCGCCCCGCGCCCGGCCGCGATCGCCATCACCTCCCGGATGAGGGTGG
>JAEZMT010000357.1 GCA_023442085.1 Pseudomonadota bacterium | reverse complement strand
AGCTGAACACGCCCATCCACATGGAGGGCTATCCGCCGCCGTTCGACTACCGTCTCAACCTCATCCGCATCGCCCCCGATCCGGGCGTGCTGGAGGTGAACGTCCATCCGTCCGACACCTGGGCCGGCTGCGTGGAGATCACCCGCATCCTCTATGAGGAGGCGCGGCTCGCCCGCCTCGGCACCGAGAAGTTCATGGTGGACGGGCGCCACACCGGCACCGGCGGCGGCAACCATGTGGTGGTGGGCGGCGCCACCCCCGCCGACAGCCCCTTCCTGCGCCGGCCGGATGTGCTCAAGAGCCTGCTGCTCTATTGGCAGCGGCATCCCTGCCTGTCCTATTTCTTTTCCGGCCTGTTCATCGGCCCCACCTCCCAGCATCCGCGGGTGGACGAGGCGCGGCACGACAGCCTCTATGAGCTGGAGATCGCATTCTCCAAGTTCCCGCCCCCCGGCAAGGGGGAGCCGCCGGCGCCGTGGCTGGTGGACCGGCTGCTGCGCAACCTGCTGGTGGACGTGACCGGCAACACCCACCGCACCGAAATCTCCATCGACAAGCTCTATTCGCCGGATGGACCGACCGGCCGGCTGGGCCTCGTGGAGTTCCGCTGCTTCGAGATGCCGCCGGACTGGCGCATGAGCCTTGCCCAGCAGCTCCTGCTGCGGGCGCTCATCGCGCGGCTGTGGAACAAGCCGGTGCATGGTCATTGCACCCGCTGGGGCACCATTCTCAACGACCGCTTCATGCTGCCTCATTACGTCTGGCAGGACTTCCTCGACGTCGCGGAAGACCTCTCGGACGCCGGCTACCAGATCGATCCCGAGTGGTTCCGCGCCCAGTTCGAGTTCCGCTTCCCCGCGTTCGGCAAGGTGCAGCAGGCCGGCGTGGATATCGAGGTGCGCCAGGCGCTGGAATGCTGGCACGTGCTCGGCGAGGAAGGCGTGGTGGGCGGTACGGCCCGCTATGTGGACTCCTCCGTGGAGCGCCTGCAGGTGAAGGTGGAGGGCTTCAACCCCTCCCGGCACATCCTCACATGCAACGGCCGCAAGGTGCCGCTGGCGCCCACCGGCCGCAACGGCACCTATGTGGCGGGCGTGCGCTACAAGGCGTGGCAGCCGTGGTCGGGCCTCCACCCGACGATCCCGGTGCATTCGCCGCTCACCTTCGACCTCGTGGACACCTGGAGCGAGCGCTCCCGGGGCGGCTGCGTCTATTACGTCTCCCATCCGGGCGGACGGAACTACGACACCTTCCCGGTGAATTCGTATGAGGCCGAGGCGCGGCGCCTCGCCCGCTTCCAGACCTTCGGCCACAGCCCCGGTACCCTCGACGTGGTGCTGGAGACGGCGCCGGACGAGTTCCCGACCACCCTGGACCTGCGGCGCCCCGCCGGCGCCTGAGGCCATCCGGCCTTTCACAAAGCCTGACCCAGGCGCCGCCGCAGGCTCGTCCCGCGGCGGGGGCACGCTGGAAGCGCTCCGAAGAGGGGTGCATCTGGCGCCGCCACGGGCATAATGGAGAACCCGGACCCACCGGGCGCAGGACGATGAAACGCGAGCCGGGGCGCTCGCGGAAGGGGTGATCGTGTCGGGTGCGGAGCAGCGCAGCGAGGTTTTCGAGCGGGCCGCGGCCGAAAGCCTGATCGGCGGCTACCGCACCCTGCCGGCCACCCGCGACGAGATGATGGACGCCGACGGCCAGCCGCGCCGCCACTGGCAGCCCTTCCTCGCCGCCCTGGCCGAACTCGGCTCCGAGGAACTGCGCCGCCGCTTCTCCGCGGCCGACCGATACCTGAGGGACAGCGGCGTCTTCTATCGCGTCTATGACGATGCCGGTGGGGGCGAGCGGCCATGGTCGCTCAGCCACATGCCGCTCATCATCGGTGAAGCGGATTGGGAAACCCTCTCCCAGGGCCTCATCGAGCGCGCCGAACTGCTGGAGGCGGTGCTTCAGGATCTCTACAGCGCCGGCCATCTGGTGGCCGATGGCGACCTGCCGGCCGCAGCAGTCGCCGGCAGCCCGGAATTCCTGCGACCGCTGGTGGGCGTACGCCCCGAGGGCGGGCGGTTCCTGCGGGTCTATGCCGCCGATGTGGGCCGTGGCCCGGATGGCCGCTGGTGGGTGCTCGCCGACCGCACCCAGGCCCCCTCCGGCGCCGGCTATGCGCTGGAAAACCGGCTCGCCTCCACCCGCGCGCTGCCGGATGTCTCGCGCGATCTCAACATGAAGCGGGTCGCGGCCTTCTTTCAGGCGTTGCGCACCTCGCTGATGAAGCTCGACCGGACGGGGGAGGGCCGCATCGGCCTGCTCACGCCCGGCCCGCTGAACGAGACCTATTTCGAGCATGCGTTGCTCGCCCGCTATCTCGGCTTCCTTCTGGTGGAGGGCGAAGACCTCACCGTGCGGGGCGACGCGCTGCACGTGCGCACGGTGGCAGGGCTCCGCCGCATCGACGTGTTGCTGCGCCGCCTCGATTCGGATTTCGCCGACCCGCTGGAGCTGAATGCCCGTTCGCGCCTCGGCGTGCCGGGCCTCGTCCAGTCGGTGCGCATGGGCGGCGTCGCCATGGCCAATGCGCTTGGGTCTGGCATCGTCGAGGCGCCGGCGCTGCTCGCCTTCCTGCCGCGCATCGCCACCCGGCTCACCGGGCGGCCGTTGAGCTTGCCGCATGTCGCCACCTGGTGGTGCGGCCAGCCGGCCGAACGGGCGCAGGTGATGGAGCATCTGGACGAGCTCGTCATCTCCTCGGCCTTCGGCCGGGCGCTGCCGGGCCTGCCGGATGGCGGCTCGGTTCTGGGCGCGGACCTCACCCAGGCCGACCGGCGTCGCCTCTCGACGCTCCTCGCCCGGCGCGGGGCGGATGTGGTGGGCCAGGACATCGCCCGCCTCTCCACCACGCCGGTGTGGACGGGGGAGAAGCTCACCCCGCGCCCCTTCATGTTGCGGGTGTTCCTGACCGCCACCGAAAAGGGCTGGTCGGTGATGCCCGGCGGCTTCTGCCGTATCTCCTCCGCCGCCGATGCCCGCGCCGTCTCCATGCAGAAGGGCGACCGCTCGGCCGACGTGTGGGTGCTGGCGGATGGTGAGCAGGCGGACGCCACGCTGCTGCCGAGCCCGGCCAATGTGAAGGTCCGCCGCTCCTCCGGCACACTGCCGAGCCGGGCGGCCGACAACCTGTTCTGGCTCGGCCGCTATGTGGAGCGGGCCGAGGCGACGCTGCGCCTCTCCCGCGTTCTGGTGGGCCGGTTGGCCGAGAGCGGGGACACCGGCACCAGCCCCCTCGTGTCGCGCCTGCTCGGCCTGCTCGGGGCGTGGGGCGCCATGCCGCGTGATCTCGCCCGCGCCACGCCCGCGCGCTATGCGGTGGCCGTGCTGACCCGGCGCGACCTGCCGGGCGCCCTGCCGCAATTGGTGCAGGCGGCGCGGGCTGCGGCCTCCGTCATCCGCGACCGCTTCTCGCCCGATGCGTGGCGCGCGCTGGTGGACCTTGAGACCTGCGTCTACCAGCCCGTGCCCTCCGCGCCCTCGGAGGCCGATGCGGCGGAGCGGGCGGACGCGGCCCTGCGCATCATCGCTGCCTTCTCCGGCCTTGCCTCGGAGAACATGAACCGGCTCACCGGCTGGCGCTTTTTGGAGATCGGCCGGCGCACGGAGCGGGCCATCGGCACGTTGCGCTTCGCCCGCACCTTCGGCGAGGTGGGCGCCCCGCAGGGCTCGCTCGACGCGTTGCTGCAGGTGGCGGACAGCCTCATCACCTACCGTACGCGCTATGTGATGATGGAGGCGCGCGGGCCGGTGCTGGACCTCGTGCTGCTCGATCCGGACAATCCGCGCTCAGTGGCCTTCCAGGTGCATCGCATGGCGAACCACCTGAAGGTGCTCCCCGGCCGCGATCAGGATGCTCCGCCGCCGCTCTGGGAGCGTATCGTCGCCCGCATGCAGGCAGAGCTTGCGGCCAGCACCTCCGAAAGCTTCGAGCCGCAATGGTTCGACGCCATGGAGAAAATGCTGATGCAGCTCTCCGACGAGGTGTCGTCCCATTACTTCCTCCAGGGCCACTCCCCGGAGATGACGCTGACCTTCGGCATGTGAGGCGAGCCACGCGAGCCGAAAGCCCGCGCGGCGCCTGAGCGAAAGCAACGAATACAGCCCGCGCGGCGCCTGAGCGAAAGCTACGTAAAACAGCCCGCGCGGCGCCTGAGCGAAAGCAACGTAAAATGCTCTACGATATTCGCCAGACCACCACCTACAGCTATCAGGTGCCGGTTCGCGTTGTGCGGCAGGTGCTGCGGATGACACCGATGGACCGCTTCGGCCATCAGCACGTCATCGCCCACATCCTCGATGTGGATCCCGAGCCGGCGGAGCTGGAGCAGGGCACCGATTTCTTCGGCAACGGGCTCACCTGGCTCACCATCGACCAGCCCCACGGCCATCTCTCCATCACCACCCGCAGCCGGGTGGACGTGACGGCGACGCCCTTGCCCGACCCCGCCGCAACCCCGCTGGTGGACGAAGTGCGCGTCGCGGCGCTGGAGGAGCCTGACCTCGGTCCCGATGCCGCGGTCCACGGACTGTTTCCGAGCCGGGCCATTCCCATCGACGCCGACATCACCGACTGGACCGCGACCAGCTTCCGCGGCGACCGCCCGGTGCTGGAGGCGGCGCTGGAGCTGATGCATCGCGTGCATGACGAATTCACCTACGAGCCCGGCGCCACCATCGTCACCACCTCGCCCCACGAGGCGTTCGCGGCGAAGGCGGGCGTGTGCCAGGACTTTGCGCAGGTGATGATCGCGGGGCTGCGCGGCCTCGGCCTGCCGGCGCGCTATGTCTCCGGTTATCTGCGCACCATCCCGCCCGAGGGCCAGCCCCGGCTGGAGGGCGCGGACGCCACCCACGCCTGGGCCGAGGTGTGGTGCGGGCCGGCCTTCGGCTGGATCGGGCTCGATCCCACCAACGCCATCCCGGCGGGGGACGACCACATCATCCTCGCTGTCGGCCGCGATTATGCGGACGTCTCGCCGGTGGACGGGGTGATCGTCTCGTCCGGCGACCACATCCTCGCCGTGGGCGTGGACGTGGTGCCGGTGCAGGGGCGGTGAGGATCAGTTCACCGGACCCATCACCGCGTCGGGCAGCCAGGTGACGATGCCGGGGAAGACGCTGAGGATGACGATGCCGCCCAGCATCAGCAGCACGTAGGGCAGGGCGCCCTTCAGCACCTGCGCCGTCGGCACCTGCGGGGCGATGGCGTTCACCACGAACAGGTTCAGCCCGACCGGCGGCGTGATGAGCCCGATCTCCATATTGATGGTGAGGATGACCGCGAACCAGTAGGGATCGAATCCCGACGACACGATGATCGGATAGAGCAGCGGCGCCGACATCACGATGATCGCCACCGGCGGCAGGAACATGCCCGCCACAAGCAGGAACAGATTGATCACCGCCATCAGCACCCAGCGGTTCACGTCCAGGCCGGCGATGGCGGCTGCGACCGTCTGGGTGATGAAGAGCGAGGAGAGGGCGAAGGCGAACAATTCCGCCGAGGCCATGATCATCATGATCATGACGCTCTCCCGCAAAGTGGACGAGAAGATCTCGAACACCGGCTTGGGGCGGAACAGGCGATACATCACGATCACGACGCCGAGGGTCAGGAAGGCGCCCGCGCCGGCCGCCTCGGAGGGCGTCGCGACGCCGCCGTAGAGCACGTAGAGCGTTCCGAGGATGATGATGAGGAAGGGCAGAACCTTCGGCAGCGCCTCCAGCTTCTGGCCGAGAGAGAAGCGGCTGCCGCGGTCGTCGAAGCGGAAGCCCTTGCGCCGGCAGTCGTAGAGCGACCAGGCCATGAACATGGCGGTCAGCATCAGTCCCGGCATGACCCCGGCCAGGAACAGCCGGCCGATCGAGGTCTCGGTGGCGATGCCGTAGACGATCATCGTCACCGAAGGCGGGATCAGGATGCCGAGCGTTCCGCCCGCGCAGATGGAGCCGGTGGCCACTGACGCGGGATAGCCGCGCTTCAGCATCTCCGGAATGCCCATCTTGCCGATAGCGGCGCAGGTGGCGGGGCTCGATCCGGTCATGCCGGCGAAGATGGCACAGGCGCCGATGTTGGAGAGCACCAGCCCGCCCGGTACCCGATTCAGCCAGCGGTCCAGCGCCTCGTAGAGGTCGCGCCCGGCCGGCGTGGCTGCCACGGCCGCGCCCATCAGCACGAACATGGGAATGGAGACGTAGGCGAGGTTGGCGATGCCGGCGAACATGGTCTCCGCGAGCACCTCGAACACGCCCCAGCCGCTGGCCATAAGCAGGCCGAAGATGGCGGTGAGCCCGAGCGCGAAGGCGATGGGCATGCCCGTGGCGAGGAGCGCGAACAGGATGCCGATGACGACGATGCCGGAGGTGGTGGGCGAAAGGGTCATCACGGGTGCGCTCCAAAGCCGTCCGTGCCGGAGATCCGGCGCACCAGTTCGGCCACGTACTGGAGGGAGAGGAGGGCGAAGCTGACGGGAAGCGGCAGCAGCGGAATCCACAGGGTGATGGCGGCGACCGTGGAGGTGCGCCACTCGTTCACATAGGCCTCGTGGAAGAAGATGCTGCTCGCCACCGTCATGGCGATGGCGAACAGGAGGCCGAGCACCGCGCCGATGATGCCGAGCACCCGCTGCACGGGCTTGGCCGCCATGAGCTCGATGACATCCACGCCCACATGGCCGCGGGTCAGCAGCACGTAGGGCGCGCCGAGGAAGACCGCGGCCGTTGCCGTGAACACCACGAAGTCGGTCTGCCAGATGGTGGGCGCGCGGAACACGTAGCGCATGAAGATCATCTGGCAGATCACCACCATCGAGGCGACGAGCAGCAGCCCGGCGAGGATCGCGACGGCGCGCGACAGGAAGTCCACGGCGTGGAGGAAGGAGCGGGTCATGAGCGCCTCGGGGGCAAGCGTGGGCGTGTGCTGGGGCATGTGCGGGGCCGCCCGCCGCCATCAGGGCGCGGCGGGCGGAAGCCGTGCGGGCGCAGCGCGCCCGTCCCGTCACTGGACGGCGAGGGCCTTCTTGATCAGCTCGTCGCCGCCCTTCACCTTCTCGGAGAAGTTCTTGTAGGCGCTGGCCTGCGCCACCTTCAGCCAGGCGTCATAGTCGGAGGCGGACATTTCGATCACCTCGACGCCCGCCTTCTTGAAGGTGTCGGCGAGCTTCTGGTCGCCCTTGCGCACCTCCTGCGCGAACCAGTCCTGCGCCTTCTTGCCGGCCTCGAGGATGGCCTTCTGCTGGTCGGGCTTCAGCCGGTCGAACACCTGCTTGGACATGAGCACGGGTTCGTACATGAACCACAGCGCATTGGCGCCCGGCGCGGTGAGGCACTTCACCTGTTCGAACAGGCGATAGGAAACGAAGCTCTCCGAGGAGGTGTTGGTGGCGTCGAGCACGCCGGTCTGCATGCCGGAATAGATTTCCGAGGACGGCATGGAGGCGATGGAGGCGCCGGCGGCGGCCAGCATCTGCTCGAAGGCGGGGCCGGCAGCGCGTGTTACCTGCCCCTTGATGCTGTCGGGCCCTGTGATGCAGCCCTTCTTGGAGGCGAAGGCGCCCGAGAGCCAGGCGTCTGCGATCACGATGGCGCCCTGCGCCTCGATGATCTTCTTGATGTCCTGCATGAAGGGGGACGTGTTGAGCCGGTCGGCCCGGTCGAAATTGCGTACCAGCCCCGGCATCAGCGTCACCGAAAATTGCGGCACGCGCCCGGAGGCGTAGTCGAGGGGGAAGGAGGAGATGTCGAGCTGGCCCTTGGTCAGCGCGCCCCATTGCTCGTTCGCCTTGTACAGCGAGGCGCCGGGGAAGACCTGGATCTTGATGCCGAC
>JAEZMT010000061.1 GCA_023442085.1 Pseudomonadota bacterium | reverse complement strand
AGCACCTCGCCGGCCTGGGGCGGCGCGAGTTCAACCGTTTCGATGGTCAGCGGGCGCGTGTCCGCATAGGGCTTGCTGACCGGAGACGTGCGCAGGACGGCGGCGCGGATCTGCATCTTTTCCTCCCGATGCTGTTACCGCGTTTTCGGATGCCATGGGGCGGAGCGTCAAGCTCGGGAAACTGCGCCTTTGGCAGGGGAGGGCCGCAGGCTCTTGAGCCGGCGTCAGGCGGCCTCGGCCGCCATGCCGGACAGCAGCAGGTCGGCAGTCTGGCCGGCCAGGAGCGCGACGTTCGCGTCCTTGGTGATCATGGCGGCGACGATGGCACCGTCGATCAGGACGCCCAACTGATGTGCCGCGCCGTTGGGGTCGCGCGCGCCGGCCTCGGCCGCAAGGCGGGTGATGGTCTCCAGCACCACCTTCTTGTGAGCGAGGGCGATCTGGCGCATGCGGTCGTCGGCCTTGTCGTGCTCCGCCACCGCATTGATAAAGGGGCAGCCGAAGAAGCGGGCGTCGCCGAACCATTCGCGCAGCACGGGAAAGATGCGGCGCAGGCGCATCTGGGCGGTTGCCTCGCCTTTCAGCAGCTCGCCGAGAAACCAGTCGCGCCACGCCGCACCCTCGCGCTCCAGCACCGCTTCCACCAGCCGCTCCTTGGAGCCGAACGACTTGTAGAGCGTCGCCTTGGCGGTCGCTGCCTCCGCAACCACGGCATCCACGCCCACGGCATTGATCCCGTGCTGGCAGAACAGCCGCGTCGCAGCCTGAAGGATGCGCTCGCGCGCCTTCGGCTCCGCCTCCCCGGTGTCCGGCGCGGCGTGGGAATTGGCCTTGGGCCGGCTTGCCTTCGTTTGCTGCATCGCTTCTCACCAATGTGCCGCTTTCGCGTGCACTGAGACAGACCTGTCTGTTTCCTACAGGCACGAACCGTGCCGGACAAGCGGCGTCCAATTTTCCTGCAGTTCCTTATTTCTCATGAGGAAATGCAGTTCTCCCTGACTCAGTCGCTGCCTCCAACGAATCTGGCATAAGGCGTGCATAAGACAGACCGGTCTGTCTACACGACCCAAGGAGATCCTGATGACTGCGCCCCAGACCGCACTGACCGGCTGCCTCGCGCCAGAAGCGACCACGGGCTGCCTTGCGCCCATCGACAAGGAAGGCCTCGCCAAGCTGATCGCGGCCGGCAAGGCGGACCCCAAGGTCATCAAGACCCTGAAGTGCAAGACCGTCGCCGAAGGCCGCTTCCGCCACGCCAACTACATCCGCAATCTCGAGCCCTACATCGTCGACGAGCCCCCGGGCCTGCTCGGCGACGACACCGCCCCGAACCCCTCCGAGGCATCACTCGCCGCGCTCGGCTCCTGCCTGGCCGTCGGCCTCCACGCCAATGCGGTGCATCGGGGCTGGACCGTGCGCAAGCTCGAACTCCAGCTCGAAGGCGACCTCAACATCACCGCCGTGTGGGGCACGGGCGACGTGAGCGAGAAGCCGGTGGGCTTCACCGACGTGCGGGTGAAGGTCGACATGGAATGCGATGGCGTGCCGAAGGAGGAGGTCGAGGCGCTCATCTCCCACGTCACCAAGTGGTCGCCGGTGGCCAACACCTTCGTCCGGCCCGTGAACCTCGAGGTGGCGCTGGACTGACCGGCACCGACCAATCCGGCCGTCTTCGGCCGCATTCCTGCCCGGCGACGGTCCGGGCAGGCTCCCGCCCTCTCTGTGTCGAGGATCGCCATGTCGTTGCCCGTGCCGCACGCCGCCGTCACCGCCTTGTCGCCGCATGACCCCGCGGCGGACGATCTCAATGCCGGCGTGGCGCTGGACGAGATCGGCAAGATCGCGCGCACCGACCTCTCCGCATGGGCGCGGGCCATCGACGAGGGCACCTATCCCGCGACGCTACTGCATCGCTTCGCCGATGCGGGGGCGTTCCGGCTGCATCTCTCTCCGGGGCATCAGCTCGGCAATGCCATCGAAGGCATGTCTCGCATCTCCGAGATCTGCACGGCCACAGGCTTCATGGCCTGGTGCCAGAACACTTTGGTCTGGTACCTCATCAATTCCGAGAACGAGGCGCCGCGCGCCAAGTACCTTGCAGCCGTCGCCACCGGGCACGTGCTCGGCGGCACCGCCTTATCCAACCCCATGAAGTCCTTCTTCGGCATCGAGACGCTGAAGCTGAAGGGCACGCGGGTGGAAGGCGGCTACAAGGTGAAGGGCATCCTGCCCTGGGTGTCGAATCTCGGCCCCGACCATTTCTTCGGCTGCATTTTCGCCGTGGACGGCGCTGCGCCTGTGATGGCGATCATCGACTGTGCCGAGCCGGCCGTGACGCTGAAGCCCTGCGAACCGTTCCTCGGCATGGATGGCACCGGCACCTACGCCGTGCAGGTGCGCGATCTGTTCATTCCCGACGACATGGTGCTCGCCCATGATGCGCCTGCATTCGTGAAGACGATGCGGGCGGGCTTCATCCTGCTCCAGGCCGGCATGGCCATCGGCCTCATCCGCGACTGCATCGCCATGATGCGCGAGGTCGAGGAGGCGCTTGGCCACGTGAACCGCTATCTCGACGTCCAGCCCGACCAGATGGCCGAGACGCTGGCGGCCATGGAGGCGGAGGTCAACGCCCTCGCAGAGACGCCGTTCGATACCAGCCCGGACTATTGGCGCCGCGTGGTCGCCGCCCGCCTGCTGGCCGGAGAGAAGAGCGTCGAGGCTGCCCACAACGCCATGCTCCACTGCGGCGCCCGCGGCTATGTGCGCGCCTCCCGCTGCCAGCGGCGCCTGCGCGAGGCCTATTTCGTGGCCATCGTCACGCCGGCCACCAAGCAATTGAAGCTGATGCTGGACCAGATGCCGGCCTGAACCGGGCCGCCCGTTTCAAAACATGAGGGGCAAAAGCCCCCATTGCCTTCCGAAGACGTGTCCTTGCGACCCGCAAGATCCGACCCACCAGAGGGGATCACCATGAGCGCAATCCTGATTTCGCCGCCCGATCTGTCGACCCTCATCCTGTCCGAGCCCACCGTCGTCATCGATACCCGCGACCCCGCGAGCTACGCCGCCGGCCACATTCCCGGGGCGGTGAACCTGCATGAGATCTTCACCTTCCTCGCCACCTCCACGCCGGAGGGTTACGCCGAGCTTAGGGAAAAATTCGCTGACGCCTTCGGCAAGGCGGGGCTCTCCGGCAAGGAAACGGCGGTCATCTACGAGCAGTCGATGAATTCCGGCTTCGGCCAGTCCTGCCGCGGCTACTTCTTGCTCACCTTCCTCGGCTATCCGAAGGTGAAGGTGCTGCATGGCGGGTTCGCCGCCTGGACGGCTGCCGACCTTCCCGTTTCCACCGATGTCCCCGAGCCCAAGGCCGCGACGTTCCCGGTCGATCCGGCTGCCGGCGAACTCATCATTGATGCCGCCGCCATGCTGAAGGCGGTGGAAGACCCGGCCGTCGCCAAGCTCGACGTGCGCGACGTGGACGAATGGATCGGCGAAAGCTCCTCGCCCTACGGCAAGGATTTCTGTCCGCGCAAGGGCCGCATCCCCGGCGCCAAGTGGATCGAGTGGTACCGCATGATGAAGCCGACTGCCGAAGGCCCGCGCTTCAAGTCCTCCGCCGAAATCCTCGCCGAGTGCGCCACCGTGGGCATTTCGCCCGAGACCCCCGTCTATCTCTACTGCTTCAAAGGGGCGCGGGCCTCCAACACCTTCCTCGCGCTGAAAGAGGCGGGGGTGAAGGACGTGAAGATGTATTTTGGCTCCTGGAACGAGTGGTCGCGCGATCCGTCGCTCCCCATCGAGGAGGGGCACCCGGCCGCGGCCCTCGGCTGAACCGAGCCAAAGGAGCCCCGCCGTGCCCGAGATCATCTGCTATTTCAGCCCCCAGTCCGGCTATGCCTATCTGGGGCACGGCCGCCTGCGCGAGATCGCGCGCGCGGCGGGCGCCGACATCCTGTGGCGTCCCGTCGACATCCTGAAGGTCTTCGCCGAAGGCGGCTCCACCGCCCCGGCGAAGCAGTCGCCCCAGCGCAACGCCTATCGCAAAGAGGACATCGTGCGCTGGGCCAAGGTGCGCGGCATCTCGATCAACACAGAGCCGAAGTTCTGGCCCACGGACACGCTGCCCGCCTGCCGCCTCATCGCGGCGGCGCAGCTTGAGGGGATGGATCCCGCCAACCTCATCGGCGCCTGCCTCTCCGCCGTCTGGGCGCGGGACATCCAGATTTCCGAGCGGGACAACCTCGTCCGCCTCGCCAATGAGGTGGGGCTGGACGGCGAGAAGCTCGCCACCCTCTCCGACAGCGTCGAGGCCGCCGACAAGATTGCGCGCAACACCGCCGCGGCCATTGAGGCGGGCGTGTTCGGCTCGCCCACCTATGTCGTGAATGGCGAGATGTATTTCGGCCAGGACCGGCTGCTGTTCGTCGCGGCCGCGCTGGGCGTCGCGCAGGAGCAGGTGGCACAGGAGCATCTGTCGTGAGCGCGCCGCTCATCATCATCGGCGCCGGCCAGGCGGCGGCGCAGGCTGTCACCTCGCTCAAGGCGGAGGGCTATGGGAGGCCCATCATCGTCATCGGCGACGAGCCCTATCTGCCCTACCAGCGCCCGCCGCTTTCCAAGGCCTATCTCGCCGGCGAGATGAGCGAGGACCGGCTGGAGCTCAAGGCGCCCGCCTTCTATGCGGAGGCCGGCGCCGAGATGCGCCTCTCCACCCGCGTCGCCCGCATCTATCCGGCGGGCAAGGAGGTGGAGCTTTCCGATGGTGCCCGCCTCACCTACGGCGCGCTGCTCATCGCCACGGGCACCCGCGCCCGCGCGCTGCCTGTGCCCGGTGCGGAACTGCCCGGTGTTTTCTCCATCCGCAGCATCGACGATGTGAAGCACTTCCGCGCGGCGGCGCAGCCGGGCGCGCGGCTGGTCATCATCGGCGGCGGCTATATCGGGCTGGAGACGGCAGCCAAGGCGAAGAAGCTGGGGCTCGATGTCACCGTGGTAGAGGGCGCGCCGCGGCTTCTCGCCCGCGTCGCCTGCACGACCATTTCCGATTTTGCTCGTGACCTTCACGAGGGCCATGGCGTCACCATCCTCACCGGTACCGGCGTCGCTCGCATTCTGGGCACGGATGGTGTGACGGGTGTCGAACTTGCCGATGGGCGGGTGCTCCCGGCCGATCTGGTGCTCTCCGCAGTTGGAGCGGTGCCGAACGGGGAGATCGCCGCCGATGCTGGCCTCGTCATGGAGAACGGCATCCGCGTGGATGAGGCGACCCGCACCAGCTTGCCCGACATCTATGCTGCCGGAGACGTGGCCAACTTCCCGAGCAAGCTCTACGGCCGCCGGGTTCGCCTCGAATCCGTGCAGAATGCGATCGATCAGGCCAAAGCTGCGGCAAAGGCGATCAGCGGCGGAGCGGTTGCATACGATCCGGTGCCCTGGTTCTGGTCCGATCAGTATGATGTGAAGCT
>JAEZMT010000313.1 GCA_023442085.1 Pseudomonadota bacterium | reverse complement strand
AGGAGGAGCCCGAACGGGACCGAGCCGAGCAGGTAGCCGAAGGCGAGCGCGATCAGCAGCACGAGCGCGGGCGGGGTATCAGGCATGCGCACCTCGAACGGTCTCGCCGCGCCGCCGCGGCGGGACGGCACAGGTCACGGTCGGTCAAACGTATTCGTAGACGGTGCGCCCGGCAACGACGGTACGCAGAACCCGACCATCCAGGCGCGCCTCGTCGAACGGCGTGTTGCGGCAGCGCGACTTGAGCGAGGCGGGATCAAGCACGTAGGGCAGGCCGGGATCGAACACGATCACGTCCGCCGACGAGCCGGGCCGCAGCGTGCCGGCATCGAGCCCGAGGATCTGCGCCGGCCGGGTGGAGAGGGCAGCGAGCAGGTTCACGAGGTCCACCTGATCGGAATGGACAAGGCGCAGGGCGGCGGAGAGCAACGTCTCCAGCCCGATGGCGCCGGGCTCGGCTTCCGAGAAGGGCAGGCGCTTGCCCTCCACGTCCTGCGGCAGATGGTCGGAGACCACCACGTCCAGCAGGCCGGAGGCCAGCGCCCGGATCAGCGCCTGCCGGTCCTCCTCCCCGCGCAGGGGCGGGGCGAGGCGGAAATAGGTGCGGTAGGCGCCGATATCGAGCTCGTTGAACGAGAGGTGGTTGATGCTGACAGAGGCCGTCACCGGCAGCCCCGCCGCCTTCGCCCGCTCCAGCACCTCCAGCGATTCGGCGCAGGTGAGCGCCGCCGCGTGGTAGCGCGAGCGCGCTGCCCCAACGAGCCGCACGTCGCGCTCCAGGATGATGGTCTCGGCCGCCTTCGGGTTGCCGGAGAGGCCGAGGCGGGAGGCGAAGGCCCCCTCGTTCATCGCCCCCTGCGACATGGAGGCGTCCTCGGTGTGGTGCACGAGGAGGGCCTCGAAATCGCGGGCGTAGGTGAGCGCGCGGCGCAGCACCTGGGCGTTCATGATCGACTTGTGGCCATCGGTGAAGGCCACCGCGCCGGCGGCCTGCAAAAGGCCGATCTCGGTCATCTCGGCGCCTTCGAGGCCCTTGGTGATGGCGGCCATGGGGTGCACGCGCACCACCGCCGTGTCCCGCGCCCGCCGCAGGATGAAGTCCACGATGGCCGGATCGTCCACCGCGGGATCCGTGTCCGGCTGGCAGATGATGGTGGTGACACCGCCCGCCGCCGCCGCGTGGCTGGCCGAGGCCAGCGTCTCGCGATGCTCCGCGCCGGGCTCGCCCACGAAGGCCCGCATGTCCACGAGGCCCGGAGCGACCACCGCGCCGGCGCAATCGACAACCTCGGCACCGTCCGGAATGCCGGCGGCGGCGATGCCGAAGCCGGCGTCCTTCACCACGCCATCGGCGAGGAAGACGTCGCCATGGAAGTCCGCGCCGCGGGAGGGATCGATGACCCGCGCATTGGCGAGCAGGAGCGGCCGGGTTTCGTTGGAAGGGGAGCGGCCGTTACGCATTGGGAAGCTTCCGCGCGAGGGAATCGAGCACCGCCATGCGCACGGCGACACCCATCTCCACCTGCTCTCGAATGAGGGACTGCGCCCCGTCTGCGATGGAAGAATCGATCTCCACGCCGCGGTTCATGGGGCCGGGATGCATCACCAGCGCGTCGGGCGCGGCGTAGCGCAGCTTGGCCTCGTCGAGACCGAAATAGTGGAAATACTCCTTCACCGAGGGGATGAAGGAGCCGGCCATGCGCTCGCGCTGGAGGCGCAGCATCATCACGATGTCCGCCCCTTCGAGCCCCGCCTCCATGGTGCGGAACACCTCGACGCCGAGGCTCTCCACCCCTGAGGGCAGGAGGGTGGAAGGTGCCACCACGCGCACCTTGGCGCCCATGGTGTTGAGCAGCGCGATGTTGGAGCGTGCCACCCGCGAATGCAGCACATCCCCGCAGATGGCGACCGTGAGGCCCTGGATGCGCCCCTTGTTGCGGCGGATGGTGAGGGCGTCGAGCAGCGCCTGGGTCGGGTGCTCATGGGCACCGTCGCCCGCATTCACCACGCAGCAGTCCACCTTCCGCGCCAGCAGCGCCACCGCGCCGGAGGCGTGATGCCGGACCACGAGGATGTCCGGGTGCATGGCGTTCAGCGTGATCGCGGTGTCGATCAGCGTCTCGCCCTTCTTCACCGAGGACGAGGCGACCGACATGTTCATCACGTCCGCCCCGAGCCGCTTGCCCGCGATCTCGAACGAGGACTGGGTGCGGGTGGAGGCTTCGAAGAACAGGTTGATCTGGGTGCGTCCGCGCAGCGTCGTGCGCTTCTTCTCGATCTGCCGGTTGAGTTCGACGAACTCCTCGGCGAGGTCGAGCAGACCCGTAATCTCGCCGGCGGAAAGCCCTTCCATGCCGATGAGGTCTCGGCCGGAGAGCGTGAAGGCGGAAGCATCTTGCATGGCAGGCGGGAGGCATATCCCCCAAGCGCGGCCCCGGCAAGGGAGCAGGCGCTGCAAGGAGGCGATCGCTGTGATTTACCGGCCGTTCACCATCCGTGAAGGGCAGTCCTTGTGATTCCCCAGCCTCGCCACACTTTGGAACGAAGTCTCGCCGAGCCTTTACGCAGCCGGACCGGTCGGGCTTTTGCGAGCCCAAAGACCGTCGCCCCGGGAGGTTGGGAGTTACTCGTCATGTCCATTCTCAAGCGGACAAGCCTCATGGCGCTCGGCGTCGCCGTGCTGCTCACCGGCGGCGTTGCCACGGGCCATGCCGCGGCCATCGGCACCGGCGCGCTGGCCATGGCTCCGGCCAAGGCCGCGACCGCCACCGATGTCGGCTACTGGTATCGCGGCCGCTATTACGGTGGTTGCTGGAACTGCGGCAACGGCGCAGCGCTGGGCGCAGGTGTCGCCATTGGCGTGCTCGGTGCCGCGGCCATCGCCGGCGCGGCGGCCGCGCCCCCGCCGCCCCCGGTGGTCTATTACGAGCAGCCGCCGGTCGTTTATTACCAGCCCGCCCCGCGCGTCTATCTGGAACCCGCGCCGCCGCCTCGCCCGCGCAGCTGCTGGATCGCAACCGGCCCCGGCGGGCAGGGCTATTTCTCTCCGTGCTAGGCGCACTGGCAGGGTGTGACGGGGCGGCTTCGGCCGCCCTTTCCTTTTGTTACGCCAGCATTTTGGCGATAGTCACCACGAGCGGAAGGGTGAAGGCGGCACCGATGATCTGGACCGTCAGGATTTCCGCCAGGAGCGGTGCATCGCCGCCCATCTGCCGCGCGAGCACATAGCCGTTGGGCGCTGAGGGCACGGCGGCGGTGATCGCCACCACCACCAGCTCCGTGCCGCTGAGGCCGAAGGCCAGCGCCAAAGCGAGGCCGATCGCCGGCTTCACCAGCAATTTCAGCGCGAGGCTGGCGAACACGATGGGCCGGAGCTGCTTCAGCCGGTCAAGAATGAGGCCGCCGCCCACCACCAGCAGCCCCAGCGCCAGCGAGGCGCGGCCGAGGATGTCGCCAAACTCCAGGATCACCTTCGGGACGGGAAATCCGGTCGCGTTCAGCAGCGCACCCGCCGAGCAGGCCCAGATATAGGGATTGCGCGCCAGCTGTTCGGCCACATAGGCGAAGGTCGGCGGATGGCGGCCCGAGAATGAGGCCAGCACAAGAACGCAGATCACGTTCACAACGGGAATCATGGCGACGAGCGCGATGGCCGCGATGGTGATTCCTGCCGCGCCATAAAGGCCCCCGGCGACCGCCAGCACGATGTAGGTGTTCCACCGCACCGCGCCCTGGAACAGGGAGGTGAAGCCCGGCCCGTCCGCCGCCAGCGCTGCAATGAGCGGCCTGTGCAGGAGGAGGATGAGCGCCGAGAGCCCCACCACCGTGCCGATCAGCGCTCCGGCCACCGCGATGACATTCACCGTGCTGAGGTCGGCCTTCACAGCCGAGACCACCAGCAGGGCGGGAAACAGCACGAAATAGGTGAGTTTTTCCAGCGCCGCCCAATGGGCCGGATCCTTCAGCAGGATGCGGCGCAGCACGGCACCGAGGGCGATGACGAGGAAGACCGGCACGAGGGCCGTGATGATGAGGCTCATGGGGCAGACGCTTACCGTGCCCGCAGTTTGGCCGCAGGCAATTATTCCTCGGCGCCGGTAGGAACGCGCCGCGCGAACGCTTTAGGCCCGTGGCCGTGAGAAGGAAAGCGTCACCGTCCCGAATCGGGACGCCGCGGCGCCGCTCTGTGAACCTGCGGGGAACGGGAGCAGACCGAATCAGTCCTCGAAGTCGGTTCCTGCCGCGTTCTCCGCAAGGCGGGTGAGAAAGCCCAAGGCGCCGTCCAGGATGAAGGCCGCCGCATGCTGGTCCACCACCTCGGCCCGGCGCGCGCGGCTCATGTCGGCCGAGATCAGCGCCCGCTCGACGGCGGCCGTGGACAGGCGCTCGTCCCACAAGGCGATCGGCCGTCCCGCGAGCCGCGCGAAATTGCGGGCGAAGGCCCGACTCGCCTGCGCGCGCGGCCCCTCGCTGCCGTCCATGTTCAAAGGCAGCCCCAGCACGAAGGCCACGGCCCGCCTCTCGTCCGCCAGAGCGACCAGCCGCTGCGCCTCGGCGGTGAATTTCGTGCGCTTCACCGTCTCGATCACGGTGGCGATGCGCCGGTCGGGGTCGGACCCGGCCACGCCGATGGTCTTGGTGCCGAGATCAAGCCCGATCAGCGCCCCGCGCGGCGGCAGGAGGGCGGCGATGTCCGCGAGCGGACCGACGGGGACGGGGAGGGGCGCATCTGCCATGCGCGAGGGTTAGAGGAATTGGCGGGCGGGGCAAGGGGGATCACGCTGGCAGGGCGATCCCAAGCTCATTCGCGACGGATTCCAGTCGCTTGTCTCGCGTCCACAGAACCGATCCAGGAGTCAGCCGCACGGATGCGATGAGGTGAGCGTCCACATACCCGATCCCGCGACCGTGGAGCTGTTCGACCGCGACAAGGTGAAGGACTTCAGCCGGTTCGGCGAGGATCGCGCTGGGCAGGCGGAGAGGGCTTCGAGAATGAGGCCGCGCTGCCGGATGTTTCCGAGAGCGAGTTCGCCGATCACGAAAGGATGCGAAAGAACAGTGCCCTCGACCAGAGCTTGCCCGAGCGCGGCGTCGCCTTGGCGAAAATGGTCGATCCAGATGGAGGTGTCGACCAGAAGCATCATTCGTCAGGGCGGCGTCGGCGGACAGGCGTGAGCTGCGGTTCGCTGCCGCCGAGGCGGGCGAGGCGCAAGGCGCTTTCCCTGGCTATAAGCGCCTTCAACGCCTCCCGAACGAGCGCCGATTTCTCCGTCATGCCGGTCAGTGCCTGCGCTTTCGAGAGCAGCTCGTCATCTAGAGCGAGGGTGGTGCGCATAGAGACTCGTTTCATCCGTTCCAGTGGAGGCATGGATTGTAGCATCGATCGATGCCGAAATCCGCATCTCGCTGGTCGGAAGGTGTCAGCGCCCTCCACGCCAAACCCTTCCACCGCGGCATACCCCTTGCTATAGCGGCGGGCAGCTTTTGGGAGCGTACTCATGTCCGTCGATCAGGCGACAGTCCGCCGGGTGGCCCATCTCGCGCGCATCGCGGTGCGCGAGGAGGAACTCGGCCATCTTCAGAACGAGATCAACGCCATCCTCGATTTCGTGGAGCAACTGGCGGATCTCGATGTCTCCGGGGTCGAGCCGCTGACGAGCGTGGTCCCCGTGGAGCTGCCCATGCGGGAGGATGCCGTTACCGACGGAAACTGCCCGGAGAAGGTGCTCGCCAACGCCCCCGACGCCGAGGGTGGCTTCTTTACCGTGCCGAAGGTGGTGGAATGACCAAGCTCACCAAGCTCACCCTCACCCAGGCGCGCGAGGGGCT
>JAEZMT010000307.1 GCA_023442085.1 Pseudomonadota bacterium | reverse complement strand
GCTGGCGCAGGCACGCCTTCGTCGACCCCATCGAAGCCAACGCGCTGCATGGTGGGCGCATGTCGCTCACCGACAGCATCATCGTGGCACTCCAGACGATGGTCTCCAACGGTTTCGGCGCCTCGCTCGGGTTGGAGGCCGGCTATTCGCAGATCGGCTCGGGCATCGCCTCGCGGCTGGGGTTGACCTTCAAGCTGCGGCGCAACGATCTGCGGATTCTGGTGGGCGCGGGCGCGGCGGCGGGCATCGGCGCTGCGTTCGATGCGCCGCTGATGGGGGCCTTCTACGGCTTCGAGATCGTCATCGGCTCCTATTCCATCCCGGCCGCCGCCCCGGTGCTGGCCGGAACCATCGCGGCGGTGATGACGGCGCGGCTGCTGGGCGCGCATGTCGAGCCGCTGCACATGCCGCTCGACCCGAACCTCGGGCCGGTGGACATCCTGCCCATTCTGTTCCTGGGCCTCGCCGCGGCGGCGGTCGCCATCATCATCATGCGCCTCGTGACGACGGTGGAAACCCTGTTCGGCATGAGCCGCATTCCCGCGCCCCTGCGACCCATGGTGGCGGGCCTCGGGATCGGCGCGCTCGCGCTTTACAGCCCGCAGGTCCTGTCCGACGGCCATGGCGCGCTGCATGAGCAGGTGGGAAGCGCGGTGACCGCCTCCGTCGCCATCGTGTTCGGGCTCAAGATCCTCGCCTCAGCGCTGTCCATCGGCTCCGGATTCCGGGGCGGCCTGTTCTTCGCCTCGCTGTTCCTCGGCGCGCTGATGGGCAAGCTCTATGGCGCTTTGCTGGCCATCGCGTTTCCCGGCTTCCACCTGGACCCCTCCGTGGCGGCGGTGGTGGGCATGGGCGCGCTGGCCGTGGGCGTCATCGGCGGGCCGCTCACCATGAGCTTTCTCGTGCTGGAGATGACGCGGGATATTTCCCTCTCCGGCTTCGTCATGGCGGCGGCCGTCGTCACCTCGCTGACGGTTCGGGAAACCTTCGGCTACTCCTTCTCCACCTGGCGCCTGCACCTGCGCGGCGAGACCATCCGCGGCGCGCAGGATGTCGGCTGGATGCGCGATCTCACCGTCGCGAAGATGATGCGCACGGACTTCCCGACGTTCCCGCAGGAGGGGAGCCTCGATGCCCTCAGGGCCCGCTACGCGCTCGGCTCCACCCGCATTGTTGTGCTTGTCACTGCGGCGGGCGGCTACGGCGGCCTGCTGCGCCTGTCGGAGGCCTACGCATCGCTTGATCCCGGCGATACATCCGTGGCCGACCTCGCCACCCAGCGCGACCATGTGCTGCTGCCGGCCATGAACGTGAAGGAAGCCGCCCTCGCCTTCGACGCCGCCAAGGCCGAAGACCTCGCCGTGGTGGATGACACGGTCAACCGCCACCTCCTCGGCCTGCTTGGGGAATCCCATGTTCTGAAGCGCTATGCGGCGGAGCTGGAGCGGGCGCGACGGGGCCTTGGCGCGGAGGACTGATCGGGCCCGACACCATCAGGCCGCGAACGTCTCGAGCCGGGCGACCCGGTTACGTCCGGCCCGTTTCGCCGTGTAAAGCGCCGTATCGCTCCGCGCGATCAGATCGCCCGGCTGGTCATCAGCCCGCGCGACGGCGATCCCGACGCTGACCGTGATCTCGACGGCGACACTGTGCGTCACGACGGCGATGGCCGCGACGCTCGCCCGGATGCGCTCGGCCACAAGTTCCGCCCCCTGCGATGGTGTTTCGGGAAGGATGACGACGAACTCCTCCCCGCCATAGCGGCAGACGAAATCCCCCGGCCGGTTCGCCGCGCGCTGGATGCGATGGGCAATCTCGGCGAGCACGGCGTCACCAACGGCGTGACCATGCGTGTCGTTGACCCGCTTGAAGTGGTCGATGTCGACCATCAGCACGGCAAGCTCGCGCCGCTCGCGACGGGACCGCCGAACCTCGACGTCCAGCGTCAGGTCGAGCGCCCGACGGTTGGGGAGGCCGGTGAGGGAATCGGTGATCGCCATGCGCTCCAGCTGGCTCTCCATCTCGCGGCTGCGCCGAAGGGAGCTGGCCAGCGCCGAAACCGTCAGCGCGAGCAGCAGAGACACGGTGAGAGTGAGCGCGAGGGTGATGGCCGCGCGCAGGTACCAGCCCGCGAACTGCCTGCGCGCCGACAGCCCCACAGTCACCGTCAATGGGAAGCCCTGCACGTAGGCGGTGCGGAGGTAGCGACGCTCACCGTCGAGCCGGGACGTTTGCACCCACCAGCCGTCGGCGGCTGTTGTCGGTGGATGATCGGGCGCAACGCTGTCCCCCACATTGCCCCGCCCATCGGTGGAAGGATAGCGCAGCACGACGGTGCCGTCCGTCCGTGTCAGACGGATGATGCCGCCGGGCGGCAGCTTCACCCGCTCGAACAGCTGCCGGAAGTAGCCAAGCCGGATGGAGGCGACGACGACGCCGGCGAATGAGCCGTCCGGTGAATTGAGCCTTTTGCTGATCCCGATGGCCCGCTCGGAGCTCGCGATCCGGGACACGAAGGGGCGGCTGACATAGACGCCGGCGCGCGGGTTTTCCTTCTGCACGCGGAAGTAGTCCCGATCGGCAAAGTTGATCGCGCTCAGGTTATCTTCCGCGTCGTCGAAGACGACATTGCCGTCGGCGTCCAACACAAGCATGACGCCGAAGTCGTTGGCATCGCCCGCACGGCGAAACAACACGCGTTGACGTAGCGCCGGCGGAAGCGCCATCAGGGTTGGTTCGCGGAGCGCCTCCGCGAGCCCCGTCAGGCTCGCTTCCACCAGAAGAAAGTCGCGCTCTATCGCTCCCGCGAGCACCGATATGGTGTTCGCGGTATAGCGTTCGCCGTCGCGCCAGGTTTCCTGATAGGAGCGCCACAGGGCAAAGGACTGCATCCCCACGATTGCAAGGATGAGCGCACTGGTGACAAACCGGAGCAGACGGCCGGAGGAGAGGTGTTTGAGAACCTTGTCCATCAGCCTTACCACGGAGGTATCTACACCATCCCGGCCGTCGATTTTTTAGCAAAGATCAAAATGCGAAAATTACTCTGCGGCCGGCCGATCGGCGCGGCGATGCTCCACCGCGGGCCGGGCGGGCTCGGCCTCCAGCCAGTGCAGGATGAGGGTGTAGCCCAGCGCCAGAACCACCGGGCCCACGAAGAGGCCCAGCACGCCCGATGACAGCAGTCCGCCGATGGCGCCGATGAACACCACCAGCATCGGCACGTCCACACCACGGCCCAGCATGATGGGCCGCAGGACATGCTCGATGAGCGAGACGCCGGTGCACCAGATGGCGAAGATCACGGCCGGTACCGGATCGAGCAAAGTGAAGGCGTAGATCGCCACCGGCACCAGCACGATGGCCAGCGGCAGCTGGACGATGGCGATGATGAGACACAGCAGCGCCAGGAGGCCGGCGGCCGGAATGTCCGCCGCGAGAAAGCCGAGCCCCGCCAACAGCGCCTGGATCAGGGCAACGCCGATGATACCCTTGCTGACGCTGCGGATGGTGCGCACGGCAAGGTCCGAATAGCCGAGCCCGCCGGAACCCGCGAGGCGCGTGACGACATCTCCGGCGATCCGCTGGCCGCTCGCCGCGTTGGCCATCAGCACCGCGGCAACGAAGATGGCGACAATGAATTCGACGATGCCGAGCAACACGCCGGTTGCCGACCCGAGCATCCACTTCCCCGCCCAGGTGAGTTCGGACGCGACCGAGCTGATGGCCTGGTCGAGGTTGGTCGAGGCCAGCATCCAGAAGCTGTAGAGCGGCTCCCCGACGAGGAACCAGCCCCGCACGGCAGCCGGAGGCGGCGGCAGGCGCAATGTCCCGTCAGCCATGTGATGGGCCAGAAGCTTCAGGCTGTTCACAAGGGTGTCGGCGAGCAGCATCGCCGGCAGCACCAGCAACGCCAAAGCGAGGATCACGAACAGGCTGGCGGCTGCCGCCGTGCGGCCGTTGAGCGTCGCGCAGAGGCGCGTGAAGAGCGGGTGGGAGGCGATGGCGATGATCAGCCCCCACAGGATGGAGGTCAGGAAAGGCTGGACGATGGTGAAGCACCAGCCGAACAGGAGCGCCAGCGTGCCGAACCGCAGCGCCAGCTGGAGCACAGGGCC
This sequence comes from Pseudomonadota bacterium, assembly GCA_023442085.1. GTDB lineage: Bacteria > Pseudomonadota > Alphaproteobacteria > Rhizobiales > Xanthobacteraceae > Xanthobacter. Next base: position 11,681 of record JAEZMT010000307.1, on the reverse strand, counting down.
GAAGGTCTCGCTGCCGTCCCTCTCCGGCGGGCGATCCTGGCGCCGTTCGTAATGCCGTTCCTGCGGTCGTTCCATGGTCCTGTCCAACTGGCCGCTGCCCTGGCGGCTCCACGGCCGCGCACCATCGGTGAGAGAACGCCTTATCCGCTCGGCTTGCAATGGCAGGGCTATTGCATTGCGCGGTCCGGGCGAGGGCCGGCTTCGGTCCGACCATCCGCCCCTGAAGCAACAAGGACAAGGCGAGGACATAACATGGCCGACCACAAGGTCACGGTCGAGCAATTGCCGAGCGGCAAGTGGGCGTGCTTCCTCCATGTGGACGGGCACGACGAACCCATCAATCTCGGGCGCGAATTCAAGAATGACGAGCAGGCGGAGAACTGGCTGAACGTATCCGAATCCGTCACCGCCATCGAGATGATGCTGCGGAAGGTCAAGAAATAGGAATCGGCGGAAAGCGACAGGCCGGCCCACGGTCTGGCCCGAAGACGACACGCCTGTCGCGGTTCACACAGCCCTTTCGCAGCGGCCACGCTCTGCGGTCGTCACTTGGTGCAGCCGGCGGACGCGGAGATGTTCTCCGGCTGGCCCCAATCGTTCTGGGGCAGGTTTTCATAGGGCGGCCCGAACTCCTGCTTGATCATGGTGAAAGCCGACGGCAGCCCGGTCTGCTGGTCGAAATCGATGATCCAGAAATAGTTGTAGGTATCGCCCGGCCAGTCGTCCGGCATCTTGATGCCGGCGAGATCCATGAGGTCGAAGAGCGTGGTGGCCTTGGTGGGCACCGGCCGGCCCGGATGCTTTTCCTGCACCTTCGCCCTTTGCGCTGCCGTCAGCTCGATGTCGAGGCGCGGACGGGCGATGTGGTCGTGTTCCCAGTTCATGATGAGCGTGCCACCCGCCCATTCCGGCTTGGTGAACACATCGCGCACCGCCTGCCGGTTGCGCTCCGCCAGCTTGTCCTGGCGGATGATCAGCTTGCCGTCCACCATCTCCGGCATCACCGAATAGAAGACGACCGGCTGCTCCCACGAATCGGCGACGTGATAGATGGTCTCCAGCGTGTGGAGCGAAAGTCCGAGGATGGCCGTCGGCACCTCGCCCGGCTTGAGAAGGGACTTCTTGGCGTTCTTTCCAAGGTAATAATCCACCAGCGCCCGTGCCCGCTCCCGGCCGATGCTGCAGAGCTGGAGGGGGCCGTCCTTCTCGCCGTGCCGCAGGAGAATGACACGCGCCGGCACCGCCGCGGCAGGCAGCGCCGCAACGAGGCTCGCGGAGAACATCGCCGCGAGCGCGAGCCCGCCGGCGAGAACCGTCCGCTTGAGGGATCTGAACGTTTGCATCGCCGGAACTCCCAGATGGCGGGACGCTAGCCGAGTCCTGGCCTGCGCGCCAATGCGGCGGTATGCGCGACCGGGCGCGCCAGCGGCCGTCGCACGCCTCTTCACACACAGCCGCGAACATGCTTCAAGGCGGCAGCCGGAGATTTGCGAACCGGCAATAGGCGGGGCGCTGCGATGGCAGAGATGAGCTTCAGGATGGATGGGCTGGCGGGCGGTGTGCTGCTCGCGCTCATCGCCATGGCGGGTGCCCAGGCGCTGGCCCAGAGCTCGCAGCAGCGCATCGTGGTGACGCCTCGCGTGATCCAGCTGCCCGTCATTCCCCAGGGCAATTACCTCGACCCGGGTCCCGGCCCGGCCATCCGTCCCGATGTAAAGATCGGCGACGACCGCAACGAAGACTACGTGTTTCCGCCCGACCTCACCGGCGGCTATGGCTCCGGCCCTCCCGGCGACCCGACCAACAATGGTCAGTGGAGCCCGCTGGACGGCGACACGCCGAGCTTCTGAACGCATCGCGATACAGACCATGGCCGGGCTTCGTCCCGGCCTTTTTCGTTTTGGGAAGCGTGGCGCGTTTGACGCCGGTCGATGGCGGCCGTTACTTCTGGTGGGCAAGGCTGGACCACGCAGCCGGACGCCGCGTCGGGCGTCGCCCAGGGAGCCCGCCATGAGCACGCCAAGCAGAAGCGCGAGCGCCGCGCCGAACTACATGATCTCGCGGCTCTACGAGATTCCCGCCGTGCCCTGCCCCTGCGGCTTCGCCCGCCGCGCGTTCGGGACGGACGACAACAAGCTCGCGACCGTGCACCTCACCGACATCACCGAGGATGCGCGGGTGCACTACCACAAGCACATGACCGAGATTTACGTGATCCTCGAAGGCGAAGGGGAGATGGAGCTCGACGGCGAGCGCGTGCCGGTCTCGCCGCTCACGTCCATCTTCATCAAGCCGGGCTGCCGGCATCGCGCCATCGGCCGCCTGCGCATCCTCAACATCCCGATCCCGGCCTTCGACCCGCATGACGAGTGGTTCGACTGATCGCTGCGGACGCGCGGGACACAAAAAGGCGGACACAAAAAGAAAGCGGCGGGGACATCCCCGCCGCTTCCAAAAACATCGAACCTGAAACCGAAGCGATCAGCGCTTCGAGAACTGGAACGAACGGCGGGCCTTGGCGCGGCCGTACTTCTTGCGCTCGACCACGCGGCTGTCGCGGGTCAGGAAGCCGCCCTTCTTGAGGGGGCTGCGCAGCTCGGGCTCATAATAGGTGAGCGCCTTGGAAAGGCCGTGGCGCAGCGCGCCGGCCTGGCCGGACAGACCGCCGCCGGACACGGTGGCGACCACGTCATACTGGCCTTCGCGGGCCGCGACCTGGAACGGCTGGTTGATCATCAGGCGCAACACGGGACGGGCGAAATACACCTCGATGTCCCGGTCATTGACGGTGATCTTGCCGGTGCCGGGGCGAACCCACACGCGGGCCACGGCGTCCTTGCGCTTGCCGGTGGCATAGGCGCGGCCGAACTTGTCCAGCTTCTGGACATGAACGGGGGCTTCGGGCTGGGCCGAGACGGTCGCTGCGCCGAGAGCGTCGAGGGACTGGAGAACCTCGGCCATGTCAGTTCCTCACGTTCTTGCGGTTGAGAGCCGCCACGTCGAGGGCGACCGGCTGCTGGGCCTCGTGCGGGTGGGCAGGGCCCTTGTAGACGCGCAGGTTGCCCATGATCTTGCGGCCGAGCGGGCCGCGGGCGAGCATGCGCTCCACCGCCTTCTCGATGACCCGCTCCGGGAAGCGGCCCTCGAGAATGAACTTCGCGGTGCGTTCCTTGATGCCGCCCGCATAGCCGGTGTGATGGTAGTAGACCTTCTGGTCCTTCTTGCGGCCCGTGAACACCGCCTTCTCGGCGTTGACCACGACGACATTGTCGCCGCAATCCACGTGGGGGGTGTAGATGGGCAGGTGCTTGCCCTTCAGGCGCATGGCGATGATGGTCGCGAGCCGGCCGACAACAAGGCCGCTGGCGTCGATCACCACCCACTTCTTCTCGATTTCGGCGGGCTTGGCCGAATACGTCGTCATGGGATCATTCCGAATGAGAAGTCGGACGGCCCAGCCCATGAGGACCGAGCGGCGTCCGACGATAGGGTGCTTCTAGTGGAGCGGGGCGCGCGCGTCAACGCAGATGCGGGATGAAAACGAAAGCGAAAACATAGGGTTATAAAAATGGTGTAATAACACCATCAAAATTCCCACGTTTTCGCATTGCCTTGGCTTCCATCACGCCTTCGGCCGATCCGGGATCGAGTAGGTCGCAACGCAATGCGCGACCAGTTCGTCATCCCCCGGTCCGCGGATGCCAACCTCTCCGACCGCGAGTCGCTTGCCCAGCTTGATGATGCGGGCATCGCCGAACAGCGGGCCGGGCGCGGGCTTGCGCAGGAAATTGATGGAGAGGTTCGTCGTCACAGCCAGCGCCACGGGCCCGATCTGCGCGAGCAGCGCCACATAGACGGCCACATCCGCGAGCGCCATCATGGCCGGCCCCGAGATGGTGCCGCCGGGACGCAGGTGGCTTTCGTCTGCATCGAGGCGCACGGTCGCGGTCTTGAGGCCCACACGCTCCACATGGTGGGCGCGTCCCGGCCCGAAGGCCTGGGGAAATTCGGCCGCGAGGAAGGCGTCGAGTTCCTTCACCGTCATCACCACATCCCGCGCCGCAGTCATCCCGCGCTCTCTCCTGCCCTGCCACCGGCTCGCGCCGCACGCCGCTTGTGAATAGGATAGCGGCCGGATCGTCAAATCCGGAACCGCCAAGGAAAATAACGTGCCAGCGACAGCCGCCGTGAATGCCGCCCTGCCCTCGCCCGTCACGCGCTTCGACGATGCCGGAGTCGTGACGCTGACGCTCGCGCGGCCGGCGCAGCGCAATTCCCTGTCGGAGGCCATGATGGCGGCGCTCACGGCCGCATTGGCCGAGGTTGCGGCCGATCCCTCCCCCCGCGCCGTGGTGCTCGCGGCGGAAGGACCCGTCTATTCCGCCGGGCATGACCTGAAGGAGATCCAGGCGCATCGTTCCGACCCGGATCGCGGCCGCGCCTATTTCGAGGACGTGCTGAAGCGCTGCGCCACGCTGATGACGGCCATCGTGCGCCTGCCCCAGCCGGTGATCGCCGCCGTGGAGGGCATGGCGACCGCCGCCGGTTGCCAGCTGGTGGCGAGCTGCGACCTGGCGGTCGCCGGCGACAAGGCGCGCTTCTGCACGCCGGGCGTCAACATCGGCCTGTTCTGCCACACGCCCATGGTGGCGCTGTCGCGCAATCTCTCCCGCAAGCACGCCATGGAGATGCTGCTGCTTGGCGACTGGACCGAGGCGGACGACGCCCTTCGCATGGGCCTCGTCAACCGGGTCGTGCCCGCGGGAGACGCGCTTGCGGCCGCGCAGGGCCTCGCCCGCAAAATCGCGGACAAATCTCAAGTGCCCGTGAAGCTCGGCAAGGCGGCCTTCTACGCGCAGGTCGAGCTGGGCCTCGACGACGCCTATGCTTATGCGTCCCGCGTCATGGCCGAGAACATGCTGGCCCGCGACGCGGACGAAGGCATTTCGGCGGTCCTCGAAAAACGTCCCGCGGCCTGGGAAGACCGCTGATCGCGTTTACGCTCCATAAACCATGATCTGGCTTTCTGGGTGAGACTGGCGCGTCGTGCGCCCGAGTCGCGGGAGGGCGGCGCATGTCTCATCTGGAGACGACGCACCTTGAGATGACCAAGGCGGAAGGACCGAATGCCGGTCTCGCGCCTGCCCGGCTGGCATGGCGCCCGAGCGTCTGGCAGGCGGCGTGGATCGTCTTTGCCCTCATCGCCCTCGCCTCCTTCCTTCCCTTGCGGTTTTCGGCCACCACCACGCTTGCCTTCGAGGTCGGCACCCAGCCGCCCGCCGGTGCCATGCGCGGCGTGGGGCAGATGCTCGGATCGCGCGAGCTCGCCTATGACGCCGTGCGTCAGCTGCCGGATGCGGACGTCCGCCGGATTGCGGCCGGCGGCCTCTCGGGCTGGCTGGGCATTACACGCGCCGGAACGGAAGGGCGCTCCGAGGCCGTCGCCGCCGCATGGCGCCTCATGGAAAACCTCGACGTAGCGCCAGCCCAGGGCGGGCGGGCGCTGCGGATCACCGTTTCCGCCGCGACCCCCGGCCTCGCCGTGCGGGTGGCCGATGCCTACGTCTCCGCCTTTCTCTCGCTGGACCGCGACACGCGGGTCGGACAGGACGAGCCCTCTTTGCTCCCGGTCGCCCGGCGGGGGGAGGCCGGGCGGGCCTCGTTGGTTCCGGAGCCGCCTGGTCCCCTCGCGCTCGGTCTTCTGGGCGTCGCGGCCGCTTTGCTCCTGATCGCCCATCGCACCCTGAACCGCCCCGCCGAAGCGGAAGGGGTGGTGGATGGCGCCGTTCTCCCGGTCGAGCTGAATGACAGCCATCGCATCACCTGGATCGGCGGTCCCGAAGGCGCGGGGCTCGATGCCGAGGCGGCCGTCGCGCGCCTGGTTGCCCACCTCGCCTCGCCGGCCGGCACCGCGCGCCTCATTCTCCTGACCTCCGACGATCTTCCGGAAGCTTCCGCAACATGCGCGGTCTCGCTGGCGCGCCGCCTGTCGGAAGAGGCCGGTGTTGCCCTTGTGGCGCTGGATGGCAGCGCGGAAAGCCTGGCCGCTCTTGTCTCCGATCCGTGGGCGCCGGGGATGAGCGAGCTTCTGTTCGGCGTCGCCGGATTCGGAGAGACGATCCATCGCGATGCCCGCTCACGCGCCCACGTCATACCGCCGGGCCGCGACGTGTTGTCCGGGTCCGCCGTGGTGGGCGCCGAGCGCCTCGCGCTGGTGCTCGAAGCCCTCAAGCGGACCTATGATTTCGTCGTGGTCGCCGCTCCCAGCCTGTCCGCCGCCCGCGGCGGGCGCCGGCTGGCCGGGCTCGATCCGCTCGTTGTCTGCCTCAATGCCGACGATGCGCCCCCGACGGCAGCCGTCGAGACCTTCGATGCGCTCGCCGACAAGAAGTTCGGACGGGTGGTGATGATGTGCCTCGCAACCGGGCCGCAACAGCAAGAGGAACCGGATGGTGAGGAGCGCCTGACCGTGCCGAGCATCGACGCCGAACGCCCTGAGCCGCCGACGCCGCACAGCCGTCCAAATGCCACGTCTCAGGCCTTGCCCGAAGCTCCGCCGCTGCCGGAACGCCTCGCCGGCGCTGCCTGACCTTCATCGATTGCATCCCTGAAGGGCCCGGCCCAGCCGGGCCTTTTTCGTTTCCCACAGCAATCAAGACGACGGGTTATGTTACGCCTGAAAACATTGGAATAAGCATAGAAAATATCACGACTTTTTATCAGGCCGCTCCATCCAACGGATGATGAGCGCCGCCGGCAGAACCCACAGGCTGCCGAGGAGGACATAGCAGACGGTCTGGAGCGCCCAGTGCAGCTCCGTCACCCGGCCTTGGGCGAGCGCCATGGCCATCAGCGCCCAGACGACGACCAGCACCAGCATCAAGACGGTACCGATAAGCTTGCGCAGGCGTTGGGGCATTCTCGATCACTCCCTGGCCGCTGGACCGCCGGCGTGCCGAAGGGGCATGCGGCACCCGTTCCCTTGCGCGGCACTCAGGCTCTCTATAACGGATCGATCGGGAGGGGCCACGCAGCAAGACCGCGCACGCGGAGTCGAAAGCACATGTCGCACGCCGAAGCCGTTACCCTGATCGCCGACCGCCCCCGTCCCGGGCTCAGGGCCGTCCGCCTGTGGCTCTACTTCGTCGCCGCGCTGATCGTCGCCATGGTGGTCGTGGGTGGCGCCACGCGCCTCACCGAATCCGGCCTCTCCATCACCGAATGGAAGCCCGTCACCGGCGCCCTGCCGCCCCTGTCGCAGGCCGACTGGCAGGCGGAATTCGACCGCTACAAGTCCATTCCCCAGTACGAGATCCTGAACAAGGGCATGGGTCTGGAGGCATTCAAGCGCATCTATTGGTGGGAATGGGGGCACCGGCTGCTCGGCCGCGTCATCGGCTTCGCCTTCCTCCTGCCCTTCCTCTATTTCGCCGTCCGGGGCGTGCTGCGCGGATCCTTGCTCGCGAAGTGCCTCGGGCTGTTCGCCCTGGGCGGGCTGCAGGGCGCGGTCGGCTGGTGGATGGTGGCGTCCGGCCTGACGGAACGGGTCTCGGTCAGCCAATATCGCCTGGCCGTCCATCTCACCCTCGCATGCGTGATCCTCGCAGCCATTGTCGCCGTCGCCCGGTCGCTCGCCGGTGAGGACCGGCAGGCGGTCACCGGCCGCGTGCGGCTGACGGCGCGCGTCCTGGTGGGGCTCGTGCTGGTGCAGATCTTCGCCGGTGGACTGGTGGCCGGGCTCGATGCCGGCATGGCTTACAACACCTGGCCCCTGATGAATGGACGCTTCATCCCCGGTGCCGAGCAACTGGGCGCCATGTCGCCCTTCTGGCGCAACCTCTTCGAGAATGCGCTGACGGTCCAGTTCGATCACCGCATGATAGCCTACGCCTTGTGGGCGCTCAGCCTGCTTCACGCGCTCGACGCCATGCGCGACGGCGGAAGGGCCGCGAAGCGGGCGTGGATCCTGTTCGCGCTTGTCACGGCACAGGCGGCGCTTGGCATCCTGACGCTGATCCATCAGGTGCCCATCGACATCGCACTGGCGCACCAGTTCGGCGCGACGATCGTGCTGATCTACGCCGTGGTGCATGTGAGCGGCCTCGCCAATCCAGAGCCCGCTCACGCGATAACGGCCGCCGCCTAGAGCGCGATCCGATCAGATTGGATCAATCTGATCGCTGAACCGCCCTCTAACTGTCAGAGAGATAACGCGTTATCCGATCAGATCACGATGCGATCTGATCGGCCCGTGCTCTAGACCAGCGCGGCCACGAGCGGCGCGATCATCACGTTGAAGAGCCCGGCCAGCACCATCACGAGACCGGCGATGGAGCCCTCCTCCCCGCCGATCTGATGTGCCCGGGCGACCCCCGCTCCATGCGCACCCATACCGAACAGGGCGCCGCGGGCCAGCGACGAACGCAGCGGCATCACCTTCAGCACCACCTCGCCCAGCGCCGCACCGCAGATGCCCGTCAGGATGACGAAGACGGCGGTGAGATCGGGCACGCCGCCGATATCGCCGGAGACTGCCATCGCGAAGGGCGTGGAGGTGGAGCGCGGCATCAGGCTAAGGCCGATCGTGTCGTTCAGACCAAGAAGGTGGGCCATCGCCAGCGCCGTGCTCATGGCCAGGATGCTGCCGACGGCGACGCCGACCAGCAGCACCGGCCAGTAACGGCGGATCAGCGCGCGCTGCTCGTAGATGGGAATGGCAAAGGCCACCGTCGCCGGCCCCATCATCAGCAGCAGCCAGCGGGTACCGGCGATGTATTCGCCGTATCCGGCATGCAGGCTGAGCGCCACGGCGCCGACGCCGATGGGTGTCAGCAGCAGCGGAGACGTCCACCAGAAGCGCCAGCGCCGGCCGATGGCTCGCGCAATGAGGTAGGAGCCGATGGTGACGGCGGACCAGAACAGTGTCGCGAAAAGCGGATCATGCATCGGCATGGGACGCCTCCCGCGACAGGCGCTGGGTCCAGCGCCAGCACAGGTCGACGGCGAGCGCAGTGCCGCCCATCACCATCACGGTGCCGAGCAGGATCACCGCCGCGATCTTCAGCCCGTCGAGACCAATGAGTTCCTTGTGGTCGAGCACGGCCATGACGGCGGGGACGAAGAACAGCAGCATCTCCGCCAGAAGCCATGAGGCTCCCCGCCGCACGCTGGCCGGACGCAGCCAGCCGCTCGCCAGCAGGGCGAGGACGACCGCCATGCCCAAGATGCCGCCCGGAACCGGCAGCTTCACCAACCGCACGAAAGCCTCTCCCGCCACCCAGAATGCAGCCAGCACGGCGAGCTGGGCCACCATGCTGCGGTGCAGCGCGAGGCGGAGGGTGCGGAGAAGGGGCTTGGGGGCAGTTCGAATCTGGGGCATGGCTGGCACCTCCAGTGCCGATGCCAGTAAGATAGTATGCACCGCAGCATGATGAAAATGAATTGATTGCATAAAGACCATTCCATATAGGCATCATATGGAACTTCGCACGCTCAGGGCTCTCGTCGAGGTGGTACGGCAGGGCGGGTTTTCCCCAGCCGCCAAGGTCCTCAACGCGACCCAACCCACCATCTCCAAGGCCGTGAAGCAGCTGGAGGACGAGCTGGGCGTGCCGCTGCTCGACCGCATCGGCCATCGCAGCCAGCTCACCGCCGCCGGTGAGATCGTCTACCGCCGCGCCTTGACCTTGCTGGCCGAACGTGAGGGCCTCGTCGCCGAACTGGAGGATCTCAGGGGCCTCCGGCGCGGGAGCCTGCGGCTCGGCCTGCCGCCGCTGGGCGCAAGCACGCTGTTTGCGCCCCTGTTCGCAGTCTTCCGCTCGCGCTATCCGGGCATCGAGATCCGCCTCACCGAGCACGGCTCCAAGCGGCTGGAGGAGATGCTTCTTGAGGGCGAAGTGGAGCTGGCCGGCTCCCTCCTCCCCGCCAAGGACGGTTTCGAGGGACAGGGTGTGCGGTGCGAGCCGCTGATGGCCGTGCTGCCGGTGAGCCACCCTCTTGCAGGACAGGAGCAGGTGACGATCGCCGATCTTGCGGCGTCCCCCTTCATCCTGTTCGAGGGCGGCTTCGCGCTCAATCAGGTGCTGGAGGATGCCTGCGCCCGCAACGGCTTCACGCCGCAGGTGGCGGCAAGGAGCGGGCAGATCGACTTCATCGTGGAGATCGCGGGCGCGGGCCTCGGGGTGGCGTTCCTGCCCAAGACCATTGCCTACCAGCGCCGCACGCCGGCTGTGCGCCTGTCGGAACTCGCTGAGCCCGGCACCGAGTGGCACATGGCCATCGTCTGGCGGAAGGGCAGCTATCTTTCCCACGCCGCCCGCGCCTGGCTGGAGCTGACGCGGGAGGTCTATGGCGACGGGAACGGCCCGCCCGGATGACATTCATCGTCATTTAGAAACCGCGCGGGCTTGTGGGAGCCCGCGCGGCTGGAATATCAGATCTTCGCCAGCGCCTGATCGAGGTCGCCGATGATGTCCGCCGCGTCCTCGATGCCGATGGAGAGGCGCACCACCTCCGGCCCCGCCCCCGCCGCCGTCTTGCCGTCGTCGGTCAGCTGGCGATGGGTGGTCGAGGCGGGATGGATGATGAGCGAGCGGGTGTCGCCGATGTTCGCGAGGTGCGAGAACAGCTCGACGTTCGAGACCAGCTTCACGCCAGCCTCGTAGCCGCCCTTGAGGCCGAAGGTGAACACTGCGCCGGCCCCCTTGGGCAGGTATTTCTGCGCCAGCGCATGGTACTTGTCGCTCGCAAGGCCGGGATAGCTCACCCAGGACACCTTGGAGTGCGCCGCAAGCCACTCGGCCACCTTCTGCGCATTTTCGCTGTGCCGCTGCATGCGCAGGGCCAGCGTTTCGATGCCGGTGAGGATCAGAAAGGCGTTGAACGGCGAGAGCGCCGGCCCGAGGTCGCGCAGGCCCAGCACGCGCGCGGCGATGGCGAAGGCGAAGTTGCCGAACGTCTCGTGCAGCACCATGCCGGAATATTCCGGCCGCGGCTCGCTCAGGAATGGATATCGGCCCGAGGCCGACCAGTCGAACGTGCCCGCATCCACGATCACGCCGCCGATGGAATTGCCGTGGCCGCCCAGGAACTTGGTAGCCGAATGCACGACGATGTCGGCACCGTCCTTGATGGGCTGCCAGAGGTAGGGCGTCGCCAGCGTATTGTCGACGATCAGCGGCACACCCGCCTTCTTGGCGATGGCGGAGATGGCCGCGACGTCAGTCACCACGCCGCCCGGATTGGCGATGGACTCGATGAAGATCGCCTTGGTCTTCGGCGTAACCGCCCGCTCGAAAGACGACACGTCATCCGGGTCAGCCCACACCACGTTCCAGCCGAAGCTCTTGAAGGCATGGGAAAACTGGTTGATCGAGCCGCCGTAGAGCTTGCGCGAGGCGATGAACTCGTCGCCCGGGGTCAGCAGCGTGTGGAAGACGAGGTGCTGGGCCGCATGGCCGGAGGCGACCGCAAGGGCGGCCGTGCCCCCCTCAAGAGCCGCGACACGCTCTTCCAGCACCGATTTGGTGGGGTTGGTGATGCGGGTATAGATGTTGCCGAAAGTCTGGAGGCCAAACAGGGCCGCCGCATGGTCCACGTCGTCGAAGACGAAGGACGTGGTCTGGTAGATTGGGGTCGCGCGGGCGCCGGTGGTGGGGTCGGGCTGCGCACCCGCATGGACG
>JAEZMT010000263.1 GCA_023442085.1 Pseudomonadota bacterium | reverse complement strand
AGGAGGAGGGGCGCCTCGCGCAGCCCTTCCAGCTTCAGCGTGCGATAGAGCTGCGCCCGCTCGCCCTCGAACATCTCCGCCGCCTCGGCATTGGCGCGGGAGAAGGCCGCATGCAGCGCCGCCTTGGTCTCCTCCGAGCGCACCACGATGAAGTTCCACGGCTGCAGAAAGCCCACGGAAGGCGCCGAATGGCCCGCGGCGAGCACGCGGGCGAGCACCGCGTCGGGCACCGCATCGGGCAGGAAGTTGCGGCGCACATCCCGGCGCTCCGCGATGCAGCGGTAGATGGCGGCGCGCTCCTCCGCCGAGAAACTGTCGTCCCGGACCATGGCGCTCTCCCCCGAGTCGTTCGGTCAATTCGGCGCCGACGCGGCGGCAAGTCAATGCATAGGAGCCCGTCTCACACCCCGCCGATCAGCCGCCCCACCGCATCCCGCCACTGGGCGATGCGGCCGGCACGCACTTCAGGCAGCATCTGCGGCGTGAAGCGCCGCTCCAGCCGCCACTGGCCGGCGAACACGTCCGGCGGCGGGAAGAAGCCGCATTCGAGGCCGGCGAGATAGGCGGCGCCGAGCACGGTCGTCTCTTTCTGCACAGGCCGGTCCACCGGCGCGCCCAGCAGGTCGGCAAGGCGCTGCATGGTGAAATCCGAGGCGGTCATGCCGCCGTCCACGCGCAGCACGGTGTCGCCGTCCGGCCAATCCGCGCGCATGGCATCGATGAGGTCCACCGTCTGGAAGCACACGCTCTCCAGTGCCGCCCGCGCCAGTTCCGCAGGACCCGTCGCGCGGGTGAGACCGAAGAGGGCGCCGCGCACGTCCGGCCGCCAGTAGGGCGCGCCGAGCCCGACAAAGGCCGGCACCAGGATGACGTCCTGTCCTGTGTCGGCCTCGGCGGCGAGGCGGTCGCTCTCGCTGGCGGCGGAGATGATCTTCAGCCCGTCGCGCAGCCACTGCACCGCCGCGCCGGCCACGAAGATGGAGCCTTCCAGCGCGTAGGTGCGCCGCCCGCCAATCTGGTAGGCGATGGTGGTCAGCAGCCGGCTGGAGGAGGCGACGGGCGTCGTGCCGGTATTGAGCAGGGCGAAGCAGCCGGTGCCGTAGGTGGATTTCACCATGCCGGGCGCGAAGCACGCCTGCCCCACCATGGCCGCCTGCTGGTCCCCCGCCACGCCACGGATGGGGATGGGCCCGCCGAACAGCGCCGGATCGGTGGTGCCGAAATCCGCGGCGCAGTCCTTCACTTGGGGAAGCAAAGCACGCGGCACGCCGAACACCGCGAGGAGATCGTCGTCCCACGCCCCGCGATGAATGTCGAAGAGCAGGGTGCGGGCGGCATTCGTGGCATCGGTCACATGCGCGCGGCCGCCGGTGAGGCGATACAGAAGGAAGCTGTCCACTGTGCCGAACGCCAGTTCCCCGGTCCCGGCCCGCTCCCGCGCGCCGGGTACGGCATCAAGGATGTGGGCGATCTTGGTGGCGGAAAAATAGGGATCGAGCAGCAGGCCGGTGCGCGCGCTGACCAGCGCTCCGTGACCCTCCGCCTCCAGTTGCGCACAGGTCTCGGCCGTGCGGCGATCCTGCCAGACGATGGCGCGGTGGATGGCGCGCCCGGTCGCCCGCTCCCACACGAGGGTCGTCTCGCGCTGGTTGGTGATGCCGATGGCCGCGATGTCCGAAGCCGTGGCGCCGGCCTTGGCCAGCACCGCGCGGCAGCAGCGGAGCACGGTGCCGAAGATATCCTCCGCTTCCTGCTCCACATGGCCGGATGCGGGGAAGTGCTGCGGCAGTTCCTCCTGCGCCAGCGCCGCGACGGAGCCATCCTGCCGCACCAGAAGCGCGCGCGAGGAGGTGGTGCCCTGGTCGATGGCGAGAATGTAGGCGGCCATGGCGTCCTCCCTAGTTCTGTCTCTCAGGCGCGGCGCGCCGCCATGTAGGCGTCGAGCGCCGCCACCGCGTGCGGCGCAGTGCGCAGGCCGAGCTTGGACCGCCGCCACAGCACGTCAGCGCCGGTCTGCGCCCATTCCCGGTCCATCAGATAGTCCACCTCGCGGGCGCACAGATGCGCGCCGAACCAATCGCCGAGATCGTCCTCCTCGGTGACACCCTCCAGCAGTTGGAAGGCGGACGTGCCATAGGCCCGCGCGAGCCGGGCCAGCAACGCGGGATCGAGCGCCGGGAAGGCGCCGCGCAGGGCCCGCACCAGCGCCTCGTAGCCCTGCCGGGGAAAGTCGCCGCCCGGGAGCGGCGCCCTGGCGGTGAAGGGTGCCCCGAGGTGCGGGAAGTGCGGCGCGAGCCGCGCCAGCGCTGCCTCCGCCAGCCGGCGATAGGTGGTGATCTTGCCGCCGAACACGGTGAGGAGCGGCGCGCCCTCGTCAGGCGCGTCGAGGGTGAGCACATAGTCCCGCGTCGCCGACTGGGCCGCGGTCGCCCCGTCGTCATAGAGGGCGCGCACGCCGGAATAGGTCCACACCACCTGCTCCGGGGCGATGGAGGCGGCGAAATACTCGCTCGCCGCCGCGCAGAGATAGGCGACCTCCTCCGGCGTCGCGTGCACGTCCTCCGGATGGCCGGAAAAGTCGCGGTCGGTGGTGCCGATGAGGGTAAAGTCGCCCTCGTAGGGGATGGCGAAGATGATGCGGCCGTCGGCATTCTGGAAGATGTAACAGCGGTCGTGCGCATAGAGGCGCGGCACCACGATGTGGCTGCCCTGAACGAGGCGCAGCGGCGCGTGCGCCTCGCCCCGGCCGGCCTTCAGCACGTCCAGCACCTCGCCCGCCCAGGGGCCGGCGGCATCCACCAGCGCCCGCGCCTTCACCGTCGCTGGCTGGTCCTCATGCTCGGTCTCGATCACCCAGAGCGCGCCCTCCCGCCGCGCGCCGGTCACGCGGGTGCGCGGGCGGATGGATGCGCCCCGGTCGGCGGCATCGCGGGCGTTGAGCACCACGAGGCGGGCATCCTCCACCCAGCAGTCGGAATATTCGAAAGCCCGGCCATAGCCCGGCCGCAGCGGCTGGCCGGCGGGATCGTGCCTGAGGTCGAGCGTGCAGGTGGGCGGCAGCAGGCGGCGGCCGCCGATATGATCGTAGAGCCACAGGCCGAGCCGCAGCATCCAGGCCGGGCGCAGGCCCGGATGGTGGGGCAGCACGAAGCGCAGCGGCCAGACGATATGCGGGGCGATGCCCCACAGCACCTCCCGCTCGGCCAGCGCCTCGCGCACCAGCCGGAACTCGTAATATTCGAGATAGCGCAGCCCGCCATGAATCAGCTTGGTGGAGGCGGACGAGGTGCCGGAGGCGAGATCACCCTTCTCGAACAGCACCAGGGAGAGGCCGCGCCCCACGGCATCGCGGGCGATGCCGCAGCCATTGATGCCGCCGCCCACGATGGCAAGGTCGAAGACTTGGCCGCTCTCCTCCATCCCGGCCTCCCGGCAACTGGCGTTCCCGCGCCGGCTGACCCTGCGCCCGACGGCGCGCGATTCGGCCTGCACAGAATGCCAGAACCGGGGCGGGCGTCACACGCCGATCAGGCCGGCGGCGGTGAAGCCGCCATCCACGCTGATGGTCTGGCCGGTGACATAGGAGGACTTCTCGGGGTCGAGCAGGAAGGCGATGGTCCCCGCCATTTCCTTGGGCTGCGCATAGCGGTTGAGCGGCACGCGCGCGGTCCATGCGGCGCGGGCCTGATCGGTGTGAACCGCCTGAACCAGCGGGGTATCCACCGGCCCCGGCGCGATGGCGTTGACGCGGATGCCGAGGGCCGCGAACTCCACCGCGAGGATCTTCGTCAACACCACCACCGCGCCCTTGGACGAGCCGTAGGCGGCGCGGCCGAGATTGCCCTGGATGCCCGAGACGGACGCGATGTTGACGATGGAGCCGGCGCTGCGCGCCTGCATCACCTTCGCCGCCTCACGCGCCACGAGAAAGGTGCCGATGACGTTCACGTCGAGGATCTTGCGAAAGATGTCGGCGGACGTGTCGAGGGCGGGGATGTCGCGGGCGATGCCGGCGGAGTTGACCACCCCCCACAGCGGGCCGAACCCACTCTCCGTCTCGGCGACGAGCTTCACCACCTGCGCCTCATCGGAAATGTCGGCCTGGACGACCCGCACCTGATCGCCATGGCCCGCGAGCGCGGCCCGCGCCTTCTCGATGCTCTCCGGCACGAGGTCGGCGGCGACGACGCGCCAGCCCTCGGCCAGCAGTTCCTCCACCACGGCTAGGCCGATGCCCGAGGCACCACCCGTCACGATCACGCTTCCCGGTCTCGACACGGCGTTTCTCCCTGAGGGTGTTTTAGGCAGGACGGCGGCTCAGATGAGCCCGCGCTCGGCCAGGGCCTCACGCACCATCTTCTTGGTAATCTTGCCGTAAGCGGATTTCGGCAGCGCGTCCCAGAAATGCACGCGCCGGGGCAGCTTGTAGCGGGCGACCTTGCCATCGAGGAACGCGATCAGTTCCTCCTCGCTCACGCTCTGCCCCTCGCGCGGCACGCACACGGCGACGCCCACCTCGCCCCACATGGGGTCCGGCACGCCGAGGATAGCCACCTCGGCGATGGCGGGATGGGTGAGCACCTTCTCCTCGACCTCGCGCGGATACACGTTGGAGCCGCCCGAAATGTACATGTCGGAGGCGCGTCCGGTGATGTAGATGAAGCCCTCGGTGTCCATGTGGCCGAGATCGCCGGTGCGGAACCAGCCGTTGCGGAACGCTTTCGCATTGGCCTCCGGATTGTCGTAGTAGCCCGCCAGCACCGCCGGCCCGCAGACGCAGATCTCCCCGGTCTCGAAGGGCGCGACCTCGCCGCCGGCATCGTCCTGGATCTGGACCTGCATGCCGGTGCGCTCGAAGCCGCAGGTGCCGAGCTTCACATGCGGCCCGTCCTCGGGATCGTGGAGATGGGGCGGCAGGACAGTGATGTTGCCCGTCACCTCGCCGAGGCCGAAATACTGCACCAGAACCTTGCCGAGCTTCCTCAGCGCGAACTTCTGGTCCTCCCGGTACATGGGCGCGCCGGCATAGATCACATACCGCAGGGAGGAGTGGTCGAACTGGTCCACCGAGGGGTGCTCGGTGAGCAGCTTGGTGATGGTGGGCACGGTGAACATGTTTGTCACCCGCCACTCCTCGACCAGCCGCCACGCCTCGGCGGCATCGAACCGCTCGGAGGGCATGAGGATGGTCTTCACCCCCCGCGCCACCTGCACCAACTGATGCACGCCCGCGCCGTGGGACAGCGGCGCCACCACGAGGGAGGCGTCCTGCTCCGTGGTGCCCGGCATCAGGTCGCAGAGGTGGTTGGTGATGACGAAGGCCATCTGGCCGTGGGTCAGCACCGCCGCCTTGGGCCGCCCGGTGGTGCCGGAGGTGAAGAAGAACCAGCAGGGGTCGTCATGCTCCACGTCCGCCACCGGAACCCTCTCACCGAGGCGAGCGGCGACGAGGGCGCCATAGTCCGCGCCGAAATCCGCGGCACCGATGGCGATGACCTCGCGGAGCGCCGGGGCCTCCGCGCGCACGGCCTCCACATGCTCGGGAAAATCGTGGTGGCAGATCATCACGCTCGCGCCGGAGGCGGAGGCGAGATAGGCGACCTCCCCGGGTGTCTGGCGGAAATTGGTGGGTACCCACACCGCACCCAGCCGGAAGGCAGCGAACATGCTCTCGAACATTTCGAGGCAGTTCTTGGATTGCACGAGGATGCGGTCACCCTTGACGACGCCGCGGGCGGCCAGTTCCGCCGCCATCGCATCCACGCGGGCATCCATCTGCGCCCACGTCACCGTGCGATCGCCCTGAACGAAGGCGATATGGGCCGGCAGCCGCCGCGCTGCCTGGCGCAGGAAATGGGAGAGGTTCATCACCCGACGGCTGGTGCGCGCGACGCCGCCGCGCGGGGCCTCGGCAACGGTCTGGGCAGGTGCGGACATTCACATCACTCCGGAAAATCGAAGACAGTCAGGGCGCCGTGCGGGCAACGGAACGGGCCGGGCGCTGCGGGGGCCCCCGCTCGCTGCCACCCAACTTCGCCTCCAGCGCGGCGGCTTCGCGCTGGAGCAGCGGCACCAGCTCTCTCTGCCGCTCCCCGCCGAGCCGACTCTCGATGGCGGCGAGCGACAGCGCGCCGAGGGGGCGCCCGTCCGGGCCGATCACCGGCACGCCGATGCCCCACGAGCCAGCGACATAGAGGCCGGGATTGAGCGCATAGCCGCGCGCGCGGGTCTCGCCCATGGCGCGTCGCAGCAGATCGGGGAAATAGCCGGGATAGGCCGTGAGCGCGGCCGCATTGGCTTCGATGATCCGCCCCGCCTCGGCTTCCGGGAGGGCGGCAAGGATGGCAAGGCCGCCCGCACCGATGCCGAGGGGGTGCCGGTCACCGGCCTGCAGCACATGGGTGCGGATGGGCCAGGTGCCCTCCTCCCGATGCAGGCACACGGAGACCGTCCCGCGCGGCACGGAGAGGAACGCGCAGTCACCGCTCTGGCGGGCGATACGGGAGAGGCCGTCGAGGGCGAGGGCATGAATGCCGAAGCGCGGGGCGGCCAGCGTGCCCAGCACATAAGCCTCCGGCCCCACGTGATAACGGCGGCTTGCCTCGTCCTGGTCCACCAGCCCGGCGCGCACCAATGCAAGCAGCACTCGCCGCACGGTGGGCTTGGAGAGGCCGGAACTGGCCACGAGATCAGCAAGGCGGGCGCCCTCTGCCCCGGCGCGTCCCACCAGCATCAGCAGCGCCACCGCGCGCTCAATGCTCTGGGTGCCGCCGGTCGCCTCGGACGCGGCGTCGGGGCTCGCGC
>JAEZMT010000219.1 GCA_023442085.1 Pseudomonadota bacterium | reverse complement strand
CGGCCGCCTGGGCGAGGCGCGGCAGGCCCTGCGCCTTCTGCCAGAGCCAGGACGCCGCATAACCACCGAGCAGCGCCAGCGCAGGCGTCACGAACACGAAGTGGCGGATGCCGTTGTACATCACCGGGCGGGTGACAACCGTGAGCAGCACCGGGAAGGCGGCGGCGGTGAGGATGAGCACAAGCCGGGCGCGCTTCGCCGGGGTGTCCTTGCCCACGAGCGCCGAGACGATGGCCCCCGCCGCGCCGGCCACCGCGAGGCCGAGGAACAGCTCGGGCATCTGCACGGAGAAGAGCGTCGGCACATAGGTGCGCGGCATGTCCGGCACGAGGATGGGCCGGCCCTCGAACATCTCGCGCCACGGCACTTCCCAGAAGTGGGAATAATACTTCAGCGCCACGAGCGGGTTGAGCGGCTCCGCGACGCCCCAGGGCCAGACCATGCCCAGCACGAAATAGGCGAGCGGCATCGCCAGCAGCAACAGGCCGGTGAAGCGCAGGGTGCGCAGCACCGCCGGCTTGATGCCGAGCCGCACGCATTCGACCGCCAGCACGAAGGCGATGGCCGCGGAGAGATAGACGCCGCACAGCAGGCCGAGCACGCGCGTGCCGACCGCGAGGCCGAGGAAGAGGCCGAACAGCGTGACGGTGCGGGGCGACGGCTGGGGAAATTCATCGAACGCGCGCACGCAGGCATAAAGCACGCCCGCCACCGCGACCGCGAAGGGCGCATCCTTCGCGTTCATGAACATGTGCCCGTAGTAGAGCGGGCAGATCATCAGCAGCGCAACGGCAGCGAGACCGCCCCAGGGGCCGGCGAGGCGCCGCCCGGTCCGCCACACCAGCAGAAAGCCGATGATGCCCACCAGCGCGCCCAGCAGACGGCGGATGTCGAACACATCGACGAACGGCAGGGCCTTGGCGATGGCCGCGGCGGCGAGGTCGAAGCCGCCGCCGTAGTAATAGAGGTTGACGAAGGAAAAGACTTTCCGCTGCGTCAATCCCGACGAGAAGTAGGAATACAGCAGGTCGCCATACTGGGAGTGAGTGAAGTCATCCCAGCCGAGGCCGTAATCGGAAAAGGTGAGAGCGGCGATGACCGCCACGCCGGCGATCAGGACAACGGCGCAGGCGTCCGCGATCGCGCCCGGCCGACGTTCGATTTCGAGGAACGACATTGATGGAGGATCCCGAACCCAACTCCGTCGCGCCGTTTCCAGGATCACTCCCGGGCCCCCAGCGCGGCACTCCACCATCATACCGCAGGTGGCTACGCGGAACACAGCTAAGATGGAGTAGAGGCGGATCGCAACAAAATTATGCCTGGCGCTGCAAAAAAATAAGGCAGCTTCGGGAACAAATGAGGCAGCATAGCTGACGGACGGTAAGTTAAGGCGGCATCTTGTTCTTGCGAGGCAGAGTCAATCACTCGCAGGAAAAGAAAAACGGCGCCTCGCAACTCGCGGGCGCCGTCAAGCCTGCGCGGCAGGCATTCGCCGTCAGGCTTGCGCCACCCCTCGCGGAGCGGCGCAAGCCCGGGGGTCAGGGTCAGCCGGCCTTGCTGTAAAGCTCGGCCACGTAGTCCCAGTTGATCAGGTGCTCGACGAACGCCTTCAGGTAGTCGGGACGACGGTTGCGGTAGTCGATGTAATAGGAGTGCTCCCACACGTCGACGCCGAGCAGCGGGGTCGCGCCGTGCACCAGCGGGTTCTCGCCGTTGGCGCTCTTCATGATGGAGAGCTTGCCGTCCTTGAGCGCGAGCCACGCCCAGCCCGAGCCGAACTGGCCGACACCGGCGGCGATGAAGTCCTCCTTGAATTTCTCAACCGAGCCGAGGTCCTCGATGATCTTCTTTTCCAGCTCGCCGGGGATGGGTCCGCCGCCGTTGGGCTTCATCCAGTTCCAGAAATGGAGGTGGTTGTAGTGCTGGCCGGCGTTGTTGAAGAGCGGGGCGTTCTTGCCGAACGAGCCCACGACGATCTCCTCAAGGGTTTTCCCTTCAAATTCAGTTCCCTTTAGGAGATTGTTGCCATTGTTGACATAAGCGAGATGATGCTTGTCGTGGTGGTATTCCAGCGTTTCGCGCGACATGTAGGGCGCCAGCGCGTCGTAGGCATAGGGCAGGTCGGGCAGCGTGAAGGACATGAAACATCTCCGCAATCTATCCGGCGTCTCGCCCGGGGCGAAATCGCTGCCCCGGCGGCATACCGGGTATACGACATGTCCGAGCGTGGACCTAGATAGGGTTGCGTTCGCCATCAAACAACCTTGAAGCGGCCGATTTTCGCGGCGAGGTACCACCTTTGATTAAGAACGGCTGAGGCCGGCAAGCGGAAGTGGGGTGCGAGATGTGGTGGTTCCTGGTCCTTCTCGGCGTTCTCATCGCTCTCGCCGGGCTGGCGGTGATCGGCCTTGGGGTGACGATCTACGTCTCGGCCTTCGGCAATACGCTCATCACCACCGGCGCGGTGGCCGCTTCGGGCGGTTTCGTCATCACCGCCATGGGGCTGGTGCTGCGCCAGCTGGACCGGCTGACCCGGCAGATCGAGCGCTCCTATCCCGCCGGCGAGGACGAGGCCGAGGAGCCCGCGGCTCCCCCGGCCGCCCGCCCGGCCCGCGCCGGCCGCAACGCGACGCCCCGCCTGTCCGTGGATGATCTCGTTGCCCCGGAGGAACAGGACGCCGAGGCCCCCGCGCCTTCCGCCCGCGAGCGGCCCCAGGATCGCACTCAGGAGCGCAACCAGGAGCGCACCCAAGACCGCGCCCCGGAAAGGGCGGCCGAGCGTCAGCCGGAGCGTGCGCCGGCGCCGCGTCGTCCCGCCGCCCCGGCCTCGCTGCCGCCGCCCGAGGCCGGCCAGCCGGCCGATCCCATGCTCGATGCGCGCCGTCAGCGGCTTCAGCG
>JAEZMT010000193.1 GCA_023442085.1 Pseudomonadota bacterium | reverse complement strand
CCTTGAATCCGAGCCGGTCCACCGCCTGCGCCACCTCGCGGAAATAGGCGAACTCCGGCGGCCGCTGCTGCGTCTCCGAGCCGAGATAAGAGCCGTCACCATGGGTCGGGATGAACCAGAACAGGTCCGGCGGGGTGGCGGGAGACAGGGACGCGCTCATGGGAAACTCCGTTATTCCCATCCAGCTTGCGTACTTATTTAATTAAGTCAATCTAATTTATCATATTAATAGACTAAGTAGGCTTCGTCTCCGCATAGATGCACGTGCCCTGCGGCGGATCTGCCCCTTCCCTGCAATAGGGATGATCGACCTACCGACGTGCATTTGCGCGCGATCCTGACTAAATGGGAGCCGTCGAGCCTTCGCCCCCAGGAGCCGCGCGCCGTTCCATGATCCGTTTCCTGCTCCGCTTCGCCGGGTTCTGGCTGCTGGCCGGCGGCTTCGTCGCGCTCATCGTGGATGGCACGCGCTCCATCGCAGCGGCTGGCCTCGTCTTCACCTCGGCCGGAGACGCCTGGTTCGCATTGTCGCCGGGCAGCCTGGAGCGGGCGGAGACCTCCGCGAAGGCCGGGATGCCGGCGGTTTGGAACAGCGTTCTGCTGCCGCTCCTCTCCATGCCGGCCTTCGCGCTTCTGATGCTCGTGGGGCTTATGCTGATGGGTCTCGGCCGCGTGCGCGAGCGCTCGCGCTTCGAGATCGGCTGAGCGCTCAACAACTCCCTCTTCGGCGTCCCCCTCGCGCAAGCGCGGCCGCATCCCCATATTGGGGATCCAGCGGGGTTTCCCGGCTGCCCCATCCAAAACCATGACGCGGCCGCAGGGTCCGATGCCCGTGTGCCGCGAAACGAGGAGCCCGCCATGTTCTGGCTGAAGAAGTCCCTCGACCTGCCCACCGCCGCCGATGCCCTCCCCGGCCGCGCCGGTGCCATCCCCACCGCGGAAGTCCATTACGTCAATGGTCACGCCCTCAAGGGTCCGTACCCCCAGGGCTTCGAGACCGCAGTATTCGCCCTGGGCTGCTTCTGGGGCGCCGAGCGCAAGTTCTGGCAGCAGCCCGGCGTGTGGGCGACGGCGGTCGGCTATGTCGCCGGCCATACGCCGAACCCCACTTATGAGGAGGTCTGCTCCGGAAATACCGGCCATACCGAAGCGGTGCTGGTGGTCTACGACCCGGCGGTCGTGTCCTACGGCGAACTGCTGAAGCTGTTCTTCGAGAGCCACGATCCCACCCAGGGCATGCGCCAGGGCAATGACGTGGGCACGCAGTACCGCTCCGGCATCTACGTCACCAGCCCCGAGCAGGGGGCCGAGGCGGAGGCAGCAAAGGCGGCATATGGGCCGGCGCTGAAGGCGCGCGGCTTTCCCGCCATCACCACCGAAATCGCCGAGCTTGGGCCGTTCTATTTCGCCGAGGGCTACCACCAGCAGTATCTGGCGAAGAACCCCAACGGCTATTGCGGCCTCGGCGGCACCGGCGTGTCCTGCCCCATCGGCACCGGCGTCGCCGCGCAGTAGACCCGAAGCGGCGCCGACGCGCCGGTTGTCAAAGATCGGGCGGCGCCACAGGGCCGCCTTGCCAAACCGATACGCGGCGGGCTTGAGTGGGCATCACTCAACTGGTCCCCATCATGCCCGCTGCTCCTTCCCGATCCCTTCTTGCACGCGGCCACGCCCTTGCGCTTGGGCCGCGCACCCTCATCATGGGCATCCTCAATGTGACGCCCGATTCCTTCTCCGACGGCGGCCGCAGCGCGGCACCGGACGACGCGCTGGCCAATGCCCGGCGGCTCGTGGCGGAGGGCGCGGATATGCTGGACGTGGGCGGCGAATCGACGCGGCCGGGCCACACGCCGGTGGCGGCTGAAGACGAGTGGGCGCGCATCGCCCCGGTTATTCCCGCCCTTGTGGCGGAGATGGGCGTTCCGGTTTCGGTGGATACGTACAAGGCCGACGTCGCCCGCCGGGCGCTGGAGGCCGGTGCCAGCATCGTGAACGATGTCTGGGGCTTCACCCGCGATCCGGACATGGCCAAAGTGGTGGCGGACCACGATGCGGCGGCGGTCGTGATGCACAACCGCACTGAGGTGGATGAATCCCTCGATATCGTGACCGAGATGCTGGGATTCTTCGAGCGCGTGCTGGACATCGCCGACCGCGCCGGCGTGAAGCGGGAGAAGCTGGTGCTGGACCCCGGCATCGGCTTCGGCAAGAGCTTCCCGCAGAACCTCGCCGCCATTCGCCGCCTGCCGGAGCTGCGCGTGCTGGGCCTTCCCATCCTCCTCGGCACCTCGCGCAAGTCCCTGATCGGCAAGGTGATCCAGACGACGCCGGCGGAACGGGTCCCGGGCACGATCGCCTCCAACGTCATCGCCATCATGGATGGCGTCGAGATTATCCGCGTGCACGACGTGGCCGCCCATGTGCAGGCCGCCCGCGTGGCCGAAGCCATCCGGGACGCCTCGTGACAATCGCCTATCTCTGCCTCGGCTCAAATGTCGGCGATCGCGAAGAGACCATGGCGCAGGCCCTCGCCACCCTGTGCCGCGCCGGGCTCACCCTGCGCCGCAGTTCATCCTATTACGAGACGCCGCCGTGGGGGCCCGTCCCCCAAGGGCCCTATCTCAACCAGGTGGTGGAGGTGGACAGCCCCATCGGGTCCAGAAGCCTGTTGGCGCTTGGGCTTAAGGTCGAGCGCATGCTCGGCCGTGACCGCCCGAACGAAGTGCGGTTCGGCCCGCGCCGCATCGATATCGACATTCTGCTGTTCGGTGACGAGACGGTTCGGGAAGATGATCTCGAAATCCCCCATCCGCGGCTCATGGAGCGTGCCTTCGCGCTCGTTCCGCTCATCGAGATCGCGCCCGATATCGTGATCTGCGGCGTGCGCGCAGCGGATGCACTGGCCCAACTGGACCAGAGCGGCATCACGCGGCACGGCCCGTAACGCCCACCCCCATACGAAAAGCCCCGCGCCGGGAGGCGCGGGGCGTTGGCGCTAGGGCCATCCTTGCAGGTTCGTTCGGCGTCACATGGTCCGGATGTTGGTGGACCAGGTATCGACCTGGCGCTTCACCTCGTCCTTCGCATAACCGTAGCGTTCCTGCAGCTTGCCTTCGAGAACCTCGCGGTTCCCGTTGATCTCGGTGAGGTCGTCGTCGGTGAGCTTGCCCCACTGGGCCTTGAGGTTGCCCGTGAACTGCTTCCAGTTGCCTTCGATGCGATCCCAATTCATCGGCTCGTCCTCCGTATGAGTGGAAAGATGCGACAAGAACGTTCACGCTTGAGCGGGAGTTCCGCTAAGTTTTGCGTAATGGGGGAGCCTTGATGACCGCCGCGGTGCATGACGACGAGAAGCTGGCCGCAGGCGTCGCGAACGGAGAGAGGGCCGCGCTGGCGCGGGCCATCACCCTTGTGGAATCGCGCCGCGCAGATCATCGCCGCCGCGCCCAGGCCCTGCTCCAGTCGCTGCTGCCGAAGACCGGCAACGCCTATCGCATCGGCATCACCGGCGTGCCGGGGGTCGGCAAATCTACCACCATCGATGCGCTCGGCACCTATCTGACGGGGCTGGGGCACAAGGTGGCCGTGCTGGCCGTGGACCCCTCCTCCACCCGCACGGGCGGCTCGATCCTCGGCGACAAGACGCGCATGGCGCGGCTGTCCGTCGATCCCGCCGCCTTCATCCGCCCCTCCCCATCGGGCGGCACGCTGGGCGGCATCGCGGCCAAGACGCGCGAGACCATGCTCCTGTGCGAGGCGGCCGGGTTCGACGTGGTGCTGGTGGAGACGGTGGGCGTCGGCCAGTCGGAGACGGCGGTGGCCGACCTCACCGATACCTTCCTCGTGCTCATGCTGCCCGGCGCGGGCGATGAACTGCAGGGCATCAAGAAGGGCGTGCTGGAGCTGGCCGACATCGTGGCCGTGAACAAGGCGGACGGCGACAACATCCCCCGCGCCCGGGCCGCCGCCGGCGAATATCGTGCCGCGCTGCACCTCCTCGGGGCGCGGGACGCGCACTGGTCGCCGCCGGTGCTCACCTATTCCGCTCTCACCGGCGACGGCATTCCAGGCGTGTGGGAACAGGTCGTCCTGCACCGGCAGAAATGCGAGGCGGCCGGCACCTTCGCCACCACCCGCCGCGCCCAGCAGGTGCGCTGGATGTGGACGCTGCTGAACGAGCGCCTCGCCGAAAAGATCGCCCACGATGCCGGCGTCAAAGCGCGGCTGCCGGCGCTGGAGCGCGAGGTGGCCGAGGGCGCCCTCTCGCCCGCCCTCGCGGCGGCGGAGATCGCCGGCCTCATCGGGCTTTAGCGCGATGAACCGGCCGTTGCGCATTCTCGTCTGTGCGTTCGGCCCGTTTCCGGGCGTGCCGGTAAACCCCTCCGAACTCTTGGCGGGTGATCTGCTGCGCCTGCGCCGCCCGGCGCTCTCGGGCATCGAGATCGTGCGGGAAGTCCTGCCCACCCGCTGGGATGCGCTGGCGCATCTCGATGCCCGGCTTGAGGCGCTCGATCCCGACGCGGTGCTGCTCCTGGGGGTCGCGGCCCGGCGCCGCAGCGTGTCCATCGAGAGGCTCGCGGCCAATGCCGCTCGGGCCGCACCCGACGCTGCCCGGCGCCATCCTCCGTCGCGACGCCTTTCGGCAGGAGGGCCACCGTTCCTGCGCTCCGGCGTGCCGGCCGAGCCGCTGGCCAACGCGCTGCGCCGCGCCGGCATCGCCGCCGGCCCGTCGCGGGATGCCGGGCGATACCTCTGCAACGCCAGCTATTTCCACGCTCTCGGCTGGTCGGCAAACACAAGCGGGCGTCGCCGGCCGGTGCTGTTCGTCCATCTGCCGCGGCGGGACGGCCGGCCGGCCGGCGTCTCCCGCGCGCGGATGGGGCGCGGACTCGCCCACATCCTAATCGCCCTCGCCGCCGAGGCGCGGCGCGGGGCCTATGCCTTTAAGTCAATGGGATAGCTACAGCTTTCGCCTTCTGGGACGAACCGCTATAGGCTCGCCCATCCCCACGTACCGAAAGCCGGCCCGTGACGATCTACCTGCCCATCGCCGAGCTGCCCGTCGCCATCTTCACGATCCTCGCGATGGGCCTCGCGGTCGGCTTCATCTCCGGCATGTTCGGCGTCGGCGGCGGCTTCCTTATGACGCCGCTCCTCATCTTCACAGGCGTCCCGCCGGCGGTGGCGGTGGCCAGCGTCTCCCCGTACATGGCGGCCTCGTCCCTGTCCGGTGCCTTGTCCTACTGGCGCAAGGGGATGGTGGATACGACGCTCGCGTGGGTGCTGCTCTCGGGCGGCCTCGTCGGCACAGTGTCCGGCGTGCTGCTCTTTCTCTGGCTGCGCACCGTCGGGCAGGTGGATCTCACCATCCGCCTCTCCTACATGCTGCTCCTCGGCGGCATCGGCCTGCTGATGCTGGTGGAGAGCGTCCGCGCCATCGTCAGGGCGCGATCCGGCGCGCCACGCCCGGTCCGCCGGCCGGGCACCCGCCCCGCCTTCATGCGCCTGCCGCTGAAGATGCGCTTTCGCCGCTCGCGCATCTACATCTCGGCCCTGCCGGTGGTGGCCATCGGTTACGTCATCGGCCTGCTCGGCGCCGTGCTGGGCGTGGGCGGCGGCTTCATTCTCGTGCCGGCGCTGATCTATCTGCTGCGGGTGCCGACCCAGACCTCCGTCGGCACCTCCCTCGTACTCACCCTTGTCACCATGGCGGCCGCAACCGTGCTGCACGCGGTCGCCAACGGCACGGTGGATGCCGTGCTGGCGCTGGTGATGATGATCGGGGGCACGGTCGGCGCCCAATTCGGCGCCCGCACGGGGCAGACGCTCAAGGCGGAAAACCTGCGCCTGCTCCTCGGCCTTCTGGTGCTGTCGGTGGCGGTGCGCGTGGGCGCAGAGCTGGTGACCGCGCCGGGTGATACCTTTGCCGTCAACGTGGTGGAGACAGTGCGATGAGCGCCGCCCGCCCCCGCGCCAGGACGGCAACCGCGCGGTTTCACCGCCTCGCGCTCGTCGGCCTTGCCCTGCTGGCGAGCCTTTTTGCTGTGCCCGCCCGGGCCGACCGGCTCGTTTTGTCGGTGTCGCAGCACAAGGTGAGCATCTCTTCCAGTTTCGCGGGCGCCGAACTGGTGGTGTTCGGCGTCGCCGAGGCGAGCGATGGCGCGCCCATCGAC
>JAEZMT010000184.1 GCA_023442085.1 Pseudomonadota bacterium | reverse complement strand
CACGCCCAGATCCTGGAGAAGGTGAAGGAAGAGGCGGCCAAGAAGGGGCTCGACATCAAGGTGATCGAGTTCTCCGACTATGTGGTGCCGAACGCCGCCTTGTCGTCCGGCGACCTGGAGGCCAATTCCTTCCAGCACCAGCCCTATCTCGACAACCAGATCGCCGATCGCGGCTACAAGATCGTCTCCGTGGGCACCACGGTGAACTTCCCCATCGGAATCTATTCCACCAAGTACAAGACGTTCGCGGACATCCCTGCGGGATCGTCCATCGGTATCCCGAATGATCCCACCAACGGCGGCCGCGTGCTGCTGCTGCTCGCCGACAAGGGCATCATCAAGCTCAAGGATGGCGTCGGCGTGAAGGCCTCCGTGGTGGACGTGGTGGAGAACCCGAAGAAGCTGAAGTTCGTGGAGATCGACGCGGCCCAGCTGCCCCGCTCCCTCCCCGACCTCGCGGCGGCTGGTATCAACACCAATTATGCCAAGGAAGCCGGCCTCGACCCGGTCAAGGACCCCATCCTGCGCGAGGATCCCAAGGGCCCCTACGTGAATGTCATCGCCGTGCGCGCCCAGGACAAGGACAAGCCGTGGGTGAAGACCTTCGTCGAGACCTATCACTCGCCGGAGACGCGCACCTTCATCCTTGAGACCTTCAAGGGCGCGGTGCTGCCGAGCTGGTGAGGAGTTTTTGCGGACACGGCCCGCAACGCTTACGCGCCGCGCGGGCTTTTACTTCACCGCCACGATGAAGAAGCGGGGGAAGGCGAGGAGCACCTTGCCGTCCACCCGCGGCAGGTAGGAATCCGCGAGTCGGGCGGCGTATTCCTCCAGGAACTGCACGCGCTCGTCCCCCTCCAGCGGATCGATGAAGGGCCGCAGGCCCGTGCCCTTCACCCACTCCACGATGGCCGGGATGCCGTCGAGGGGATGGTTGTAGATGGTGTGCCAGAGGTCCACCGCCCCCGCGTGGGGCTTCAGCATGTCGTAATAGGCGCCGGGCTCCGGCAGCACGGTGCGCGCGCGGGTCGCGGCGTGGAGCGTGTCCGCCCAGGGGCCGGACATGGCCGTCTCGCGCATGGCCACGTGGGACGGCTCCTCCAGATTGTCCGGCATCTGCACCGCCAGCACCCCGCCAGGCGCCAGCAGGGACATGAGACGCGGCAGCAGGGTCGGATGGTCCGGCACCCATTGCAGCACGGCGTTGGCGTAGATGAGATCCGCCGGCTTCGGCAGGGTGAAGGTGGAGGCGTCCGCAAGGTCGAACGTCACGCCCGGCAGGCGCGCGCGGGCGGCCTCCAGCATGGCCGGAGAGGTGTCCAGGCCGAGCACTTCAGCATCGGGAAAGCGCTGCGCCAGGATTTCGGTGGAATTGCCGGGTCCGCACCCCAGGTCCACCACGAACGCCGCCTCCTGAAGCGGCACCGCCGCGAGGAGGTCGCGCGCCGGGCGGGTGCGCTGGTCCTCGAATTTCAGATACTGGCTGGCATTCCAGTCGGCGGACATCAGCGGCTCCCGGCGCAAGGACTATCCCTGCTTACACCAGCTTCACCGACGGTGCGACGGAGATGGCGCGGTTCCCACCGGGCGGTGGCTCGCGCCGCGAGAGCGAGACTGTCTGGAGAATGAAGATCAGGCGCGGACGGGAGCGTTCTCGACGGCGAAGGCCGGAGGAAGGGCGTCCAAAAAAGCGCGCTTAATGGACTGGCCTGAAAAGATCGGGCGGTCGCGAGCGGACTCAGAGGCCTTTTCGGCCTCGGAAAAAAAGCCACGGCGCGCGGAGGGCGCCGTGGCGAAGTGGTCAGGCCGCAGCCGAGACGTCGGTGGAGACCGACGCAATGGTCTTCAGGATCTGGGAGGCGATCTGGTAGGGGTCGCCCATGGAGTTCGGGCGGCGATCCTCGAGATAGCCCTTGTAGTCATTGCGGACGAAGGAGTGCGGGACGCGGATGGACGCGCCACGGTCCGCGACACCGTAGGAGAACTTGTTCCACGGCGCGGTCTCATGCTTGCCGGTGAGGCGCATGTGATTGTCCGGGCCATAGACGGCGATGTGGTCGTCGAGGTTCGCCTCGAAGGCCGCCATCAGCTTCTCGAAGTAATCCTTGCCACCCACTTCACGCATGTAGGCGGTGGAGAAGTTGGCGTGCATGCCCGAGCCGTTCCAGTCGGTGTCGCCGAGCGGCTTGCAGTGGAACTCGATGTCCACGCCGTACTTCTCGGTGAGACGCAGGAGCAGGTAGCGGGCCATCCACACTTCGTCGGCGGCCTTCTTGGAGCCCTTGCCGAAGATCTGGAATTCCCACTGGCCCTTCGCGACTTCCGCGTTGATGCCTTCGTGGTTGATGCCGGCGGCGAGGCAGAGGTCGAGGTGCTCCTCGACGATGGTGCGGGCGACGTCGCCCACGTTCTTGAAGCCGACGCCCGTGTAGTAGGGACCCTGCGGCGCAGGATAGCCGGCCTCGGGGAAGCCGAGCGGACGGCCGTTCTTGTAGAAGAAGTATTCCTGCTCGAAGCCGAACCAGGCGCCGGCATCATCGAGGATGGTGGCGCGCTTGTTGGACGGATGGGGGGTGACGCCATCGGGCATCATCACTTCGCACATCACCAGGGCGCCGTTGCTGCGGGCCGGGTCGGGATAGATGGCGACCGGCTTCAGCACGCAATCCGAGCTGCGGCCCTCGGCCTGCTGGGTGGACGACCCGTCGAAGCCCCAGAGCGGCAGCTCCTCGAGGCTCGGGAACACGTCATATTCCTTGATCTGGGTCTTGCCCCGGAGATTGGGAACCGGGGTGTAGCCGTCGAGCCAGATATACTCGAGCTTAAACTTTGGCATTGCAGTCTCTCTGAGCCGATGACGTGGTGGAATTCGGGATCTTGTTTCGGAACTCTTGAAGTCAGGAACTCTTTGCAGCGTCCGGCCGTGAAGGATCCACTGGCCGCGGGGGCCGGCGCTTATCAAGCAATCCGCGTGCCATCGCCGAACGCGTAGCCGGAGAAGGGCTTTCTGGACGCGGCCGCAGCGTAAGCTGCCCATCGATGCATCATGAATCGGCCGAAGCCTTAGGCGGACAGCCCATGATCTGTGCATCGACCAGCCATCCATCTTGCGCCGGATACAATCGGCAACCGCGCGGGAACAAAAGCGCGGCACGCATGCTTGGGATTGGGCACCACGTTGCACTGCGAAAGACGCGCGTGGGCCATGCAGCAAACGCGCAAATAAAGCAGCTGACTGATGCCGATTTATATGTGCCTAAAATTTATGCATTAAACTAAAATATCCCTGCATTGATGTATATGTATGGGGCAAATCATGTTATGAAGTCTGCAAGTGATGGCGCCAGGAGGCTCATCGGACAGGAGACCGGAGTGATGACTGCGAACCACGAGCGCGAGACGGCGAAAATCTATGTCTTCCCAGTGAAGAATGGCGCGAAGAACGGCATGCCCGCCAAAGAGGCGAAATGGGCCGCCGAGATCGCCGCCATGGGAGCCGCGCAGGCCGTGATCGGAAGCAGCTGGTATCACGAAGAAGCGGTAAAGGCCGCCGACCTCCCCAATCGCCGCTGATCCGCTGCAGGGAGCGGGGCGCACCGCCGCCTCCCCCTCACTGGACCGCTTCTTGCGTGAGCCCTGCCCGAGACATTTTCGGGTAGTACTTGCGACAATGGCCCTCGACCTCAAGACAGACTGGACAAACGCGGAACTGGCGGCCCTGATCGGGTCCGTGGTGGATGACCGCGACTGGCGCCTGGAAGTGAGCCAGGATGGCATCGCCACCCTCGCCGACAAGACCGCCAATCCCACCGGCGCAGATTACGATGAGGGTCTCCACGGCTTTTTCGAGACCTGGATGGCCGGCACCGATTTCGTCGGCCCCTCGGCCGCCGGTGACAAGGACCTGATCGGCAAGATCGCCGCCGCGCTGCGCGCCAATTATCCCGCCCTGAAAGCTGACAAGTTCATCTATGTGGCGCTGTAGGCCGCTTCGCGGTCGATTGGGCGGGCACGCCACGCTGAGGCCAATCGCCTGCCGGGCCAATTCCCTTTTTCTTAAAACCCTTTAGGCTGGGCCGGCACGTTCTCTCCGGGTCGCCCATGTCGTCGCGCTCAATTGACCTCCACCGCCCTGCGCATTTCTCCCGCCCCGGCCTTAAGGAGCGGCGGCGCCCGCGTTCGCCGCCGTAACGGCGCTCGCGCAACGATCAATTCAAGAGCCGCGCAGGCGGCCGGTTTGGGGGAGATGGGCGTTGGGAAGCGGCAGGCTGCGTTACGATCACGATTCTCACCCGCCGCTCGCGGTGCTGGTGGGCTCCGTGGCCCAGCACATGGGCCTGATGGCGGTGACACTGGTGTTCCCGCTGCTGGTGGCGCAGGCGGCCGGTGCCGATGCCGAGATGCAGCGGCGCTATCTGGACCTCGCCATGCTGGCCATGGGCGTGGCGACACTGTTCCAATGCTGGGGCCGACCATTTCTGTTCCTGCCCCGCATCGGCTGCGGCTATCTCCTGCCGGCCGTGTTCACCGCCGCCTATCTGCCCGCCGCCCTCTACACCGCCCGCGCGGGCGGGCTGGAGGCGGTGGCCGGCATGACGATCGCGGCCGGGCTCGCCGAGGTGCTCTTCAGCCGGATCATGCACCGCGTGCGTCCCTTTCTGCCCGTCGAGATCGTCGGGCTGGTGGTGATGCTCATCGGAATCATCCTCGGCATCGTCGCCATCAAGCTGATGGTGGGCTACAGCCACTCCATGGCCAGCGTCACCCTCACTGGCAGCGGCGGCGCGGTGGCCGGCCTCGTGGTGATGATCGCCCTCGCCGCCTGGGGCACCCCGCCATGGCGCGCCATGGCGGTGCTGGTGGGGCTGGCAGTGGGCACGGCGGTGCATTTCGCCCTCGGCATCGGCGCGCCGCTGCCGCCGGTGAGCGTGAAGCCCATGCTGGAACTGATCCGCTGGCCGCTCGTGGTGCCGAGCTTCAGCATCGGCCTCCTGCCCGGCTTCCTCGCGGGGGCGCTCGCCTGCATCCTGCGCAGCTTCGGCGACATGGTGGCGAGCCAGCGCGCCAATGATCCCAACTGGCGCCGGCCGGATTATACCAACATCGAGGCCGGCGTTATGGCAGACGGCCTCGGCACCCTATGCGCGGGGCTCATCGGCACCATGGGCCTCAACACCTATTCGGCCAGCGTGGGCCTCTCCGTCGCCACCGAGGTGAAGGCGCGCCGGGTGGGGCTCGGCGTTGGAATCGGCTGGATCGCGCTCGCCTTCATCCCCGGCTCCTCGGTGGCGGTGATGGCGATCCCCCGCCCGGTGCTGGGGGCGGCGCTGCTGTTCGCCTCCGCCTTCATCGTGCTGTCGGGCATCTCCATCCTCGGCCAGCGGCTGCTGGATGCCCGGCGCACCATCGTGGTGGGGCTCGGCTTCCTCATCGGCATTTCCTTCGACGAGATTCCGGATTTCTACGCGCGGGCGCTGTCCGAGACGGTGCAGGCCATCGTCACCTCGTCGCTGGTGCTGGGGCTATTCACTGCGCTCGCGCTCAATGCGCTGTTCCGCATCGGCGCGGTGAAGAGCCGCCGCCTCGTCTGGTCTCCGGCCGAGGGGCATGCGGTGCTGCGCCAGTTTCTCATGGACAGCGCCGCCGCCGATGGCGCGCGCACCGACGAGGTGGGGCGCATTGCCCAGATCGCGGAGGAATTCGCCACCGCCGCCCCGTCTCTGGTGGAGGGACCGGTGGAGGTGACGACGCGGTTCGACGAGTTCGTGCTGGATGTGTCCTTCACCTGGGCCGGGCGCGCGCTCCAGCCGGGGCCGAAGCCGACATTCGATGTCGAGGTGGACGAGGAGGCCATGCTCAACGGCGTCACCTTCCTGCTCATCACCCGCCTCGCCGACCGCACCCACCGCCGCACGGTGCCGGACGGGCGGCAGGAATTGCGCTGCGAGGTGGACCAGTAGGAGAGCGCTGCATGGCGGGGTCCAAGCGCCAGTGGTATGCCTGCTCAATTCCGATCGCGCGACCCAGGGGCAGGAGCATGCCGATCTTCCACAC
>JAEZMT010000146.1 GCA_023442085.1 Pseudomonadota bacterium | reverse complement strand
GCCGGCCTCTGAGACCGACATCTTCCCAACGAAAACGGCCGGGCATCTGCCCGGCCGTTTTGCGTTTCAGGGTGCCGATCAGGCGGCCACCGAATGCTCCATCTCGCCGCCATAGCGCCGGCGCAGGTGGGCCTTGAACACCGAGGCGTCGAGGGGGCGGCCGGTGGCGCGGGTGAGCAGTTCGTCTGTTTCCAGCAGCGAAGCCTGCCCGTGCACATTCACGCGCAGCCACGACAGGAGCGGCGCGAAATCACCCGTGGCGATGCCGGGCAGGATGCCGGGATCGGCGTGACAGGCAGCGTCGAAGAGCTGCGCGGCGGTCATGGCGCCCAGCGTGTAGGTGGGGAAATAGCCCCAGCCGCCGCCCGGCCAGTGGATGTCCTGCAGGCAGCCCAGCCGGTCATTGGGCGGGATCACGCCGAGCAGGGACTGCATGCCCTCGGCCCAAGCGCCGGGCAGGTCCGCAAGCTTCATCTCGTCGCCGATCAGCGCCTTCTCCAGCCGGTAGCGCAGAATGACGTGGGCGGGATAGGTCACCTCGTCCGCGTCCACCCGGATGAAGCCGCGCTCCACCTTGGTGTAGAGCCGCCACAGGGCGTCCGCCTCCCAGGCGGGGCCGGAGCCGTTGAAGGCGGCGCGCATCCGGGGTGCGGCGAAGGTGAGGAATTCCCGGCTGCGGCAGGCCTGCATCTCCATGAGCAGAGACTGGCTCTCATGGATGCTCATGGAGCGCGCCTGCCCGACCGGCTGGTGGATGAAGTCCTGCGGCCGGCCCTGCTCATAGAGCGCA
Organism: Pseudomonadota bacterium; assembly: GCA_023442085.1. GTDB lineage: Bacteria > Pseudomonadota > Alphaproteobacteria > Rhizobiales > Xanthobacteraceae > Xanthobacter. The sequence continues at coordinate 6,863 of JAEZMT010000146.1, read as the reverse complement.
TGGCCGGTCTCGTGCAGCACGCCCATGAGGGCGCGGGAGAAGTCGCTCTCGTCGTAGCGGGTGGTGATGCGCACGTCGTTGTCGGCGCCGCCGCAGAAGGGGTGGGCGGAGACGTCGAGGCGGCCGCGCTCGAAATCGAAGCCCACCACCTTCATCAGTTCCAGACCGAGCTGGCGCTGCGCCTCCACGGCAAAGGGGCCTTCGAGCGGGGGCGTCGCCGGGCGGCGGGCCTGGATTTCCAGCACCTCCTCGGTGAAGCCGGGCAGGAACTGGGCGAGGTCGTCGAACAGCGCATCGATGCGGGCCGAGCGTCCCCCGGGCTCGTAGCCGTTGAGCAGGGCATCGTAGGGGGAGAGGCCAAGCTTCTCGCCCTTCACCCGTCCGATCTCGCGCTGGAGCCGCAGCACCTCCTCCAGATAGGGCAGGAGGGCCGGTAAATCCGCATCCGCGCGCGCCTTGCGCCACGCCATCTCGCAGCGGGAGGAGGCGCGGCTGGAGGCTTCGACGAGGTCGGCGGGGACAGCGGTGTCGACGGTGAAGCTGCGGGTGATCTCGCGCACGTTGGCGCGCTCCCACGGGCCGAGGTCTTCATTTCCGGCGTTGGCGATCCAGTCGCCGATGCGCGGGTCGGTGGCCATGTTGTGGTGAAGCACGCGCAGAAGGGCGAGACTTTCCGCGCGGGTCGCAGCGGCGCCCTTGGGCATCATGGTGTCGCTGTCCCACTGGAGGATGCCGATGCCGTTGGCGAGCGCCGCGGTCCGGTCGAAGTGGGCGGCGAGGTCGGAATAGGCCGTCATGGCGCGATCCTGTTGGCTCCGGCCTGAGGAGAATTCAGGGCCGGGAAAAGGGCCACGACGGTAGCCAAGCGGAGCCGGCATGGAAAGGGCGGGGCCCAGCGCAAGACTCCGCGCAGCGGGCAAAGGCTTCGGCGGCTGGGTCAGGAAGCGCCTTTGGCGGTATGTTGCGCTGGGCCCCGGATCGCATTCCGCTGTCGCTCCATGCGTCCGGAGCGCGAGGCCGTCGCTGTCGCGACGCGAAAAGAAAACCCGGCTCGGACAATCGTCCGGCCGGGTTGGAGGTACACCGTGGTTCGGGTCGGTGGGCCTCAGGCCGCCTTCTCGCCGGGGGTAAGCGAGAGCACCGACTCAAATCCTTCAAACTCCGGACCGCCGATATAGTTCACGCGGTTGGATGACGCACCCGCGTCCCGGTGGGCGAGGCGGAAGGCCTCGGACTTGGTCCAGGCCTCGAAATCGGCCTTCGTGCCCCACACGGTGTGGGAGATGTAGAGGGTGTATTCCTCCTTCTCCGGCCCACGGCACAGGTCGAAGGCGACGAACCCGGGCACGGCGGCGATGTAGGTGTCGCGCTCGCGCCAGACCCGCTCGAACTCGGCCTCGGACCCGTGCTTCACCTTGAACCTGTTGGTGGCAATGAACATCTCGTCACTCCGTCTTGGCAATGGGGTGGGTCGGTGGCCGCCTATTTCACCGGATAGGGCGTCGCCGCCGCGATGGTGTCGGCGCCGATCTTGAACTTGAGGCCGGCCTTCGCCGTGATGCCGGCGCTCGGCAGGAACTGCTGATACTGAACGTACTGCTCGTTGAAGATGTTCTCAACGGAGAGCTGGGCCAGCACGTTCGGGTCGGGCTGGTAGCCGAGGTAGAGGTTCACGAGATTGAAGCTCGGCGTCGGCTCATAGGGCGAGTCGGCCGGCAGGTCGGCGGCGGTCTTGGCCGCGACCCACTGCCAGCGCACCGAGACGGAGAGCTTGTTGTCCAGGAAGCGCGCGCCGAGCGTGGTCGCGATGTTGTTCGGCATCACGTTGGCGAGGGGCTGGCCGTTGTTGGTGTTCTCGCCATCGGACACGGTGGCGTTGAAGCCCGCGAACCAGACGCCGGCGTCGTAATTGCTTTCGAACTCGAAGCCGCGCAGGCGGGCGTTGGCGATATTCTGGTACTGATAGTTTGCGTATGTGCCGAAGGGCGTCATGTCGTAGCCGACCAGCTCGATGTAGTCCTCCACATCGTTCTGGTAGACGTTGGCCTTGGCGCGGAACTTGTCGCCCTTGGTGAAGATGTCATCGAACCGCAGATTGAGACCGATTTCCTTGTTCTTGCCGATTTCGGGCTTGAGATACGGGTTCGGCACGAAGCAGAACACGCCGAAGCTGCCATCCGGACAGAAGACGAGGGGAATGTTCGGCGGGTGCGCGCCGTTCACCAACGTCTCGGTGACGGCCGGGGCACGATAGCCTTCCGCGAAGGTGCCGTAGAGCGTCACCCACTGCCAGGGTGTGAGGCCCACCGTGATCTTCGGCGAGAGGTGGTCGCCGCTGGTGGAAACGCCGTCTCCGCTCAGGTTGTACGTGTCGTAGCGCAGCGCGGCGATGGCCTCGAACCACGTGGAGTAATTCGCCTTCCACTGGATGAAGGCGCCGCCTACGCCGCGCTCGCCGGACGGGTTGTAGCCGTCGCCGAAGCCATAATTGTCCACATTGTCCACGTCGTCGTGGAAATAGTCACCGCCGATGGTGATGGCGTTGCGAATGTCGGCGAAGGTGAAGCGCGATGTGTTGTTGAGATCGAAGCCCAGCGTGTCGATGGTGAAATAGCGCGGGTCGCCGATAGCGCCGGTGATGGAGCTGGGCGTGCCCGCCACCTTCAGCTGGCTCTGCTTCACCCGGTTCCAGTAGATCTGGCTGCGCCAGTCGAAGATGTTGTCGTCGGGGTTGGTGTAGTTCCAGCTCGCGGTCAGCGTCTGGTTGAGGACGGTGGTGCCGTACTGTGTCGAGCCGGCAGGCACCTCGTTGTTGACCAGCGCGGCGTTGTAGGTGGTGTAGTCGGCATTGTAGTTGATGCCGGTGATCTTCACCTCGTGGTGCTCCACGGGCCGGAAGGTGACCTTGGCGATGCCGGTCCAGATGTCGGAGCCGGTGCCGGGCACCACGTTGCCGTCGCCGTCCGTATAGTCGCCCTGCGAACGGTAGGTGCCGCCGAAGAACAGGTCGATGTTCGGATTCACCTTCGCCGCCGCGAACAGCGCGCCGTAGCCCATCGGCCCGTTGGAGCCGAATTCGCCGGCGGATTCCACGCCCCAGGTCTGGCCGGGCTTGATGATGTCGTTGGCGTCCTTCGTGCGGAAGGTCACCACGCCGCCGATGGCGCCGGAGCCGTAGATGTTGGCGACCGGCCCCCGCACCACGTCCACCTCCGCGAGCAGGCCGGGCTCCAGGAAGAAGGAGCCGGCACCGGAGCCGTGGCCGAGCTGGGTGAAGTTCTGCCGCGCACCGTCGACGAACACCGCGACGCGGCCGTAATCCTCCATGCCGCGGATGTTGATGGAGGCCTGGGGAGAGTTGCCGTTCTGGATGACGGAGGTTCCCGGCATGCCGAAGAACACGTCCTGCGTCCGCGACGGCATGAGCTGTTCGAGATCGTCCGCCCGCACCACGCTGATGGCGGCAAGGGCATCGATCGCGCGCTCCTCGGTCAGGCTGGCGGCGACCGTGATGGTGTCGAGCGAAATGGCGACTGTGTCGTCGGTGGGACCCGCCTCGGGCGCGCTCTGGGCGTTGAGCGGCGTGGCCATCAGCACCGCGCCGAGCGCCACGCCCGCGAGCAGCGCCTCTTTCCCGCGGCGATGCTCTTCGCCCTTGAACACGCTCCTGCGCTGCGGTTGTCCCGCCATAATCCCTCTCCCGGCTGATGTTCGGAGGCTGGCTGGCGTCGGCCGGAAGACCGGGGACGTGGCGGGCCGCAGGCGCTTTGCCTGAGCAGGCGTCCGGCTGGGCATTCATTTCGCCCAGTCGTCTCGCCTGTCCCGATTTGGCTACCTTTGCGCCACAGATGCGTCAAGAAGAATACATCCAACTTGCCAAAGCCATGAAATAACGTCAGAGACTGTTGCGTGATTGGCACGTCAAACGTGCTGTATCGACATTGGAATAAATAAAAGAAAAGCGAATCATCCTTCGCGAAGACTCGCAGTGCGAAAATGGAGTTGCTCTAATTCCATGGTGGTTTGGCATCGAATATCTCTCCGCTCAAGCTGCGCTGCGGCGGGGCCCTCTGCGATGAACGTCGCCCGGCGCCTGCTGCTGGCAACTCTGATCGCGGTGCTGACCGGCCTCGCGCCGCGGGCCGCGGCGGCCCAGCCGCAGGCGGTGCAGCCGCGCATCGTCTCCATCGGCGGCGCGGTGACGGAGATCCTGTTCGCCCTGGGCATGGGGGATCGCGTGGTGGCGGTGGACCAGACCAGCCGTTACCCCGCCGCCGCCCGCGCCCTGCCGGACGTGGGCTATGCCCGCGCGCTGTCGCCGGAAGGCGTGCTCTCGGTGGCGCCGACGCTGATCCTCGCCATGGAAGGCGCCGGGCCGCCCTCCACGATGGAGGTGCTGAAGCAGGCCTCGGTGCCCGTGGTCGTCATTCCAGACGGACATGACCGGGACGCCGTGCTGCGCAAGATTGCTGCGGTGGCGAACGCGGTGGGCGCGCAGGAGAAGGGGCGGGCGCTCGCCGCCGAGGTGTCCGAGGATTTCGCCGCGCTCGACGCCATGGTGAAGGCGCTCCCGGAGCGGCCGCGCGCCGTCTTCGTGCTCTCCGCCTCGGGTGGCGCGGCGGTGGTGGGTGGCTCCGACACCAGCGCCGACGCCATCCTGAAGCTCGCCGGCCTCACCAATGCCATGGCCCAGATCAAGGGCTTCAAGCCGGCGCTGGACGAGGCCGCCATGTCGGCCGAGCCCGAGGCGGTGGTGGTGATGCGCGGCGGCGGGCAGGCGCTCGATGCCGCCACCGTCTTCGCACTGCCCGCGTTCGCCGGAACGCCCGCCGCGCGGGATAAACGCCTCGTGTCGCTGCCCGGCTCCTATCTGCTCGGCTTCGGTCCCCGCACGCCCCGCGCGGCGCGCGATCTCGCGGCGGCGCTCCATCCGAGCGCAAAGCTGCCGGAGCTGCCGTCCCGGCCCTGGAGCGCGGAGCCGGACCAATGAGCATGGAAGGCGTTGCCATGGCCGCGTCGGGGGAGGGAGCGCGCGGACGGCCAGTCGCTGCCGGGCTCACGCTGTTCGCGGTGCTGGCGGTCGCGGCCTTCGTGGGCGCGCTCGCCATCGGGCCGTTCACCATCGCGCCGGGCCGAGTGTTCGCCGTGCTGTGGGAGTGGATCAGCGGCGCGGCGCCGGCCGGTGCCTTGCGCGAGCGAATCGTGGTGCTGGACGTGCGCCTCCCCCGCGCCATCGTCGGCGCGCTCGCCGGTGCTGGCATGGCGGTAGCGGGGGCGCTGATGCAGGGCGTGTTCCGAAATCCGCTCGCCGATCCCAGCCTCGTGGGCGTGGCGCCGGGCGCAGCGCTGGCGGCGGTGGCGTTCGTCGTGTTCGGCGCGCCGCTCCTCGCGCTTCTGCCGCAGCCGTTGCAGGTGGTGGGACTGCCCCTGGCAGCGTTCGCGGGCGGGCTCCTGACTACCCTCCTGATCGCGCGCCTCGCAGAGCATGACGGACGCACCTCGGTGGCGACGCTCCTGTTTGCCGGTCTTGCGCTCGGCGCGCTGGCGAGCGCGGGCACGGGGGTGATGGTGTTCCTCGCCTCCGAGCAGCAGACGCGGGACTTCCTGTTCTGGACCCTCGGCAGCCTCGGCGGCGCCACTTGGATGAAGGCGGCGCTGGCGGCGCCCTTCGTGCTGGGGCTCCTCGCCATCGCCATCGCCCTTTCGCGAGGGCTCGATGCGCTGGCGCTGGGCGAGGCGGAGGCGTTTCACGCCGGGGTCTCGGTGGAACGACTGAAGCGCACCGCCGTCGTCGCCGTCGCGGCGGGTGTGGGGGCCGCGGTCGCGGCGACCGGCGTGGTCGGCTTCGTCGGCCTGGTGGTGCCGCATCTGGCGCGACTGGTCATCGGGCCGTCCCATCGTGCGCTGGTGCCGGCCTCGGCGCTGCTCGGCGTGGCGGTGCTGCTCGGGGCGGACATCCTCGCGCGCATGATCGCGGCGCCGGCCGAGCTGCCGCTGGGTGTGGTCACGGCTCTGGTGGGCGCGCCCTTCTTCCTGTGGCTGCTGCTCAAGCGCCGCGCCTTCGTGGGGTGAGCATGTATCGCGCGGCAAATGTCACCGTCACCGCCTCCGGCCGTCGCCTGGTGGATGCTGCAAGCATCTGCGTGCGGCCGGGGCGGGTGACGGTTCTTGTGGGCCCGAATGGCGCCGGCAAGTCCACCCTGCTCAAGGCCATGTCGGGCGAGCACCGGCTCGCCACGGGGCAAGTGACGCTGGACGGGGTGTCCATTCATGCCATGCGTCCGCTGGATCTGGCGCGCCGCCGGGCGGTGCTTCCGCAGGCGGCGGAGGTCGCCTTTCCGTTTACCGCGGCCGAGGTGATTGCCGCCGGGCTCATGACAGGGGAGGGGCACGACCGCACCCGCGTCCTGCGCCTGCTCGCGCGGGTGGACCTGCCCGGCTTTGCGGACCGGCGCTATGACAGTCTGTCGGGTGGCGAGCGGCAGCGGGTGCAGCTCGCCCGCATCCTTGCGCAACTGGAGGCGGGACGGGCGGACGCGCCGGGCTACCTCTTCCTGGACGAGCCCACCGCCAGCCTCGACCTCGCCCATCAGCTCACCGTGCTGAACCTCGCCCGTGCCCATGCGGATGCGGGCGGCGGCGTGCTGGCCGTTCTGCACGATCTGAACCTCGCCGCCATGGTCGCCGACGAGATCGTGGTGCTGGCGGGGGGGCAGGTCCGCGCGGCCGGACCGGTCGCGGAGGTGCTGACCGAGGCGGTTCTGGCGGAGGCCTTTGGCATCCGCGTCCGAATCGGCGTGGCCCCACCCGGACCCTTCATCCTGCCGCAGAACGTGCAGGCGGCTGGGTAGGGGAGCGGCGAA
>JAEZMT010000129.1 GCA_023442085.1 Pseudomonadota bacterium | reverse complement strand
GGCACCGCCGGATCGGCGGGGCGGGGCGGGGGCAGACGCTCCAGATGCCGGCCGAGCTCATAGCCGAGATAGCCCATGGCACCGCCGAGGAACGGCACGGGGGCGGAGGAGGGGCCGAGGCAGGGCGGCAGGGCGCCGGGATTGAGCGCGCGCGCCAGCACGTCGAACGGCGTTCCCGGCACAAGGGCACCGTTCAGCCGGACGCCTTCCGCGCCGGAGGTGATGAAGGCATAGGGATCCGCGCCGATATAGGACCAGCGCGCCCGCACGTCGCCCTCCGCCGCGCTGTCGAGAAAGGCGCATTGGGGGGCGTCGGCGAAGCCCTGGAACGCGGCGAACGGGTCGCGGTACGGGATTTCAACGATAAGCACGGGGGCGACCGATTCAGAACGCTTCGGTCCCACCATGGCGCCATGGCGCCTCGGGGGCAATCCGGGCGCGAAACGAGGCCGCAGGCCTGATCACGACGGGACGCCCCGCGCCGCGTGCAAAGCCTGCTGGCTTCAGGCGGCCCTGGCGAAGGGCGGCTGGTCTTCCGGCTCCTCGGCCTGGGTGGCGTTCAGGAGCTTCGACTGGACGATCTCGCCCACCGCCACCCATTCCGTGGTCCAGGCAAGGGCCGACTGCTGAAGAAATGCAGCCTCCCGGGTGACGAACGCGGAGGGATTCTGCTCGCGCGAGAGCTGGCCCAGAAGGTCCATCTGCTCCTGCACCTGCCGGCCGACGAACTGCTGCAGGTGCGTGCTGACCGCGATCGGGCAGTCGAAGAACAGGTTTTTCCACGCGGTCACCGGCCAAGCCATGGGGGGCGTGGCGGGCGCGAGCGCGCGGGCGAGGCCTTGGAGCATCACCGAATCGTTCATGACCATTTCTCCCGTCTGACGATGGCCCCCGGACTCGAACTGCCCCCAGCGTCCTTGCCTTGACCATAGACACGGATACGCGACCTCGGCGTTGCGGAAGGTCAAATGCCTTGCGCGTCGGATCGGGGAAAATCACATTTCAACGCGTCGCTCCTGAGAGCGGCATGACCATCGCTGTCTGTCGCCTCGCCGCTGTGGCCGCGGCGGGTGGCGGTGGGTGAAACAGGCTTCCGTCGATGCATCGTGGATGTCCGCGTTGGAGACGGGGCACAGGCCGCAAGGTCGGGGAGAAGACAACATGACCCAGTTGCCGCACGGCTTTCGTCAGATCCGCATGGAGCTGGCCCGCGAAAAGGGGCATCCGGACGGCGCGCGCAATTTCGGCTACAGCTTCGTGGCGCCCCTCGACAGCGCCGGCCGCATCGATGCGGCGGAGTGGGCGAAGCACCGCGACAGCTGCCGCGTGGTGAAGTTCCGTCCGGACGAGGCGGACGAGGTGGGCCATCTGGTGCGTCGCCCCGGCGGGAGCTGGGCATTCCGCTATGAAATTTCCGGCACGGACGATGACGAGGCCGGCTACCGCTTCGGCGACGAGCGGTTCGAGGTGGGGGAATATGTCTCGGTCCATGAGGACGAGGAGATGCACACCTTCCGGGTGGTCTCGGTGATCTGAAGGGGGCAGGCGGTCCGCCCGTCGGGGCGGACCGCGGGTTTGTCAGTAGCTCTTGTATTCGGCCGTGCCCTTGGAGAGGGCAAACTCCTCCTCCGGCGAGAGCACCAGCTTGTGCCGACCCCAGAGGCCGAAATAGGCGATGCCGGCCGCGAACCAGAGGGCGACGCCGATCACGCCATTGCGGTAGATGGGGTCGGAAAGCTGGAACCAGATCGTCACGATGGCGATCACGATGGTCGCCACCGCGCCGGGGATGCCGAAGGGGCTCTTATAGGGGCGCTCGATGTGCGGCATTTTCTTCCGCATGAGGATGAAGGAGATGGCCTGCATCACGTAGGAGAGCATGGCGCCGAACACCGCCATGTTCAGCAGCGTGCCGCCGATAGCCGCCGCCCCCGCTTCCGCCCCCAGCGCGAACCAGATGCCGAGCATGATGACGAGGCCCACCAGCGCGCCCGCCACCATGGCGACATGCGGCGTCTTGCGCCCGCCGTGGGTCACGGACAGGCCGCGCGGGAAGTAGCCGGCCCGCGACAGGGAATAGATCTGCCGGCCTTGGGCATAGATGATGGTGTGGAACGAGGCGATCAGCCCGATCACCGCCACCAGCGCCAGCAGCTTGGCGAGCCCGTCGCCATAGATGGCCTTGAAGCCGTCGAGCAGCGGCTCCAGCGAGGTGGAGAGCCCGAACGAGCCGTTGGCCACCGACGCATTGAGCCAGAGGATCATGAAGGCGGAGACGATGAGCGTGGCCATGCCGAGCATGATGCCCTTGGGCATGTCGGTCTTGGGGTCCACCGATTCCTCCGCCGCCAGCGGCAACTGCTCGATGGCGAGGAACAGCCAGACGGCGAAGGGCAGCGCTGCCAGCGCGCCGCCGATGCCGAAGGGCAGGAACGGCCCGCCGCCATTGGGCAACTCCACCGCCGCGCCGTCCGGCCCGACGCCGATGTTCAGCGCCCAGCGCGAGAAGTCCGCCACCGGAATGGCGCTGACCCAGAAGGCGACGAGGCAGGCGAGCGCGGCGAGCGTCACCACCAGCGTCACGCGGAAGGACAGTTCCACGCCGGCGATGTTGAGGCCTACGAAGATGATGTAGCCGAAGATCCAGTAGACCGGCTGGAAGGCGGGCGGGGTGCCGAAGATGGAGCCCATGTACGAGCCGATGAAGGACACCACCACCGCGGGGGTGATGACGTATTCCACGTTCTCGCACAGGCCGGTGACGAAGCCGCCCCAGGGCCCCATGGTGGTGCGGGCGAAGGAATAGGCGGCGCCCGTGTGGGGCAGGGCCGGCGACATCTCCGCGATGGAGAAGGTGAGGCCGAGATACATGATGGCGATGATGACCGCCGCGATGAACATGCCGCCCCAGCCGCCCGAGGCGATGCCGAGGTTCCAGCCCGAGAAGTGGCCGGAAATGACCGCCCCCACACCCAGCGCCCAGAGCGACCAGACGCGCGCGTGCCGCTTGAGAGCGCGCTGCTCAAAGTAGGTTACGTCCACCGTGGTGTAGGTGACGCCGGATTTGTTCTCCGCCATGCCCAGCCCTCCGTGCGCGGTCGATCCCGCCAGACTAGGAACAAAAAGCAAGTTCAGAGCCAGATCAGTATATTACGCTACGTCAAGTCAGTGTTGGCGCCAGTTTCAGGGGCGGAATTCCCGCTTCGAGCAGCAGATCGCTCTCGTCTTTCAGATCAACGCCCGTGAGCTGGCGCGCGAATGCCTCGCGAATGTGCCAGGCCAGCTTGAAGGCCGCCAGATCATAGGCAAGCCCCTCGGGGCGCACGTTGGAGATGCAGTTGCGCTCCGCGTCCGAGCGCCCCGGCCTGGGGCTGAACGTGAGGTAGAGGCCGAGGCTGTCGGGGGAGGAGAGGCCGGGCCGCTCCCCCACCAGGAGCGCCACGGCCCGCGCCTTGAGCAGGTGTCCCACTTCGTCGCCCAGGGCCACCCGTGCCTGAGAGGCGATCACCACCGGTGCGGTGGTCCATCCGGCATCGCTGATGCGGCCCTTCAAGGCCGCGAGGAAGGGGCGGGTGTGGGCGTGGACGGCGGCGGAGGAGAGCCCGTCCGCCACCATGAGCGCGAGGTCCACCGGCGCGCCTGTCGACGCTGCGAGGCGGGCGCGGCTTTCGTCCGAAAGCCGGCGGCCAAGGTCCGGCCGGCGCAGATAAACGTCGCGGGCCGGCGCCGCGCTTTCCGCGCGCAGGGTGGCAAAGCCGAGGGCGCGGACCTCCTCTTCCACCCGATCCGCATCGAACGGCGTGTGAACCGCATCGCGCGCCTGCGCATGGGCGAGGGCGAAACGGAGCACCTCCTCCGTGGGCAGGCTCGCACCCGTGCGGCCCAGCGCGATGCGGGCCGGGGTGTGGCGCGCGAGCTTCGACCAGGGATCGCGCGCGATCATGCCGCGCGCTCCGCGACGTAGCCGAGGAGGGGATGGCGGGCGTCGGCCGGCAGGAGGCGGCCGTCGGCGCCGGTGATGTCCATCTTTTCCAGCCACGCCTCGAACTCCGGCGCCCGCTTCAGCCCCAGCACCTCGCGGATGTAGAGCGCATCGTGGAAGGAGGTCGACTGATAGTTCAGCATCACGTCGTCGGCACCGGGAATGCCCATGATGTAGGTGACGCCCGCTGCTCCGAGCAGAGTGAGCAGCGTGTCCATGTCGTCCTGGTCGGCCTCGGCGTGGTTGGTGTAGCAAACGTCCACGCCCAAAGGCACGCCCAGCAACTTGCCGCAGAAATGATCCTCCAGCCCGGCGCGGATGATCTGCTTGCCGTCATAGAGATATTCGGGGCCGATGAAGCCCACCACCGTATTCACCAGCAACGGATCAAAGGCGCGGGCGACGCCGTAGGCGCGCGCCTCCAGCGTCTGCTGGTCCACCCCGTGATGCGCGCCGGCGGAGAGGGCCGAGCCCTGCCCGGTCTCGAAGTACATGGCATTCTGCCCCACCGTGCCGCGCTTCAGCGACCGCGCCGCATCGGTGCCCTCGGCGAGCAGCTTCAGGTCGATGCCGAAGGAGCGGTTCGCGCCCTCCGTGCCGGCGATGGACTGGAACACGAGATCTACCGGCGCACCACGGTCCATCAGCGCGATGGAGGTGGTGATGTGAGTGAGCACGCAGCTTTGGGTGGGAATGTCGAAGCGCGTGATGACTTCGTCCATCAGCTTCAGTAGCCGGTCGATCACCGGCACGCTGTCGGAGGCGGGGTTGATGCCGATCACCGCATCGCCGCA
>JAEZMT010000030.1 GCA_023442085.1 Pseudomonadota bacterium | reverse complement strand
TGAAGGACCCGCGTCCCGGCGGCGCCCTCGGCCCCATGGTCGGGCTCACCTGCGCCGCCTGCCACACCGCCGACATCGAGGCGAAGAACGGCGCGCTGATCCGCATCGACGGCGGCGCCTCGCAGGGTGATTACCAGCTGCTGATGGCGCGCCTGAGCAAGGCGCTCGACAACACCCTCGCCGATCCCGCCAAGTTCCAGCGCTTCGCCGCGCGGCTGGTGGCGGTGGACCCGAAGGCCGTGCGCCCCGCGCTGGAAGCTCTCGCCACCGACATCCGCCGCCTGGAGGCCTCCGCCTGGACCCCCATCCCTTATGGGCGGGGGCGGCTCGACGCCTTCGGCCACATCCTGAATGCGGTCGCCGCCAACGCCCTGAAGGAACCGGCTAATTTCCGCATTCCCGACGCGCCGGTGAGCTACCCCTTCCTCTGGACCACGCCCCAGCAGCGCTACGTGCAGTGGAACGGGGTCGCCGGAAACCCGCTCGGCCGCAACCTCGGCGAGGTGCTGGGCGTGTTCGGCCATCCCGATTTCGCCAATGGCAACCTCGCCGCCGCCAGCTCCACCGCGCTGGGCGAAAACCTCGTCGCGCTCGAATCCTGGGTCGCGACGCTCAAGCCACCGCCGTGGCCGGAGAAGGTGCTGGGCAAGGTGGATGCCGCCAAGGCGAAGCGCGGCGCCGACCTGTTCAAGGCCAACTGCGCCGGCTGCCACGGCGGCCCCGACTATCGCCTGACCCCCGCCGCCGAGACCGAGGGCGGGCGGCAGTGGCTCGCCGTCTCCATGGTGAACATCGACACCGTGAAGACCGACCCGAAGATGGCGATGAACTTCATCACCCGCTACGCCAAGCCCGGCCCCTTCACCCAGCTGCCGCCCACCACGCCGCGCCTGCCGGACGGGCAGGTGCTCGCCGGCTCGCTGCTGCTGGCGGCGGTGACCGCCCTCACCGAGAACGATTTGCGCGCCCGGGGCATCACCGGCGATGCGCGCAAGGCCGCCTACGGCTGGCGCTTCGCGCCCGGCAGCAACACCCCGCAATCCGGCTGGCTGCTGCCGCCGAGCTACAAGGCCGGTCCGCTCGCCGGCGTGTGGGCGACGGGGCCTTTCCTGCATAACGGCTCGGTGCCCACCATCTACGACCTGCTCTCCCCTGAGGAGGAGCGCCCGGCGGTGTTCCACGTGGGCTCGAAGCGTCTCGACGCCGAGAAGCTCGGTTTCGTGTCCTCCTATGACTCGATGCCCGAGGCCGAGCGCGCCCGCGTCTCCCGCTTCGACACCAGCCTGCCCGGCAATTCCAACCGCGGCCATGCCTTCCCGACGGGCGAGAAGCTCTCGCCCGAGGATCGGTATGCCATCATCGAATATCTCAAGGTCCTGGAGGGCCCCGATGTCCGTCCCTGAGGCCGCGGCGCGGGTGCGCCCCTATACGCCCTATCTGGACAAGCTCGCCGCCGTCCGCCCCGCCGAGCGCTGGCCGCTGGCGCGGGGCTGGATCTCCAGCGAGCCCCGCCCCTTCTTCGCGGAATTGCGCGCCCACGCGCCGGTCTACGAGACCAGCGAGGTGACGCTCATCGCCAAGCGCGCGGACGTGATCGAGATCCTTTCCGTGCCGAAGGTGTTCACCGTCGATCTCTACAAGCCCAAGATGGGCGACTTCATGCTCGCCATGGACGAGACGGTGGTGAACTACCGTGACAAGTCCGTGATGCGCGCCATCCTCGCCTGGGACGACCTGCCGAAGATCCGCGCCACCGTGGCCGAGGTGGCCGACGAGGCGCTGAATGCGGCGGGGTCCGAGATCGAGGCGGTGCAGAAGCTGGCGCGCCTTGTGCCCCTGCGCATCGTTCAGCGCTTCTTCGGCATCAAGGGGCCGGACGCCGACCTGCTCGACTGGTCCTATGCCAACCAGATGGACCAGTTCAACAACCTGCCCTACGACGACCGTCCGGACGCCGACGCCATCCATCAGGCGGCGGAGGACAGCCGGGTGAAGCTGCGCGCGCTGTTCGCCGCCCTCATCCCGGCGCGCATCGCCGAGATCAAGGCCGGCACCGCGCCGGACGACAGCCTGACCCGCATCCTCAGCCTCAACCTGCCGGCAGCGGACCATTTCGGCATGGACCGGGTGGTCATCAACATCGGCGGCCTTCTGATCGGCGCCATCGAGACCACGGCTGAAGCCGCCATCAACGCGCTCGCCGAACTCTTCGCCCGCCCCGAAGCGCTGGCCGGCGCGCGGGCGGCGGCGGCCGCGGGGGATGACGCCGTGTTCGACGGCTATGTGTGGGAGGCGCTGCGCTTCTCCCCCATCGTCGCCTTCATGTTCCGCGAGGCGGCCGCGACCTACACCCTCGCCAAGGGCACGGCGCGGGAGAAGGTGCTGGGCAAGGGCACGGTGGTGCTCCCCTTGAGCCTCTCTGCCATGTTCGACCCGGATTTCGTGCCGGAGCCCGACGCCTTCAAGCCGGACCGCCCGTTCCACACCTATCTGCATTTCGGCTACGGGCATCACGAATGCCTCGGCCGCTATGTGGGCGGCACCATGATCCCGGAGATCGTGAAGCGCGTGCTGCTGCGTCCCGCCGCCCGACCGCTGGCGCCGGTGGACATGGCGGGCACGCCCTTTCCCCAGACCTATCGCATCGGGCTGACGTAAGGGCCTATAGTTGCGGGATGGCTCCTGTCCCCGACGTTCCTCCCGCGCTCTGCCAGCCCGCACCCGTGGCGAAACCTGCCGCGAAGCCCGCAGCCAAACCTTCGGCCAAGGCGGAGGAAGCACGGCAGGCGGCGGTGGCGAAGTATGGCGAGACGCTGTTTTACCGGGCCGGGGATGACCTCTTCGCCTTTCCCGCGCGCTATGCCCTCGCGCCGCCGGAGCTGGGCCTTATCGGCTGCGTCATCCGCAGTCGCGAGACCGCCTTTGCCTTCCGCTTGTCTGACTTGGCCGCCGCCATGGCGGCCCGTGCGGCAACGCCGGGCGTCGCGCCGCCCCGCGTGGAGGGCGCCCCGGCGGGGGATGACCCCACCATCCGCGTCACGGCCTTCTACCTCGGCCCCCATCCCGACTTCGCCGGCATGACCAAGACCATCGCCAGCGTGCGGCGGGAGGACAAGAGGCAGGGCTTCCTCAACGATCTGGAGCGGTTCCCGGCGCCGGGCGGCGACTATCTGGTGCGCATCTCGGAAGATCGCGGCGTGCTCGCCCGCCTGCCAGCGTCCCCCGATGCCGCCGACGCGCGCGCGCAGCTCTGGTTCCAGACGCCCGTCTGGTCCGCCGCCGTGGAGGTGCCGGCGAGCGCCCTGACCCGCTGGGACACCATCCACGCCGCCATCGACGCCTTCGTGGCGCAGCATCTGGTGAAGGGCTATTTCAAAAGGTAGCGCCACCCGTTACCCGCCGCGCGCGCAACAAAGTTTTGATTCCCGCGCCCGTTCCCGGTAAGCCTCGCCGGCTGGAGGGCGCGCCGGAAGCCTGCGATGCGGGCGGATCGGCTCGCGCTCTCCGTCCCCGAGTTGGAGGGGCGTTTCATCCGGCGGATGGACTTCATCCGCCAGGGCGTCGCGCTCCAGATGCGCGAACGCCATGACAAAGACAGACGCTCCCCTCTCCCTCGCAGACCTTCGCTCCGAGATCGACCGCATCGACGCGGCCATGCACCAGCTGCTCATGGAGCGCAGCGAGATCATCGACCGCCTCGTGCAGGTGAAGCACACGCAGGGCACCGAGGGCGGCTCCGCCTTCCGCCCCGCGCGCGAGGCGGACATGATGCGCCGGCTGGTGGAGCGCCATCGCGGCCTGCTGCCGCTCGACACGGTGGAGAGCATCTGGCGCGTCATCATCGCCACCTTCACCTATGTGCAGGCGCCTTATTCCGTGCATGCCGACCTCTCGGGCGGCGAGGCCTCCATGCGCGACAGCGCGCGCTTCCACTTCGGCTTCACCGTGCCCTTCCTCCCCCACATGGGCGCGCGCGGGGTGATCGATGCGGTGGCCGGCTCGCGCGGCGATCTCGGCCTGCTGGCCGCCGCCCCCTCTCCGTCGGCCGCCGATCCGTGGTGGACGGCGCTGGAGGCGGAAGGCGCGCCCAAGATCATCGCCCGTCTGCCCTTCGTGGAGCGGGACGACCATCCCGCCGGCCTGCCGGTGTTCGTGGTGTCCCACCCCATCGCCGACGCCGCCGTGCGCGAGGTCCGCGTCTATTCGCTGCGCGTGACGGGATGGAGCGCGGCCGCCGGCCGTGCCATACCCGCCTTCGCCGAGGTGGTGGTGGCGCCCGATGAAGCCCTCGACGGCGCCGCCCTGCTGGTGTCCCTGCCCCCCGGCCATGCCGTGGACGAGGTGACGGCCGCCCTTGCCGAAGCGGGCGCGGGCATCCGTGCCGTCGCCGAGGTGGGCAGCCACGCCGCCACCCACAAGGTGGAGCGCGTCTCCGCCCGGCCGTGAAGAAAGATCGTCTGGAGTAACCCGAAATGTCCGCCGTGCTGAACGACCCCATCCCCACCGGCCGGCCCGAGCCGAAGCCGGGCGTGCTCGCCATCGAGGCCTATGTGCCGGGCAAGAGCCACGCGCCGGGGGTGGAGAAGGTGTTCAAGCTCTCCTCCAACGAGACCCCCCTCGGCCCGAGCGAGAAGGCCCTCGCCGCCTTCGCCGAGGCCGGCCGCCGGCTGGAGGACTATCCCGACGGCTCCGCCAGCGCGCTGCGCCAGGCCATCGCCAAGGCCAACGGGCTCGATCCCGACCGCATCATCTGCGGTGCCGGCTCCGACGAGATCCTGAACCTCGTGACCCACACCTATGTGGCGGCGGGGGACGAGGTGATCTATTCGGAGCACGGCTTCCTCGTCTACAAGATCGCGACCTTGGCCGCCGGCGGCGTGCCGGTGGTGGCGAAGGAGCGCGACCTCACAGCCGACGTGGACGCGATGCTCGCGCTGGTGACGTCCAAGACGCGCCTCGTCTTCCTCGCCAATCCGAACAACCCCACCGGCACTTACCTGCCGTTCGACGAGGTGAAGCGCCTGCACGCGGGCCTGCCCTCCAACGTGCTGCTCGTGCTGGACGCGGCCTATGCGGAATACGTCCGCCGCAACGATTACGAGACCGGGCTGGAGCTGGCGCTTTCCACCGAGAACGTGCTGATGACCCGCACCTTCTCGAAGATCCACGGCCTTGCCGCGCTGCGCATCGGCTGGGCGGTGGGCCCGGCCCATGTCATCGACGCCATGAACCGCATCCGCGGGCCGTTCAACATGAATACCCCGGCCCTGCTGGCGGGCGCCGCGGCCATTGCCGATGCGGCGCACGTGGAAAAGGCCGTCGCGCACAATGCGCAGTGGCTGCCCTGGCTCACCGGCAAGATCGAGGCGCTGGGGCTTCAGGTGACGCCGTCCGTCGCCAACTTCCTGCTCATCCACTTCCCGGAAGAGCCCGGCCGCACGGCGAAGGAGGCGGACGCCTTCCTCATGCGCCGGGGCCTGGTGCTGCGGCAGGTGGCCAGCTACGGCCTGCCCAATGCCCTGCGCATGACGGTGGGCACCGAGGAGGCCAACGAGCTGGTGGTCGCGGCGCTCGCGGAGTTCATGGCGGGCGGGGCGGCGGGGTCGAACACGTGATCCAGCCTCTCGTGCCGCGCCTCGCCATCATCGGCGCGGGTCTCATCGGCTCGTCCATGGCCCGCGCCGCGCGGGAGAAACATCTCGCCGGTACCATCGTCGTCGCCGACGCTGATCCCGCCGTGTGCGACCGCGTGCGGCAGCTCGGCTTCGCCGATGTGGTGACGCAGGACGCCGGGGACGCCGCCGAAGGCGCCGACATCGTGATCGTCGCCGTGCCGGTGGGCGCCTCCGGTAAGGTCGCCGAGGCGGTTGGTCCGCGCCTCAAGGCCGGCGCCATCCTGTCCGACGTGGGCTCGGTGAAGGGCTTCGTGGTGGAGGCCATGGCCCCGCATGTGCCGGCCCATGCCCATCTCATCCCGGCCCATCCGGTGGCCGGCACGGAATTCTCCGGCCCGGACGCCGGCTTCGCCTCCCTGTTCGAGAACCGCTGGTGCATCGTCACCCCGCCTGAGGGCGCGGACCCCGAGGCGGTGGAGCGCATCGTCGCCTTGTGGCGGGCGGCCGGGGCGAATGTCGAGACCATGAGCGCCCAGCACCATGATCTGGTGCTCGCCATCACCAGCCACGTGCCCCACCTCATCGCCTACAACATCGTGGGCACGGCGGCGCATCTGGAGGAGACGCTGACCTCCGAGGTCATCAAATTCTCCGCCGGCGGCTTCCGCGACTTCACCCGCA
>JAEZMT010000441.1 GCA_023442085.1 Pseudomonadota bacterium | reverse complement strand
TCGGTGGTGACGATGCGGTTGAAGCTGCAATCGCCGAGCGTCGAGATGTTGCCTTCGGCGAGCTGCTGGAACAGGCCTTCCTCGCCCACGCGGCGCACGTCGTTTCCGGCCGTTGTCTCGCCCTCGTAGAGGATGCCGAAGTCGATGCCCGCGGAATGGAGGATGCGGGCGAAGGCGCGGCTGACCTTCTGGTTGCGCGGGTCGAAGCTCGCATAGTCGCCGACGAACCAGAGCACATCCACCGGCTCCTTGCGCGCGTCCTTGATCTTGAACGGCAGGTCCTTGGTCCAGTTGGGACGTTTGCGGCGGCTTTCGTTAAAGCAGTTGCCGGTCTTGTTCACCGCCCCGAGGGTGCGCTGGAGCGCCGGGTCCATCTCGCCTTCATCCACCAAAGTGCGGCGGAGCATGTTGATGAGCGGCACGTGCTCCACGCCGACCGGGCAGATGTCCGTGCAGGCGCCGCACTGGCGGCAGGACCACAGGGTCTCCGGCCGGTATTCGCCGGTAGCGAGGCCGATGAGCGGCGTGGCGCAGCCGGCGGCGCGGGGGTTCGGCACCACCTCGCCGAGATGGGTGTTGGCCTGCTCGCGCAGTGTCAGAACCACGTCGCGCGGGGAGAGCGGATAGCCGGCAGCCCGGGCCGGGCAGGCCTCGTGGCAGCGGCCGCATTTGGTGCAGGCATCTGCCTGAACCAAATAGCGGCTCGCGACATCGCCCAACTCGCGATAGCCGATGCGGTCGGCGTCGAGATCGCCCAGCGGCAAATGGCGGATGGCGTCGGGATTGCGCAGCAGCCAGGAAGCGGCGGCGGTGAAGATGTGCTTCGCCTTGGTGTAGGGAATGAGCGCGATGAAGGTGAGCGCCAGCACGCCGTGCAGCCACCACAGCCCCAAGCGCAGGGCGCCCGCGCCAGCACTCGTGAAGCCCACCGCCTTCAGCCCGGCGGCAATGGCGGCGCCCACCGGCGCCCACCAGCGCGTGTCCCACACAGCCGGATCGTTCTGGAGCCACACCATGCGGGCGCCGGAGAGCAGGAAACCGGTGATGCCGATGAGCAGCAGGGTCCAGAGAAACGCCCAGTCCTCGATGCGGTAGCGCTCGCAGGAGAAGTCCGCATCCTGCGGCGTGCGGTCGGGCCGCGCATAATCGAGCTTCGGCGGTTTCAGCCAGCCGCGTCGCCACATCATGTAGAGGAGGCCGCAGATGAAGCCGGTGCCGGCCAGCGTCATCGTGAGCTTGAACAGCAGATAGAAGTGGCCGTGCCAGAACTGAAGGCCGATGAGCGGGCCTAGGATGTCTTCCTGCAGGGTGATGGTGGCGGTGCCGATGAACAGCAGCGCGAATCCATAGAAAATGAAGGCATGGAGCCGGCCCGCCGCGGTGTCGCGTCGGCGCAGCGTGCGATGGGAGGCGATGGTCTTCGCGGTATCGAGGAGCCTGCGGCCGATGTCGCCCCAGGCGAGGCGCGCACCCTGGCGTCCGGCGCGATACTTGTGAATCTGGGCGTAGACGCCCCAGGCGAACGCCGCCATGCAGCCGATGGCATAGACATAGAAGATCGCGAGCATCCAGGGCGAAAAGTCCTGGAAGAGGATGCGCGTGACCTTGGACGGATCGATGCCGCTCGGAATCATGTGCTCTTCGCCCTCTGATCTTTTTCTTGATTGCGTTCGTGCAAATGCCCGGGCCGGCCGAGGGATTGGACCCCGACGACGGCGGGCATGCGGGGCGCGTGATCTGCCGCGCCCCGCCCGCTCTGACCAGGACGAGGGGAACTAGCCCTGGTAGCGGATCTCGTAGGAGCCGCCCGGCTGGTAGGGCGCGCCGTAGACGGCGGCCTCGCGCCGGTAGGGCTTGGGCTCCTGCGGGTTCGCCTCCTCGATCTCGCGGGCTAGGCGCTGCCCGTCGAAGGTGGAATCGGCGATGAGCTTGGGCGCCCAGGCGTCGCCGATCACGTACACGCCCTTGATGCCGCGGGCATCCCACTCGCCGGAGCGCGCCTTGAGGGCCCGGAACAGGGCATCCTCGGAGCGACGGGCGGTGACCAGCACGAGGGTGTCGTACTCGTGCCAGGCGTGGGTGGTGTTGGCGCTGCGCGGCATCTTGCCGGGGCCGGTATAGACGCGCTTATGCCCGTCGCCCCAGAGGTTGTAGAGCTCGATCCGCCCGTCTTCCACGCGGCTCGCCCAGGTGCTGGAGAGCACGTTGATGTGCAGCTCGTGCAGCATGCGGTGCATGTTGGGCGCTTCAAGGGTGAAGTGCATGTAGCGGCCGAGTTCAACGCCCGACGCCACCGTCACCTGATGCCCCGCCTCGGCCAGCTTCTGCGCGAGGCTCGGCGCCATGTAATATGGGTCGGCATTGAGGATCATCACCCGCTTGCCGATGGGCTTGGTGCCGAGAATCACGTCTTCCGGCGTGAGCACATTGGCGCGCGGCGTGCCTTCCAGGCCCGGGATGGGGGCGTGGGTGAGGCAGTTGGTGCCGTCGGTGACCCAGTGGGCGCCGGTGGCGATCACCACCTTGTCGGCGCCGTAGGAGAGCACGTCCTCCACCGAGAGCTTCTTGCCGCCGAGGGCGATCTGGCTGTCGCGGTTGCGCTTCACCAGCTTGTTCAGCTGAACCTCGCGATAATCGCGGTGATAGCTCCACTCGCCGAGGCCCGGCAGGGTGGCCACTTCGTTCACATAGCCGCCGATCTTCTCGGCGCTGTCCACGAGATGAACCACATAGCCGCGCTCCATGAGCACGCGGGCGCACTCGGAGCCGGAGGGGCCGGCGCCCACCACCAGGATGGCATCGTCCGAGCCCTTCTTGGGGAAGCGCTCGGGATGCCAGCCGCGGCGGAATTCCTCGCCGGCAGTGGCGTTCTGGGTGCAGATCATGGGCGGGCCGCCGATCTCCCAGCGGGAGATGCAGACGTTGCAGCCGATGCAGGTGCGGATGTCGTCGAGACGCCCGTCGCGGATCTTCTCCGGCAGGAAGGGATCGGCGATGGAGGGCCGCGCGGCGCCGATCACGTCCAGCTCGCCGTTGCGGATCACCTCGACCATCTTCTCCGGATCGGTGAAGCGGCCGACGCCGAGAACGACCTTCTTCGAGGCCTGCTTGACGAACTTCTGCCAGGAAAGCTGGTGGCCCTGACGGTAGAAGCGGGAAGGACCGGCATCCTCGCCCCACTCGGCGATGTCGCCCACGTTCACGTCCCACAGGTCCACGAGATCGTCGGCCAGCTCGACGAACTTGAGGCCGTCGCGTTCCACCTCGATGCCGTCCTCGCCGATCAGCGTATCGACGGCGAAGCGGGTGGCGATGGCGCATTCGGAGCCAACGGCCGCCTTCATCTGCTCCAGGGTCTCGACCCAGAAGCGGGCGCGGTTCTCGAAGCTGCCGCCGTATTTGTCGGTGCGCTTGTTGTAATATTTGGAGAGGAACTGCAGCGGCAGATAGGAGTGCGCGCCGTAGCAATAGATGATGTCGAAGCCGGCATCGCGGGCGCGGCGGGCCGCCTCCACGTAGAAGCCCTGCACGCGACGGATGTCGTCGTGGTCCATCTCGTGGCAATAGGTGAGGGATTCAAACTCGGAAGCGTACTGGCTGGGGCCGCGCGCGGTCTGGCGGGTCTCCATGCACGGGGCGTGGGCGCCGCCGTACCACAGCTCGACACCCGCGAGCGCGCCATATTTATGGATTTCAGAGGTCATCGCCGCGAGGTTGCGCACGTCGCCCTCGTCCCAGATGCGGGCGGAGACGCGGTGCGTGTCGTCGGATTCCGGGTGGATGGAGCAGTATTCGGTGTTGAGTGCCGCCCAGCCGCCTTCGGCCTTCAGCGAGCGATGCGCGGCCTGGAAGCCGGGCTTGTCGGAACCGGCGCCGATGCAGTGCGGCACTTGGTAGAAGCGGTTCCGAAGTGTTTTCGGCCCGATCTTGATGGGCTCGAAAAGAATATCGTATTTGCTGACACCCAGCGTTTCGTGCGTCATCTCAACTCCCCGTAAATAATCCGGAAGGCAGGCGTGTGACGACCGGATCTCTTCGCCGAGAAGGACAAGCAGAAGGCTCTGCGCGCACGGGTGCGCACATCAAGACTGTCGCTTCTCGATGAAGAGCTTGCTGTCTGTTCCCGGTCGTTTTCTTATTGGGATAACTCTAACGCGCCGGGCCATGTCTCCGGCAATAGTGCCAAATGGCACTATCGTGACATGCGGCACTGCAAGATCCGGATCGACTGATGCCGGGGGTCATTGCTTGACGCGAGTAAAGCGCGTGCGGGTTCGCACCGTTTGCGATGGCCCGGGATTGATCGGCTGGCGACGCCCTCAGGCTACCGGCGAGCGCATATCCTCGCCGAGCACGGCTTCCACGTCGGACAGGATGCGCCGAAACTCCTCGTCCACACGCCGCTCGAAGGCGAATGCAGCGTCGGCTTCGAGGCCCGCGTCCTCGTGGGCATCATGAAACGTGAGCTTCTGGCTGATGGCCTCCACCAGCGCCGTTCGCAGGGTGTCGTCGCGCGCCATGATCTGCAACACCAGCACCAGCAGCTTGCGATGGGCGGCGGCGGCGATGTCCAGCTCCAGCGGCGTGCGGGCCGGCAGGCTGTCGCCCTGTGAGAGGTGGGTGCTGTTCTCGTCGGCCATGGCGGTTCTCCGCTTGCTCGCCCCTTCGGGCAACACCGGCGGGGCGACGGGGTTCCGCGCACCGCGAGGATCAGCGCGGGCCGAGCGTGACCGCCAGCGCGGTCATGTCGTCGAACTGCGGCGCGGTATCGGCCCAGCGGATCACGGTGTCGAAGATGCCGGACAGGAAGGCCTCGGCCGCAAGGTCGGGCGCGGCCGCGAGGGCGGCCTGAGCCGCGGCTTCGAGCCGTGCTTCGCCGAAGGCTTCCTCGGCGGGATCGAACGCATCGGTGAGCCCGTCCGAGAAGAGGAACAGCCGATCGCCAGGCGCGAGCGCGACGGTTTCGGCACGGGTCCGTGCCCCTTCCATCATGGCGAGCGCCGGCCCGGTGGCCACGGGGCGCTCCACCGCGCCGTTCGCGCGCAGGATCATGCAGTCGGTATGGCCGCAATTGCAGTAGGTGAGGACGCCCGTGTCGAGGTCGATGACGCCGCAGAACAGCGTGACGAACATGTCCTCGCCATTGGTGGCGCAGAGCAGGTCGTTCACCCGCGCCACCGCGACGGCGAGGTCCGGCTCGCTCCTCAGCACCATGCGCAGCGCGGTCTGGGTGGCGCTCATGAACAATGCGGCGGGCGTGCCCTTGCCGGCCACGTCGCCCAGCGTCACCACCAGCCGATGGCCGTCGATCAGAAAGTAGTCATAGAAGTCGCCGCCCACGTCCTTCGCCGGGCGCATGGCGGCGAAGATGTCCGCCTTGCCGCCCAGCACATCCGGCGGCAGGGGTGGGGGTAGCATGGCGCGCTGGATGGCGGCAGCGTTCGCCATCTCCCGCCGCTCCGCCGCCCGGCTCATGATGGCCTCGGCGAGCCGGCGGAAGGAGTGAGAAAAATCCACCATTTCGGGGAGTGGATTGCGCAGGTCGTCGAGCAAGGCGAGGTCGAACTCGCGCCGCTCCAGCGCGTTGAGCGCGTTGGCGTAGAAGCCGAAAACCTGGTTGAACGTCTCGAAGCGTCGGCCGAACTGGCGCATCACCGCGGACAGGAGATCGGGATGCACCAGCCCGGCGGCTTCGAGCGCCTCTGCCGAAAGCCGCACCGCACGAATGGGGGTAAGGGCGTCCACATGGGCGGTGCGCGCCACGCCGGTGAAGGCGGCGATCTCGCCGATCACGGCCGGCGCCTCAAGCTGGGCCAGCTGGACGTGCTCGTAGGGGGTGTCGATGGTGACGACGGCCGTGCCCTCGAACACCAGAAGCGCGAAGGTGCCGACATCGCCCCGCCGCAGCAGGCGCGTGCCGGCCGGAACCTCCATCCATTCGCCGCCGGCGATCAGGTCGGTCAGTTCTCCAATGGGGAAGGCCGCGAAATAGGGATGGCGCGCCATCACCTGCGCCGCCGCGAGGGCGCGCTGTGCCGTATCGCCCCCACCTGCCGGGGCTGATGCCGTCTGCTGCCTTGCTCCTGGTGTCATCGTCCGCTGCGCGCCCCTCGCGATGGCCTACTATAGCGCAGGCTGGGCGGGACGGCCTTACCTCAAACGCAGGAAGGTCCCCCGGGCTATCTGATGTGCAATTGGGCGATGGCCCGCGACAGCACGGAGAACAGGACTGCGGTGGACCAGCCGAACAGGAGCATGCCGTTGGCCGCCGTCATCGGCCCGAGGACGCGCCACGGCC
>JAEZMT010000346.1 GCA_023442085.1 Pseudomonadota bacterium | reverse complement strand
TTGCCGTGGCGAAGGTGGCGCTGGCGGATTGCCCGCCCCTGCTGCTCCTGTCCGCGCGCTTTCTGGTGGCCGGGCTGGTGGTGCTCGTCGGCTGCGCTCTGCTCCTGCCCGCCAGCCATTTCCGCCGCCTGAACCTGCGCGATATCGCGGCCTTGGCAGCGATGGGCATCCTCAACAACGCGGTCTATCTGGGCCTCAGCTATGTGGGCATGACCCATGTGTCGTCCGGCTTCACGGCCGTCCTGGTCTCTGCCAATCCACTGCTGACGGCGCTCGGCGCGGCGGTGCTGCTGGGCGAGCGGCTGACGGGGCGCAAGCTGCTCGGGCTGGTCCTCGGCATGGTCGGTGTGGCGATCGTGGTGCGCTCGCGCATCGTGTCCGGCCACGAGGACCCGCTCGGCACCGCCTATGTGGTCGGGGCTCTGATGGCACTCACTGCCGCGACACTCATGTTCAAGAAGGTGCGCACCTCGGCCTCCCTGTTCGTCGGCAGCGGCATCCAGTCTTTGGCGGGCGGGATTGCGCTGCTGCCGGTGGCGCTGTGGCGGGAGGACGTGGCTTCCATCCACCCCACGCTCTCGCTCGGCCTGTCCTTCGCCTGGCTCACGCTGGCGGGTTCGGTGGGCGCGTTCAGCCTGTGGTTCTTCATTCTCGGACGGACCAGCGCCACCCGCGCGAGCGCCCTGCACTTCCTGATGCCGCCGCTCGGGCTCATGTTCGGCTGGCTGCTGCTGGGCGAGCCGGTGCCGCCGCTTGATCTCGTCGGCATCGTGCCCATCGCCCTGGGCATCCGCCTCGTCACCACGGCGCCGGCGGTTCAGAAGCGGTAATAGGCGGCGAGCACCAGCCCGTTCTCCTGCGGCGCGTTGCGGGCGAACACCGTGCCGACCACGGACAACTGCACGGTGATGGCCGCCGAGAGGTCGTAGGCTGCGCCCATCTGGAGCTTGTAGTACTCGTAGGAGTCGCCGAAGTACGGGCCGGTCCCCGCCCCTTCCGAGATCACGTTGAACGACTGCGCGAGGAGCTGCCAGCGCTCCACGACGCGCCAGCCCAGCGTGAGGTCGAGGTGGAGTTCGTCCGGCGGCGGGCCGAAGCGCATGCGCTGGGCGAGCTGGACGTCGAGGAAGGCCGGCTTGCCGAAC
This sequence comes from Pseudomonadota bacterium, assembly GCA_023442085.1. Classification (GTDB taxonomy): domain Bacteria; phylum Pseudomonadota; class Alphaproteobacteria; order Rhizobiales; family Xanthobacteraceae; genus Xanthobacter. Next base: position 9,076 of record JAEZMT010000346.1, on the reverse strand, counting down.
AGGGTGAACGACAGGCCATAGAGCAGGCGGAGGTCGAGTTCGGGGTCCTCATAGCCCACGGCGGCGGAGCTCTGCGAATTGCCGGTGCCCGAAAAGCGCCCCACCACCTGCGTCGACACCACGCTGGTCTCATCGCGCCACAGCCGTACCCGGGCGCCGAGGTCCTGATAGCCCGGCCCGGCGTAGGACGATGGCGACGGATCGCCGAACGAGACGTTCAGGAATTGCGGCGCCGCGAGCAGAGTCAGCCAATCCGTGGCGCCGTATTCGAAGACAAGGGTGACCTCCACCTTGTCATAGGGGCGGCTGGCGTAAAGATCGTAGGAGGGACCGAACTCGGTCGCGGAATAGGTGGCCGAGCCTTGCAGGATGACCTGCCCGTGCCCTTCCTCCTGCGTCCAGGCACCCCCACGCGCCGACGACGCACCGGCCACGAGAAGCAACGCCACCAGCGCCAGCGCCGAGCCCAACCCGGGCCAATTCCGCGCCACGCCGGCAAGATCGATTTTTCCGCGCGAAAGGCCCCGGGCGGCAAGACATGCCCGCCCGGCAGCGATCCGCCGCCTGAGATGATCCCCCATCCGCATGCCCCGACCCCATGCGGGTTGAAACTATACCTTAACGCAGCCGCAAGGGTATGCCTGACGTAAAGTGACCTTGCGTAAATTTCATCCAGCCTCGTCTTGCCGCCCCTTCGCGAACCCACCATATTGACGGCGAACGCGCAGGTCCGGCCTCGGCCGGTCTTGGGCGTTTGAGATTTCTTCAAGGGGAACGACGATGTCCGATTATGATCGCAACGTCGCCGGGCGTTGGAACCCGTCGGTGGCACGCTCGCAGGCCGCGATCGACCAGGGGCTGCGGACGTACATGCTCAGCGTGTACAACTACATGGCACTGGGCCTTGCCATCACGGGCGCGGCCGCGCTCGGCATTTACATGCTCTCGGTGACCACCGACCCGGCATTGGCCGCGGGGCGGATTGCTGGCGGCATCATGCTGACGCAGTTCGGCTACGCGCTGTTCGTGAGCCCGCTGAAGTGGGTGGTGATGCTCGCGCCTCTGGCGGCGGTCTTCTTCCTGAGCTTCCGCATCGAGCGCATGAGCGTCTCGGCCGCGCAGATCACATTCTGGGTCTATGCAGCCCTGGTGGGCGTATCGCTCTCCACGATCTTCCTCGTGTACACTCACGAAAGCATCGTGCGGGTGTTCTTCATCACCGCCGCCTCGTTCGGCGCGCTGAGCCTCTACGGCTACACCACGCAGCGTGACCTCTCCGGCATGGGCTCCTTCCTGATGATGGGCCTGTTCGGCATCATCATCGCCTCGCTGGTGAACATCTTCCTCGGCTCCTCGATGCTGCAGTTCATCGTGTCGGTCGTGGGCGTGCTGGTGTTCGCGGGCCTCACCGCCTACGACACCCAGCGCATCAAGGAGATGTATTTCGCCGGCGACGACGTGGCCGTGGCGGGCAAGAAGGCCATCATGGGCGCGCTCGCGCTCTACCTGGACTTCATCAACCTGTTCATGATGCTGCTCCAGCTCTTCGGCGGCCGCAACAACGAGTGACCGTAGGCGGACAGGACCTGCCAGCAACGAGAAGGCCCCGGCATTGCCGGGGCCTTTTTCGTTGGAAGCGCAGGAGAAAGGCGTTCAGCCCCGCCCGATGAAGGGCATCTTGGTGGCCATCACCGTCATGAACTGCACGTTGGCCTGCAGCGGCAGGCTCGCCATGTAGACCACCGCGCTCGCCACATGGGCGACATCCATCACCGGCTCCACCTTGATAGAGAGGTCGGCCTGCGGAACGCCCGCCTTCATCTTCTGCGCCATAGGCGTGTCAGCATTGCCGATGTCGATCTGCCCGCAGGCGATGTCATAGGCCCGCCCGTCCAGCGAGGTGGACTTGGTGAGGCCCGTGATCGCGTGCTTGGTGGAGGTGTAGGGCGCCGAGAACGGCCGCGGCGCGGTAGCCGAGATGGATCCGTTGTTGATGATGCGCCCGCCCCGCGGCTCCTGCGCCTTCATCACGCGGAACGCCTCCTGGGTGCAAAGGAACGGGCCGGTGAGATTGGTCGCGACCACCTGCTGCCATTGGGCGAAGGTGAGCTCTTCCAGCGGAATGGCCGGGGCGCCCGTGCCGGCGTTGTTGAACAGAAGGTCGACGCGCCCGAATTTTTCGACGGTGCTGGCGAAAAGCCCATGCACGGATTCAGGGTCGGTCACATCCGTCGTGACGACCAGATGCGGCGCGCCGCCGAGGGCGGCCGCGGTTTCTTCAAGGGCATCCAAGCGGCGCCCGGCGAGGGTGACGGAATAGCCGGCCTCTCCCAGGGCCACGGCGACCGCCCGTCCGACGCCCGACCCGGCGCCGGTTACGATGGCGACCTTTCTTCCTACCTTGCTCATCATGTCCTCCCGGTTTTATCCGGGCGGTTCTAAATCGTTTTGAAGCTGGTCGACAAGGACGTTCGAACGGGTCGCGTGCCGGTCTCAGTCCGGCGCGCGGGCGGCAAGGGCCTCGAAGTCGATATAGTGTCCCGCGCGATCCCGCTTGGATGCGAGGTAGCGGACGTTTTCGGCAGTCGGGCGGCCTAGAACCCGCTGGTCGGCGACCACGTCGAGCCCCGCCGCCTTCAGCGCCTCGATCTTCTGCGGATTGTTGGTGAACACCCGTACGGCGGACACCCCAAGTTGGCGCAGCATGGCGGCGGCGAAATCGAACCGGCGCTGGTCGAGGTCGAAGCCGAGCGCGGCGTCAGCGTCGTAGGTGTCGTAGCCCTGCGCCTGCAAAGCATAGGCGCGCATCTTGTTGGAGATGCCGTTGCCGCGCCCTTCCTGATCCAGATAGAGGAGGATGCCGCCGTCTCCCTCCGCCATGCGCCGAACGGTGTCACGCAGCTGATCTCCGCAATCGCACTTCAGCGACCCGAAGAGGTCGCCGGTCAGGCAGGCGGAATGCAGCCGCACCGCCACCGGCCGCGCCAGGTCCGGACGTCCGACGATGATCGCCACCTGATCCCGCAGGCCTTCGCCGCCCCGGAACACGACAAACTCCGTTTCCGGCGCCCCTTCGAGCGGCACCGGGGCGCGGCCCACGATGGCGAGACTGGCCACCTCGGCGGCCCGGAAGGACAGAATGTCGTCCACCGTGACAGTCAGGAGTCCTTCGGTCTTTTCTAGAGGGACCGAACATGTCACCGCTGCCGGCAGAACAAGCGCCTGGGCAAGCAGTTCAAGCGCGGCGACCTGTGTCGGCGTCGCAGGGGCCACAGGCGCATCGATCCGCGCATCGGGCTTGAGCGACAGATGAGCCACGCGCGCAGCATCGAGGTGCGGCAGCGCGACGGCGCCCGGCTGAACCCGCGGCACGCCCATCTTGTTCAGTCGGGGCGCGGGAAGGACGAGCGCCGCGTCCTGCGCCCCCGCCTCGGCAAGCACGCCAGCCATGGCGGGATCGCACGCCTCGGCGGCGACGACGACGATGCGTGCGTCGCTTGAGGCGATCACAACGGCGCGAGCGGACCGTACTTCCGCCATCGCCCGCTCCACGGAAAGCCGACCCGCGTCCGGCGCAAACCCAAGACCCTCAACGATGGACGCCATTTTGACCTCTCACAGCGGGAATCGCGGCCGGCCGGCGGCGCGAACGATCTGTCGTATCGGCAGGAGCGTAACAAACGCCAGGATGACGCGTTCCTGATCGAACGGATTGAATACGCCGCGTGAGGACCGATGGATGACACGACCCTGCGGCTACGGTCGCACAAGCGAGTGAGCGAGAGCCCGGTGCAGGCAAATCATCGACAGTCGGACGATCGCCCCTATGTCATCGCCCAGCTCGGCCAGTCCCTGGACGGCCGCATCGCCACGACGTCAGGTGACTCGAAATATATCAACGGTCCGCATGCGCTCGATCACCTGCATGCGCTGCGGGCCTCGGTGGATGCGGTCGTTGTCGGGGTGGGGACTGTCTGCGCTGACGATCCCCTGCTCACCGTGCGCCGCGTCGCCGGGATCAGTCCGGCGCGGGTGGTGATCGATCCATCGGGCCGCGTCGATCCCAAGGCGCGGTGCTTCGCCGAGGACGGCATTCGCCGGCTGGTGCTGCGCCGGATGGAGGCGGAAGCTCCGCTTCCGACGGGTGTCGAAGTGCTTCCGATGGCCGATCCGTCGGCCTTCGAGCCGTCTTCGATCCTCGAGGCGCTCAAGCAGCATGGGATCGGGCGAATTCTCGTGGAGGGTGGACCCACGACGCTCTCGGCCTTCCTTGAGGCCGGGCTTGTAGACGAGCTTCACGTTTTCGTGTCCCCAGTGATCCTCGGAGCCGGCCGCATCGGCTTGTCGCGCAAGGCATGCGACACTCTGGCTCAAGCGTTGCGCCCAAAGGCGCAGGTGCATGTGTTCGCCGATGGCGATGTTCTGTTTCGTTGCGATCTGAAGGCAGGCGTTCGCGAGGAAGGATCACGCGACCAGCCCTTGCCACCGGAGGCCCGACACACCGATGAACACACTCCCCAACCCCGCGCCCTACGCGCCGCCGGCTAGGCTCATCCATTGGATCATGGCGGCCCTGGTGATCCTCGTGATCCCGCTGGGCTTCGCCATGATGAACATGGATTCGGGACCGACCCAGGATCGCCTGTTCGACCTTCATCGCTCCATCGGCTTCACCATCCTTTGCCTGGCTGTCATCCGGGTGGTGGTGCGCATCCTCAATCCGCCTCCGCCCCCGCCTGAGAACATGGACCGATCGCTCTGGAGGGTGGCGAACGTGGTGCATTACGCTCTGTATGCGCTGATCTTTGTCATGCCCGTGCTGGGCTGGCTGGCATCCAACGCCTTCGGCGCCGCTGTGAGCATCTTCGGGTTGTTCACCCTGCCCAACATCGTCGCCAAGAACGATGCCCTCGCCGATCTGTTCGGCGAGTGGCATGCCCGCCTGGGCTTCCTGATGACCGCGCTCGTGATCCTGCACGCCGGCGCCGGGCTCTGGCACGGTTTCGTGCGCCGGGACAGGGTTCTGTCTCGCATGTGGCCTGGTCTGTCGCGGTGATCGCGGCGGCCTTGCCTGCGTTTCGCCGACGATTGCGAGACTGAAAAACCGTTCGGTTTCCGGCTCCTGTTGCCGTTGACATGCCGGCGAAGCACTTCTACCTCTTTAGACAGCCGGCCGGTTTGCAATGCATGACGGTCCCTCGCCGGGACCGTTCATAGGGGATCAAATCGCATGGCCCTACGCGTGTCCGGAAAGAATCTCGACGTCGGCGAAGCTCTTCGCCAGCGTTTGACCGAGCGGGTCTCGGAAGTCCTCGGCAAATACTTTGATGGTGGCTGGTCAGGGCATGTCACCGTCACCCGGGACGGCTCCGGCTATCGCTCCGAATGCATGCTTCATCTCGATTCGGGCGTGAACCTTCAGGCGCACGGCAATGCGCAGGATCCGAACGCCTGCGCCGACGTCGCTGTGGAGAAGATCGAAAAGCGCCTGCGCCGCTACAAGCAGCGTCTCAAGGATCGCCACGGTCATGGCAACGGCAATGCCGCCGAGCACGCCGCCCAAAGCTACATCCTCAGCGCGGCGCCGGAGACGGAGGACGAGGACGAACTCGTCGGCTGGAGCCCGACCGTCGTGGCCGAGCAGGTCACGCGCCTGCGGACGCTCTCGGTCGCCGATGCTGTGGTGGAGCTCGACATCACCGGTGCCCCGGTCGTGGTCTTCCGCCATGCCGGCCATGGACGGGTCAGCGTCGTCTACCGCCGGCCGGATGGACATGTGGGGTGGATCGATCCGGGCTCCGAGGAACTGCACTAGGCACGCGCCGGGGGGCCTGTAACAGGGCTCCCCGTTTGCGTTCGGGATGTTTAATCCGTCCTGCGGTGGTGCGAGAAACCGCCTCGGGACAAGGCGATGCCGGGGGGCATGTCCTGAAAGCTTCAGCCGGGTAACCTGCGCGGATCGCGCCAGCCGGAACGCCCGGGACCGACATTCCACCCCGCCTCATTTTCAGCGCGGCCCGCCCCGGCTTGAGCCCGAGGCAGGTTAACGCTAGATGGAGGCCGCAAGAACGACCTCCAGGAGGGACACCCCTCCAGCGTTTTGATGGGGACGGACCAATGCAGCGGCGCTCTGGGGGCTCCGTCGGCCTTGACCCGTTCCTCGCGTCCGCCGCTTCATGAGCCTCGGCCGCTCGCTCCAGGAACTTGATCGATGCCGCTCGCCGACCTCCTTGCCCCGGACGCAGTGTTTCCGATGCTGCGGGCGAGCAGCAAGAAACAGGCCCTGCAGGAGCTGTCCCACCACGCCTCCCTTCTGATGGGGCGCGACCAGCGGGATATCTTCGACACCCTGCTGCAACGGGAGCGGCTTGGCTCGACCGGTGTCGGCAACGGCATCGCCATCCCGCATGGAAAGCTGCCGGGCCTCACCAAGCTGTTTGGCCTGTTCGCTCGACTGGAAAAGCCCATCGATTTCGAATCGCTGGACGGCGCGCCGGTGGATCTCGTGTTCCTGCTGCTCGCCCCCGAAGCGGCAGGCGCGGATCACCTCAAGGCGCTGGCCCGCGTCGCCCGGATGCTGCGCGATCCGGATGTTGTGGAAAAGCTTCGCGCCACGCGGGACGCCGGCGTGATGCACGCGCTGCTGACGGCATCCTCCGCGTCCAACGCGGCCTGACTACCGGCAAACAAAAACCGGGCCGTCGCCGGCCCGGCTGAAATACATCCGAAATTATAGATCGTCCGAACCGGCGCCTCAGTGGACGCTGACGGTCACCAGCTCGTGCTGCATGGCATTGGCCAGCGCGGCTTCGCGGCTGTCGGTCAGCATGATCGGCGTGCCATCGGCCGCGTGCAGCGTGAACAGGGTCATGCCCGGCGCGATCTGCGGGGCCTGCGGGAACAGGGACGGCACATCCTCGGACTTGATGCTGCGCACATAGGCGATCTCACCGCCGCCAAGAACCGCCAGCGCTTCCGGCGTGATATCCGCCAGGATTTCGTTTTCCGTATCGTGGGTCATCAATCTACTCCTCTACTCCTGGCAAACGCGGCATCCCTCCCCTTCAGGAGCGGGAGACGATGTCGATTCGCTTGGCGTGGCGAGCAGGCTCGGGGCGAACCAGATCGACCGACAGGAGACCATGCTTCAGTTCGGCACCCAGCACGTTCATGCCTTCAGCAAGCACGAAGGTGCGCTGGAACTGCCGTGCGGCGATCCCCCGGTGCAGGAAAATACGGCCCTGACCTTCCTCGACCTGCCGGCCCCGGATGGTCAGCTCCTTTTCTTCCAGCACGACCTCGAGCTGCTCCGCCGTGAAGCCCGCCACCGCCAGGGTGATCCTGAGGCGCAACGGCTCACCGGCGGATTCGATCCTCTCCACATTGTAGGGAGGATACCCGTCCGTGCTCTTGGCCACCCGGTCGAGCGCCCGCTCGACCTCGTCGAACCCCAGGAGAAAGGGGGACGACAGGGAAGACATCCGCGACATCGGCCAAAGCCCTCGTCAAGCGACTTTGCATTGCCGGGCATGCACCTATCCGGCCATGCCCGCCGGGACCCTTGCGGCATCCCGACAGGCTGCATATGGGGGGCACCCCCTGCCCCCGCAAGGCTCGACCTTCCGCTGGGCTCAGGCGGCGCGGCGGGGACCCACCGTCTGCCGGGGCGCGAAGCTGTCGGCGTCGGCCGCCTGCCATTCGGCCGCGTAAGGCGTCTCGTCCGGCGCATCGAGGAGGATTCCGGCCTCCAGGAAGGTGTAGATGCGGTCGAGCGCTTTCACCTCGATGGGGCTCACCCGGTGCCAGACGTGGTGGGGCAGAAGGTCTCCCGGATGCTCCAGCCCGGCGGCCGCGACCAGTTCCGCCAGCGCATGCACCGTGTGCCGGTGGAAGCTCGCCACCCGCTCCGCCTTCTCGTCCACCACCAGGCCGCGCTGCAGGTGGGGATCGTTGGTGGTCACGCCCGTCGGGCAGGTGCCGGTGTGGCAGCGCATGGACATGACGCAGCCGAGCGAGAACATGAAGGCCCGGGCCGCGTTGCACCAATCGGCGCCGATGGCCATGTTGGCGGCCATGGAGAAGCCGGACGTCACCTTGCCCGAGGCGGCAAGGCGCACCTCCTGCCGCAGGCCAGTACCAACAAGCGCGTTGCGCATCAGGATGAGGCCTTCGCGGAGCGGCATGCCCAGGTGATCGGCCAGCTCGTGCGGCGCGGCGCCGGTGCCGCCCTCGGCCCCGTCCACCACCACGAAATCCGGCTGGATGCCAGTCTTCACCATGGCCTTGGCGAGGGCGAACACCTCACTCGGATGGCCGACGCACAGCTTGATGCCCACCGGCTTGCCGCCCGACAGTTCTCGGAGCTGCGCGACGAAGTCCATCATCTGGGCCGGCGTCGAGAAGGCGGAGTGACGCGACGGCGAGATGCAGTCCTCGCCGAGGGGAATGCCGCGGATCTCCGCGATTTCCGGCGTCACCTTGGCAGCCGGCAGCACGCCGCCGTGACCGGGCTTGGCGCCTTGGGACAGCTTGATTTCCACCATCTTGACCTGAGGGTCCGTGGCACGCTCGGCGAAGCGCTCGGGCGAGAAGGTGCCGTCGCGGTTGCGGGCGCCGAAATAGCCGGAGCCCAGCTCCCACACGATGTCGCCGCCGTGGATGCGGTGATAGGGCGAGAGGCCGCCCTCGCCGGTGTCGTGATAGCAGCCGGCGCCCTTGGCGCCCAGGTTCAGCGCCTCGATGGCATTGCGGCCCAGCGAGCCGAAGCTCATGGCGGAGACGTTGAGAACCGAGGCGGAATAAGGCTTTGCGCAGGCCTTGCCGCCCACCGTTACCCGGAATGGCTCATCGGAGACCGGCGCGGGCGCGAGGGAGTGGGTCATCCACTCGTACTCGGCGGCATAAGTGTCGAGCTCCGTGCCGAAGGGCTGGCGGTCCTCCTCGTTCTTGGCCCGGGCGTAGATGACGGAGCGGTCCTCGCGGTTATAGGGCCGCCCGGACTGGTCATCCTCCATCAGATACTGGCGCAGATAGGGACGCAGCGCCTCGAAGATCCAGCGCACCGAACCGATCACCG
>JAEZMT010000199.1 GCA_023442085.1 Pseudomonadota bacterium | reverse complement strand
GTCGCGCTCGTCGTGGCGGCCGGCGGCCTCGCGGTGGTGGGTCTCATCATGCACCGCGTGCCGCTGCCGACGGGCGAGGCCGACCTGACGCCCTCCATGCACTGGCCCGAGCCCGCGCTGGCCGAGCCCATCCCCAACGACCGGGGGCCGGTGCTGATCCTGATCGAATACCGCGTGGCGCGGGCGGATCGGAAGGCGTTCCTCGAAGCGCTGGAGCGGCTCTCCGCTGCCCGTCGCCGGGACGGGGCCTATGCCTGGGGCATCAGCGAGGATTCCGCCGATCCGGAACAGATGCTGGAGTGGTTCATGGTGGAATCCTGGGCCGAGCATCGCCGCCAGCATCGCCGGGTATCCCATGCCGATGCTGATGTGCAGGCCGAGGTGCTGTCCTTCCACACCGGCGACGCGCCGCCTGTGGTGCGCCACTGGATCGGGGTCGATCCGCCGCGATAGAGCCCCTCAGGAGGCCTTGGCCTCCGTCGGGCGGCTGCCGCCCGTGCTCTCGCGCAGGGCGATCCGGAAGCCCATTTCGCAGGTTCCGCCGCGCGCGGCGGTGCCGGCGATGCGGCCGATGAGCATTTCGGCCGCCTTCTGGCCCATCTCGTAGCGCGGGATGTCCACGGTGGTGAGCGAAGGGCTGAGGTGGCTCGAGAAGTCGAGCCCGCCGAAGCCCGCCACCGCGATGTCGGCGGGCACCGTAAGCCCCATGCGCTGGAAGGCCAGCAGCGCGCCGGCCGCCAGCACGTCATTCAGGCAGAGCAGGGCATCGGGGCGGGGCCGCATGGCGGCGATGCGCTCGGCGATCACGCGGCCGGAGTCCATGCTGGTCAGATCGTCCGCGTTGAGGATCAGCGGCGCGCCGAGCCCGGCCTCGGCGATGGCGGCCTCGTAGCCCTTGGCGCGCATCTGGGCGCGACGATCGCGGGTGGCGGTGCCGACGAAGGCGATGCGGCGGAAGCCCTGCGCCACGAGCGCCTCGGTGATCGCCTTCATCGCATCGAAATTGGAAAGCCCCACCAGGCTGTCGATGGGCGTCGGCGTGCTGTCCCACGTCTCCACCACCGGCACGCCGGATTTTTCCAGCAGCGCGCGTGTCGCCCGCGTATGGGAGACACCGACGATGATGAAGCCATCCGGCCGACGCCGCAGCAGCGCCTCGATGACCTTTTCCTCCTCCGCCGGAGAGTAGTTGGTCTCCGCCATGATCATCTGCACCGCGTGGGTGCGGGCGACGTCGGAAACGCCCTTCACGCTGTCGGAGAAGATGGAGGAGGCCACCGTCGGCAGGATCAGCGCGATGATGCCGCTGCGCTGGGAGGCGAGGGAGGAGGCGACCAGATTGTAGATGTAGCCGGTCTCGCGGATCGCCGCTTCGACCCGGGCCTTGAGATCGGCGTTCACGAGGGTCGGCTGGCGCAGCACGCGCGAGACCGTCATGGCGGAGACGCCCGCCACGCGGGCCACATCCTCCATGGTGACGCCGGCCGCCCGTCCCCCCCTCTTCTGCCGCATCGCTGATTCCGCCCCCTGTCCTCAAGCCAAACATATGACCTGCCTCTCGCTTGACAAGCGGGAGCGGTTAGCGCTAACAAATGATAGCGCTAACAACTAAAAACAGGGATGGGTGGAGATGCGCGACGCGAGGCCCGCCGAGGTGCTGGAAACGGACGTGCTGGTGGTCGGCGGCGGCGCGGCGGGGCTCGCTTGCGCGGTGGCGGCGGCGCGCCGGGGCCGGCGCGTCGTTCTGCTGGAGCGCTACGGCTTCAGCGGCGGCGCAGCGGTGGCCGGGCTCTCCGGCACCATCTGCGGCCTCTATGCCGCCTCCGACCGTCGCAACGCAGAGCCGGAGCAGGTGGTCCACGGCTTCGTGGACGAGTTCATCGCCGCCATGGAAGCGCGTGGCGGCCTCACCGGCCCGGTGCAGTACGGCAAGACCTACGTTCGGGTCCACGATCCCCTGGTCTGGCGCGAGGCGAGCGACGGGCTGCTCGGCGCCGAGGGCAATATCCGCGTGCTCTACCACGTCACCGTCACCGGCGTTCTCGCCGAAGGCGACCATGTGCGGGGCGTCACCGCTTTCACCAAGCAGGGGCCGCTGGAGGTGCGCGCGAAAATCACCGTGGACGCCTCGGGCGATGCGGACGTGGCGGCCATGGCGGGGCGGGCGCTGACCAAGGGGCGCGACGGCGCCATCCAGAACCCCACCATGATCTTCCGCATCCTCGGCGTGGACATGGCGCGCTTCCTTGCGGCGCACGGGCCGGATTCCATCCTCGACGAACGGGTGATGAAGCTCATCCAGGCGCTGAACGCCGCGGGCGACTACCGCCTGCCGCGCGCCAAGATCTTCCTCTTCCCCACCCCCCGACCCGGCGAGCTGATCTGCAATGCCACGCGCATCATGGGCGCGGACGGGCGCGAGCTGGATGCCACCCGCGCCGCCGATCTCAGCGAGGCGGAGATCGAGGGGCGCAAGCAGGTGCGCGAATATGCGCGCTTCATCCGCGACCACATCGCCGGCTGCGAGGCCTCCTTCGTCAACGACACCGGCGTGCAGGTGGGCGTGCGGCAGACGTGGCAGATCGTCGGCCGCGACCTTCTGAAGAACGAGGATGTCACCTCCGCCCGCAAGCGCGCGGACGGCATCTGCCGCTCGCCCTGGCCTATCGAGCTGCATTCCGGCGAGAAGCCGAAGCTCAACTGGATTCTCGACGATTATTACGAGATCCCCCTCGGCTGCTTCCTGCCCGCCACCGGCACGGGCCTCGTGATGGCCGGGCGCTGCCTCTCGGCCGAGCACGAGGCCATGGCGTCGGCCCGCGTCACCGCCCAGTGCTTCGGCTACGGGCAGGCCATGGGCCTCGTCGCCGACCAGCTCTGCGACGATCCGGCGGCCCTGCCGTCCGGGTCCGATATCCGCGCGGCGCTCAATGCGCTGGGCGCCCAGCTCACCTGACGAGACAGGGACGTTTCATGTCCGACGCCGAACAGTCGAAGCCCAAGCTGCGCAGCAATTTCGAGCCCGGCACCACCCGCTGGGCGGTGCGCCGCGCCCAATGGCTCGCCATGGGCTACAGCGAGGAAGACCTGCTGAAGCCGAAGATCGCCATCGTCAACAGCTCCAGCAAGCTGTCGGTCTGCTACGCGCATCTGGACGATGTGTGTCGCGTGGTGGAGCAGGCCATACGCGATGCCGGCGGCCTGCCCTTCGAAATCCGTACCGTGGCGCCGTCCGATTTCGTCACCAGCGCGGGCCGTCAGGCACGCTATCTGATGCCGAGCCGCGACCTGCTGGTGAACGACATCGAGGTGCAGGTGGAAGGTGCGGAGCTGGATGGCATGGTGCTGCTTGCCTCCTGCGACAAGACAACCCCCGGCCAGCTGATGGCCGCCGCGCGGCTGAACGTGCCCTCTGTTGTGCTGCCCTGCGGCTACCAGCTCGGGGGCCATTGCGCGGGCAAGGAAGTGGACATCGAGGAGGTCTACAAGAGCGTCGGCTCGCTGAAGGCGGGATCCATCTCGCTCGCCGACCTCAAGGCGATGACCTGCAGCGCCATCACCGGCCCCGGCGTGTGCGCGGGGCTTGCCACCGCCAACACCATGCACGTGCTCTCCGAAGCGCTCGGCATGGCCCTGCCGCGCAGCGCGCCCATCCGCGCCGGCTCGCAGGCGCTGATGGAGAATGCCGCGCGCGCGGGCGCCGCCATCGTCGATCTCATCCTGAAGGACATCCGGCCGCGGCAGATCCTCACCTCCGCCGCCTTCCGCAACGCGCTGCGCGTGGCGGTGGCGACGGGGTGCTCGGTGAATTGCGTGCGTCATCTCGCGGCCACGGCCTCGGAAGCCGAGATGGACATCGACATCGTGGCGGAGCTGGAGGCGCTGAACGACACGCCGCAGATCACCACCGTGCGGCCCAACGGCCCCCATCGCATCGAGGACCTCGACAAGGCCGGCGGCTGCCGGGGCGTGATGCGCGAACTCAGCGACGTGCTTGATCTCTCGGTAATGACCGTCACCGGCCGGACGCTGGGCGAGAATCTCGCCGACGCGCCGGAGCCCGACCGCGCGATCATCCGTCCGCTGGCCGATCCGTTCCGCCACGAGCCCGGCCTCACCATCCTGCGCGGCAGCCTCGCGCCCGATGGCGCTGTGGTGAAGGTCTCCGCTGTGCCTGCCGAGGTGCGCACCTTCTCCGGCAAGGCGCGGGTGTTCGAGGATGAGGCGGTCGCCATCAAGGCGCTGGAGACCCACTCCATCGCGCCCGGCGACGTGGTGGTGCTGCGCGGCCTCGGCCCCAAGGGCGGACCGGGAACCGTGTTCGCTGCGAGTTTCATGGCGGCGCTCATCGGCGCGGGTCTCGGTGCCGGCGTCGCCGTGGTGACGGACGGCGAACTCTCCGGCCTCAACAGCGGCATCACCATCGGCCAGGTGATGCCCGAGGCGGCGGAAGGCGGCCCGCTGGGCCTCGTCGCCGAGGGCGACGTGATCTCCATCGATATCG
>JAEZMT010000076.1 GCA_023442085.1 Pseudomonadota bacterium | reverse complement strand
TGGCCGCCAAGATGCGCGCCACGCCCGTCACCGACATGATGATGAAGGACGCGAAGATCGGCGAGAACGGGCGTGTGTTCAACAACATGTACCTGTTCGAGGTGAAGAAGCCCCAGGACTCGAAGGGTCCGTGGGACTATCTCACGCTCCTCCAGACGGTGCCCGGCGCCGAAGCCTACATCCCGGTCAAGGACAGCGGCTGCCCCTTGGTGAAGTAGCAGCCAGAGGCCCAGTTCTCGGCGAGCTCGTCCTCACATTGGGCGCGGGTGATGAGGTGCATTGAAGGATAAGCCGGGAGGCCGCCCGTGGGGCGGTCGCCCGGCTCCCCTGTGCCAAAGTGCGGCCGTCAGGGCGATGGAACGGCGTGATCGCCTGTGCCCCGTCGCGCGGCGGTCTCACACAGATCTCGACACGCCGGTCATTGCGTGCGCGTTGATCTGGACAGAAACCAGTTGCGGGTATATACACGTACTCATGGATACACCCTGCCATTGTGCCCGGCTGCGGCGTGCGACGCGGCGGGTCAGCGCCATGTACGACGAGGCGCTCGCGCCGCTCGGCATCAACGTGGCGCAGTATTCCCTGTTGCGGACCGTCCGAGACAGGGGCGAGGTCAGCATGACCGAGCTTGGCCGGCTTCTCGAGCTCGACCGCTCCACTGTTGGTCGCAACGTGCGGGTGCTGTCGAAGCATGGACTGATGGAGATGCGGCGCGGCAAGGACGATCAGCGCGAGGCCTGCGTCGCCCTCACCGCGCAGGGCACCGACCTTATCAAAGCCGCCGCCGAGGCCTGGGGCCGGAGCCAGAAGGCGATGGAGGAGCGGCTGGGCAAGGACAGGCTCGAACAGCTGCGCGATCTGCTCGCCGCTCTCTGAAGGGGGAAGAGGTCCGCGAGAATTCTGTCATGTCCATTGCGGGTATATACCCGAAATATAGGGACCATTGGTTCACGGCGGGTGCCGGGCAAATGCCGCCGCCCCAGAAGGAGTTGACCCGATGAAGTATCGACTGCTGGGCCGCACCGGCCTCCGCGTTTCCGAGCTTGCCCTCGGCACTGCCAATTTCGGCGGGCGCTGGGGGCATGGCGCGGATGCGGCCGAGAGCGCGGCCATCTTCAACGCCTATGCCGAGGCCGGCGGCAACGTCATCGACACCGCTGACATCTACCAGTTCGGCCAATCCGAGGAATTGCTGGCGCCCCTGCTGGACGGCCGGCGCGAGGATTTCCTCCTCGCCACCAAATTCACCAACGGCGCCGCGCCGAACGCCAACCGTCTCGTCACCGGTAATAGTCGCAAAGCCATGGTGGCCTCACTGGAGGCGAGTCTCAGGCGGCTGAAGACGGACCGCATCGATCTCTACTGGGTGCACCATCCCGACGACGTGACGCCGGCCGAGGAGATCGTCCGCGGCCTCGATGATCTCGCGCGCGCCGGAAAGATCCTCTATGCGGGCCTCTCCAACTTCCCCGCCTGGCGCCTCGCGCGCGCCGTCACGCTGGCGGAACTGACCCGCAGCGTTCCCATCGCCGCCGCGCAGTTCGAATACAGCCTCGTGCGCCGGGAGCCGGAAGGCGATCTGCTGCCCGCCTGCGACGCGCTGGGGCTTGGCGCCGTCACCTGGTCGCCGCTGGGCGGCGGCATGCTCACGGGCAAGTATCGCGGCGGCGAACAGGGGCGCGCCGAGGCGCTCGGCGGGCGCGTGTTCCAGGCGGAGAATTCCGCCCGCCGCAGCGCGACGCTCGATGCCGTATTGGCGGTGGCGTCGGAGCTGGGCGCGAGCCCCGATCAGGTCGCCATCGCCTGGGCAAAGCGGGGCGGTGCCATCCCCCTGATCGGACCGCGATCCCTCGCCCAGCTGACCAGCAACCTCGGTGCCGCCGCGCTCGCCCTCTCGCCCGACCAGATCGCCCGCCTCGACGCGGCCAGCGCAGACGAAGGCGCCGCTGCCGCCGCCCCGGCCGTGGCGCGCACGGCAGGCGAGACCGAACGCCCGGCCCTGCCGGTCGCCTGAAATCGTCCTTTCAAGGAGGTCGTCATGACCACGGACATCGTCATCGCCCACCCGGTGCGCACCGCCATCGGCACCTATAACGGCACGCTCAAGGGCACGCCGGCCACCGAGCTCGGCGCCATCGCCGTGCGCCAGACCCTGCGCCGCTCAGGGCTCGATCCCGCATCCATCGGCAGCGTGGTGATGGGCAACGTTATCCAGGCCGGCAACCGCATGAACCCCGCGCGACAGGCGGCGATCCATGGCGGCCTGCCGGTGGAGGTGCCGGCCATGACCGTCAACCGCGTCTGTGGCTCCGGCGCGCAGGCGGTCGTCACCGCGGCGATGGAGATCGCCGCCGGCGTGCACGAAGTCGCCATCGCCGGCGGCATGGAGAACATGGACCGTGCGCCTTATCTGATGGATGGCGGGCGCTGGGGCTATCGCATGGGGCCGGCGCAGATCCTCGACAGCATGCTGACCGACGGGCTCGATGACGCCTTCTCCGGCAAGCATTCCGGCTGGCACACGGAAGATCTCGTCGAAAAGCTCCAGATCACCCGTGCCGAGCAGGACGCCTTCGCCGCCCGCTCACAGCAGCGCTTCGCCGCCGCGCAGAAGAAGGGTCTCTTCAATGAGGAGATCATCCCGGTGGAGGTGAAGGGCAGGAAGGGTGTCGAAGCCTTCGCCATCGACGAGGCGCCCCGCCCCGACACGACGGTGGAGACGCTGGCGAAGCTGCGCCCGGCGTTCCGCCCCGAAGGCACCATCACCGCGGGCAACGCGCCGGGACTCAACAGCGCGGCCTCTGCGATGATCGTCGCCGAGCGTTCTTTTGCCGAGGCGAAGGGCATCTCGCCGCTCGGCCGGCTCGCCGGCTTTGGCGTCGCCGGCGTCGAGCCGGGCCTGTTCGGCCTCGGGCCGGTGCCGGCCGTGCGCAAGGCGCTCGCACTTGCCGGCTGGTCCCTCGGCGACATCGAGCGCATCGAGATCAACGAGGCGTTCGCCGCCGTGCCCATCGCCGTCGCGCGCGAGCTCGGCCTTCCGGAGGACATCGTGAACGTGGAGGGGGGCGCGGTGGCGCACGGCCATCCCATCGGCGCCACCGGCGCGATCCTCATCACCCGCCTGCTCCATTCCATGCGGCGCGACGGGCTGAAGCGCGGCGTCGTCACACTGTGCATCGGCGGCGGACAGGGCATCGCCCTCGCCCTCGAAGCGATCTGAGGCCCGCCATGTACCGCGCCCCGACAGAAGCGGCCGGTGCCGCGCCCAGCACAACGCCCGCGCACCAAGCCGCCGACGCCAGAACCCGCCGGCTGGTGGAAGCGCCCATCGTGCCGCTTCTGATCAGGCTCGCCTGGCCCAACGTGCTCATCATGCTCGCGCAGGCGTCCGCCGGGCTGATCGAGACCTTCTTCGTGGCCAAGCTCGGCACGGCGGCGCTCGCGGCCATGGCGCTGGTCTTTCCCGCCGTCATGCTCATGACGACGCTGTCGGCCGGCGCGCTGGGCGGCGCCATTTCCTCCGCCGTGGCGCGGGCGCTCGGCGCGGGGAGGCAGGGGGCGGCAGATGCGCTGGTGCTACACGCCATCGCGGTGAGCCTTGCCTTCGGGTTCGCCTTCGCCGCGCTGTTCCTGCTGTTCGGCCGGCAGATCTATGGGGCGATGGGCGGATCCGGGCCGGAGCTGGAGGCGGCGCTGATCTATTCCAACATCGTCTTCCTCGGCACCCCGCTGACCTGGACCATGAACGGCCTCGCCAGCGTCGTGCGCGGCACCGGCAACATGCTGCTGCCGGCCATCGTCATCTGCGTCGGCGTGGTTCTGCTGATCCCGGTTTCGCCGCTGCTGATTTTCGGCTTCGGCCCCATTCCCGGCTTCGGCATCGCGGGGGGCGGGCTGGCGCTGATCGCCTATTATCTCGGCGGCACGCTGGTGCTTGGCACCTACATCCTCTCCGGGCGCAACCCCGCCCGCTTCCGCTGGGTGCGGCTCGACTGGCGGGTGATCGGCTCGGTCATGCGGGTCGGCGCGCTGTCGTCGCTCCAGTCGATCCAGACCAATGTGATCGTGGGCGGCGCGACGGCCCTCGTCGCCCTGCAAGCCGGCGTCGATGCGGTCGCCGGCTTCGGCACCGGCGTGCGGCTGGAATATCTGCTCATTCCGCTCATCTTCGGCATCGGCGCGCCGATGGTGGCGATGGTGGGCACCAACCTCGGCGCCGGCCGCGGCGACCGCGCGCTCCATATCGCCCTGGCCGGGGCGGGCCTTGCCTTTGTCGTGACGGAAACGGTGGGGCTCGCCGCCGCCGTCTTCCCGGAGGCTTGGCTCTATCTGTTCAGCGCCGAGCCGGCCATGGTGGCGACGGGGAGCGCCTATCTGCGCATCGTCGGGCCGTTCTATGGCTTCTTCGGCATCGGGCTCGCGCTTTACTTCGCGGCGCAGGGCGCCGGGCGTCTGTTCTGGCCGGTCGTGGCCGGCTTCCTGCGCGTCGCCATCGCGCTCGGCGGTGGGTTCATGGCCCTCTGGCTCACGGGCTCCATCGCGGCACTGTTCGCCGCGCTCTCGCTCGCCCTTGTGGTCTATGCGGTGACCACGCTGGCTGCCGTCAAGACGGGGGCTTGGCTGCGGTGACGCAGCTGGGTTTGCCCATGGCGATCTCAGGTCGCGAGGCGCTTGGCCTTCATAGCCAGGGTGATGATGACGCCGTCGCTGGACCACTCGGTGTCGATCGATCCGCCAAGCTGTCCGGTCACGCTGCGCTGGAGCAACCGGCTCCCGTAGCCCTCGTCGCCCTTGACCTCGACGGGCGGCCCGCCGCGCTCGGTCCACACCACGGTGATCTCGTCGCCGTTGGTCGATCCGGAGATGTCCAGGATCCCCGATGACACCGACAGGGCGCCATATTTCAGCGAGTTGGTCGCGAGTTCGTGGATGACCAGAGCGAGAGCGGTCGCGGATTGCTCGCCGATGCCCATCCGTGGCACCGCCACCCGGATGCGCCCGCTGAACGCGCCCTCGTCGTCATAAGGGGCAAGCAGGACCGCGATCAGATCGCCCAGGAGCGCCGCCCGGCCCTGGTCCTTCGCCAGCGGGCGGACCAGATCGTGAGCGCGCCCGAGGGAGGTGAGCCGCTGTATAAGCTCGCTCGCCATGTCCTCCACGGATGTCGCCGATCGCGATGTCAGGCTGGTGAGCCCGGCCGCGATCGCCAGCAAATTCTTGACCCTGTGGCTCATCTCGCCCACCAGCAGTTCGTGGCCCTCTTCCGCCTGCTTGCGGTCGGTGACATCGAGAAAAACGCCCCAAACCTGGCCCTGGTGCAGCCCTTCGTCGTTGCCGAGGCCGCGCGAGGAAATCCAGCGGATCTCATCGCCGAGGAGAATACGGAAGTCGATCTCATAGGAGCCGACCAATGCCCGCGTGGCCGTGAATGCCGCCCGCACCCTGTCGCGGTCGGCGGGGTGGATGTGGGACGAGAGATCCTCGAACGTCACGCTCTTCGCCTGCGGCAGGCCCCACAGATCAAACCCCTGCTCGTCCATGGCGAAGGCGTTGGTTTCGACGGTCTACGCCCAGAGGGCGACCCCCGCGGCATGAAGGGCGCGCTTGAGGTTGTGCACATCCCACAGGGGGTGGGCTTCGTCGCTGACGGGCATGGCAACCTTTCATGGGGCGTAAAACGGAGGTTTTGAACCGGCCTTGTCCGTAAAAGAGGAGTTACCATTTGAGTGTGCAGACTACAACAAACTCACTATTTCCCATGTTTTCAGCGGAGATTCATAGCAGCGTCTCAGCTCATCCTGACCTTGGCATTTTTCCCGGCCGACCGGCAAACAATAGGCAACATGCACTTCATTGCTCGAGCTTTGCCGTGAACGGAGCCGAAAGCGATCTCGGGCGTTACGTCACGAGAAGCAAGCGAGCGTGGCAAGGGAGCATGTCATGGCCAAGCGCGAACTCATCGATACGGGCACCGATAAGCGCTACGTCCGGCGCGACGAACAGGGGCGGTTCCGGGAATCCGACGATGTCGGCAAGTCGCTGGCGCAGGACGTGCGCAAGACCGCCAAAGCCTCGGTCAAAGCCGGTCAGGGCGACAAGGGCGACCGCAAGCGATAAGCTTTGCCGCCGTGAAGATCGCCAGCTTCAATGTCAATGGTGTCAACGGCCGGTTGTC
>JAEZMT010000479.1 GCA_023442085.1 Pseudomonadota bacterium | reverse complement strand
GCTGTATCCGGATGGATAGATTGTGCGCCCCGACCCGCGGGAGCCAAACCGACCTTCACACCGGCACTCTGCGTCAGGGCCGTGCGACGGGTCAACGCCCGTTTCCGTGATCGCGCCCGGCTTCGGCAGCGCACAATTGTCGGACCTCGCCGAACCCCATTCCGTTACGTGATGGGAGGTAACCAGGAAGCTTGAGCGTGCCGCATCGCAACATGCGACAAGAAGGCGATTTTCCTTCAAACACGCGGAGTTGCGCGGGGATAAATTGACATCATTCCAGTTCCAAAATACCGTCCCGTCACGCTGGGAGAACCAGCATCCGGAGCGGCTCCAAGGCCGTCCGAAACCGTCCCCGGTCGGGGCACGAAAGGTCGGAGGTTTCCTTCGATGAATATGGAGCTCTCGCGGCGCCAGTTTTTGAAAACGGCGGGCGCGGGCGTGGCGGGAACGACGCTGGGCGCGTTGGGATTCGGTCCCATCGAGGAGGCACTGGCCTCCACCATCAAGCCCTTCCGCCTCGTCAACACCACCGAGGTGCGCAACACGTGCACCTACTGCTCGGTGGCCTGCGGCATCCTCATCTTCTCCAAGGGCAACGTGGCCAAGGGCGAGAAGGCGGACATCACCCATATCGAGGGTGACACCGACCATCCCACCAATCGCGGCACGCTCTGCCCGAAGGGCGCGGCCCTGCTCGACATCGTGAAGTCCGAGCAGCGCCTCAAGCAGCCCATGATCCGGCGCGCGGGCTCCGACAAGTTCGAGAAGATTTCCTGGGACGAGGCGCTCGATAAGATCGCCAAGGCCATGAAGGCGGATCGCGACGCCAACTTCATTGCCAAGAACCAGGACGGCGTGACGGTGAACCGCTGGCTCACCACCGGCTTCCTCGCCGCCTCCGCCACCACCAACGAAACCGCGTTCGCCACCTACAAGGTGGTGCGCTCAACCGGAATTCTGACTTTCGACAATCAGGCGCGCGTCTGACACGGCCCCACGGTGTCCAGTTTGGGCCCAACTTTTGGCCGTGGCGCGATGACCAATTCGTGGACCGATATCAAGAACACGGATCTGGTCATCATCATGGGCGGCAATGCCGCCGAAGCGCACCCGTGCGGATTTAAATGGGTCACGGAGGCGAAGGCCAACCGTGGCGCCAAGCTCGTTGTCGTGGACCCGCGCTTCACGCGCTCGGCCGCGGTGGCGGACTATTACGCCCCGATCCGGCAAGGCACCGACATCGCCTTCCTGCTGGGCGTCATCAACTACCTGATTCAGAACGACAAGATTCAGTGGGACTATGTGAAGGCGTTCACCAACGTCGGCTACATCGTCAAGGAAGGCTTCGGGTACCAGGACGGCCTGTTCACGGGCTATGACGAGATGAAGCGGGACTACAACCGCTCCACCTGGGACTATGAGATCGGCCCGGACGGTTATGCGGTCGTGGACGACACGCTCCAGCATCCCCGCTGCGTCTTCAACCTTCTGAAGCAGCACGTCTCCGTCTACACGCCGGAGATGGTCGAGCGCATCACGGGCACGCCCAAGGACAAGTTCCTGAAGGTGGCGTCCATGATGGCGGAGTGTTCGTCGCCCACCAAGACGATGACCTCCATGTACGCACTCGGCTGGACCCAGCATTCCAAGGGCTCGCAGAACATCCGCTGCATGGCGATGGTTCAGCTGCTCCTCGGCAATATCGGCGTGCGCGGCGGCGGCATGAACGCCCTGCGCGGGCATTCCAACATCCAGGGCCTCACCGACATCGGCCTGATGTCCAACCTGATCCCGGGCTATCTGACGATCCCGACGGAGAAGGAGCCGGACTTCAACGCCTACATGTCGACGCGCGGCTTCAAGCCGTTGCGTCCCAACCAGATGAGCTACTGGCAGAATTACAAGAAGTTCTTCGTGTCGTTCCAGAAGGCCATGTGGGGTGCGTCGGCGACGGCGGACAACAACTGGGCCTACGACTACCTGCCGAAGCTCGACGTGCCGTCTTACGACATCCTGCGCGCGTTCGAGCTGATGAAGCAAGGGAAGATGAACATCTACTTCTGCCAGGGCTTCAACCCGCTGCAGGCCTTCCCCAACAAGGGCAAGCTCGCGGAAGCGCTCAGCAAGCTCAAGCTCCTCGTGATCATGGATCCGCTGGAGACCGAGACCGCGCGCTTCTGGGAGAACCACGGCGTCTACAACCAGGCCGATCCGTCGAAGATCCAGACGGAGGTCATCCAGCTGCCCACCACCTGCTTCGCCGAGGATAACGGCTCGCTGGTGAATTCGGGCCGCTGGCTGCAATGGCACTGGGCCGCCGGCACGCCTCCGGGCGAGGCCAAGACCGACATCTACATCATGGCGCAGCTCCATCTGCGCCTGAAGGAGATGTACAAGAAGGACGGCGGCGCGTTCCCCGATCCCATCGTCAACCTGACGTGGAACTATAAGGACCCGCACGAGCCCTCGCCCGACGAGCTTGCGAAAGAGCTGAACGGCTACGTGGTCTCGGACGTGCTCGACCCCAACGACCCCACCAAGAAGGTCCTTGAGGCGGGCAAGCAGGTCCCGACGTTCGGCGTGCTGCGCGACGACGGCACCACTGCGGCGGGCTGCTGGATCTATTCCGGCTGCTACACCGAGGCGGGCAACATGATGGCGCGCCGGGACAATTCCGATCCCGACGATACCGGCGCCTACCTGAAGTGGTCGTTCGCCTGGCCGGCGAACCGCCGCATCATCTACAACCGCGCGTCGTGTAACATCGACGGCAAGCCGTGGGACGATACCCGCAAGCTGATCTGGTGGGACGGGGCCAAATGGACGGGCTACGACGTGCCCGACATCGCCCCCACCGCCAAGCCGCAGGATGTGGGCCCGTTCATCATGAACCCGGAAGGCGTCTCCCGCCTGTTCACCCGGGGCATGATGCGGGACGGACCGTTCCCGGTGCATTACGAGCCGTTCGAGAGCCCGGTCGCCAACCTGATCGCCCCCAAGGTGCGGGGCAACCCGGTGGCGCGCGTGTTCAAGGACGACTTCGCCCAGTTCGCGGACGTGGCGTCGAAGGAGTTCCCCTATGCGGCGACCTCCTACCGTCTCACCGAGCATTTCCACTACTGGACGAAGAACAACCACGTGAATTCGGTGCTCCAGCCCGAGTTCTTCGTGGAGATCTCCGAGCAACTGGCGAAGGAGAAGTCGATCCAGAACGCCGGCTGGGTCCGCGTGTGGTCGAAGCGGGGCTCCGTCTTCGCCAAGGCCTACGTGACCAAGCGCATCCGTCCCCTGATGGTGGACGGCAAGCCCATCCACGTCGTCGGCATCCCCATCCACTGGGGCTTCGTCGGCGCCGCCAAGAAGGGCTTCCCGGCCAACGTGCTCACCCCGTTCGTGGGCGACGCGAACATCGAGACGCCGGAGTTCAAGGCGTTCCTCGTCAACATCGAGCCCTCCACCGGGCCGGTGGCGTAAGGAAAAGGAGAACCAGCCATGTTTCCTCCGATTCCGAACCCCACCACCGCCCCCGTGGCGCCCAAGCTGAGCGATGCGGACCTCGTCCGCCGCTCGGCCTCCGGTTCCCCCTCGCACGTCGAGTTCAAGGAGCCGGTGGCCAAGCTCATCGACGTGTCGAAGTGCATCGGCTGCAAGGCCTGCCAGGCGGCGTGCCTCGAATGGAACGAGCTCCATGAGGAGATCGGCACCTTCAACGGCACCTACACCAACCCGCCGGACCTGACGCCGGCGTCGTTCACGCTCATGCGCTTCACCGAGTGGGTGAACCCCGAGACCGACAATCTCGAATGGCTCATTCGCAAGGACGGCTGCATGCATTGCGCCGATCCGGGTTGCCTGAAGGCCTGCCCGGCGCCCGGCGCCATCGTGCAGTATTCCAACGGCATCGTGGACTTCGACCACGCCAAGTGCATCGGCTGCGGCTATTGCGTGAAGGGCTGCCCCTTCAACATTCCGCGCATCTCGCAGGTCGATCACAAGGCCTACAAGTGCACGCTGTGCTCGGACCGCGTGGCGGTCGGCCAGGGTCCCGCCTGCCAGAAGGCGTGCCCGACCCAGGCCATCGTCTTCGGCACCAAGACGCAGATGAAACAGTGGGCCGAGGGCCGCATCAAGGATCTGAAGTCTCGCGGCTACAAGAATGCGGGCCTCTACGATCCGCCCGGCGTGGGCGGCACGCACGTGATGTATGTGCTGCAGCACGCCGACAAGCCCTCGATCTATGCGGGCCTGCCGGACAATCCGCGCATCAGCCCCATCGTCGAGGCGTGGAAGGGCGTGACCAAGTATGTGGGCCTCGGCGTCATGGGCTTCGCCGCCCTCGCCGGCGCGCTGCATTACCTCGTCAACGGCGCCAACAAGGTATCGCCGGAGGACGAGGCGAACGCCGAGAAGCTGACGGCTGAGAAGCTGTCGTCCGGAGGCCGCTCATGAGCGCACCCTACGATCTGGAAAAAGGCGACGCGGTTCATCCGGGTCGCCCGGTGCAGGTGGACCGCTACACGGTGGGCGCCCGCATCAACCACTGGGTGACGGCCATCAGCCTGATCCTCTTGGCGATTTCCGGCCTCGCCCTGTTCCACCCCAGCCTCTATTTCCTCACCGGCCTGTTCGGCGGCGGGCAGATGACGCGCACCATCCATCCCTGGATCGGCGTCGTGCTCTTCTTCTCCTTCGCCGGCATGTTCCTGCGCTTCTGGAAGGCCAACCTCTGGAAGAGCGAGGACGGCACCTGGATGCGCCGCCTGCGCGACGTCATCGCCGGCCACGAGGAGAAGCTGCCGGAGCTTGGCAAGTACAATGCCGGGCAGAAGCTGGTGTTCTGGGGCATGAGCCTGCTCATCATGGTGCTCATCACCTCGGGCGTGGTGATCTGGCAGGCCTATTTCGCCTCCTACACCACCATCGAGCAGCAGCGCATCGCGCTTCTGGTCCATGCGCTGGCGGCGGTGGCGATCATCTGCGTGTGGATCGTCCACGTATACGCTGCCATCTGGGTCAAGGGCACCATCAGCGCCATGACCCGGGGTCAGGTGACGGGCGGCTGGGCGTGGCGGCACCACAGGAAGTGGTTCC
>JAEZMT010000454.1 GCA_023442085.1 Pseudomonadota bacterium | reverse complement strand
CGTCCCGCCGCGGCGGCGCGGCGAGACCGTTCGAGGTGCGCATGCCTGATACCCCGCCCGCGCTCGTGCTGCTGATCGCGCTCGCCTTCGGCTACCTGCTCGGCTCGGTCCCGTTCGGGCTCCTCCTCACGCGTTTTGCCGGCACCAAGGACCTGCGCTCCATCGGCTCCGGCAACATCGGCGCCACCAATGTCCTGCGCACCGGGCGCAAGGATCTTGCCGCCGCCACCCTGCTGCTGGACGCGCTGAAGGGCACCGTCGCGGTTCTCCTCGCCCGCCACTTCGCTGGCGAGACCGCCGCCATGGCGGCGGCGGTCGGCGCCTTCCTCGGCCACATCGCGCCGGTATGGCTGCGCTTCAAGGGCGGCAAGGGCGTCGCGACCTTCCTTGGCGTCACCATCGGCCTGTTCTGGCCCGCCGCCATCGCCTTCGCGGTGGTGTGGCTGGGGGCGGCCTATTATACGCGCTATTCCTCCCTGTCCGCGCTCATGGCGTCGGTTGCCACGGTGGTCGCCGCCATGGCGCTCGGGAACAACAATCTCGCCGTTCTGCTCGCCCTGCTCGCCATCCTGCTGTGGCTGAAGCACCACGAGAACATCCGCCGGCTGCTGGAAGGCACCGAGGGCAAGATCGGCGCGAAGGGCTGATCCGCCATGGCGCGGGGGAAGGCACAGGGGCCCGCCAAAGGCGAACTGCTGGGGCCGGAGCAGCGCCGTGACTGGTTGCGGTTGATCCGCACCGAAAATGTCGGCCCGCGCACCTTCCGCGCCCTCATCAACCAGTTCGGCGGCGCCGGTGCGGCGCTGGAGGCGCTGCCCTCCCTCGCCCGGCGCGGCGGACGGCTGATGCCGCCGCACACCCCGACCCTCGCCGAGGTCGACGCCGAAATGGAGGCCCACGCCCGCATGGGCGCCCGGCTGGTCGCACTCGGCGAACGTGACTACCCACCGGCCCTCGCCGCCCTCGATGACGCGCCGCCGCTGATCTCCGTGCGCGGACAGGCCGAGGTGTTGCGCCGGCCCATGGTCGGCATCGTCGGTGCCCGCAACGCCTCGGCCGCCGGCCGCACCTTCGCGGCGCGTCTCGCCCGCGATCTCGCGGCCGGGGGATGGGTGGTGGTGTCCGGCCTCGCGCGCGGCATCGATGCGGCCGCCCATGAGGCGAGCCTTGAAGGTGGCACCGTCGGCGTGTTCGCCGGGGGGCTGGCCAAGCCCTATCCGCCGGAAAACCTCGGCCTGATGGAAAAGGTAGCCGCGACGGGAGCGCTCGTCTCCGAGATGCCCATCGGCTGGGAGCCGCGTGCCCGAGACTTCCCCCGGCGCAACCGGCTCGTGTCGGGCATGAGCCTCGGGGTAGTGGTGGTGGAGGCAGCGGAGCGCTCCGGCTCGCTGATAACCGCGCGGCTCGCCGCCGAGCAGGGGCGCGAGGTGTTCGCCGTGCCCGGCTCCCCGCTCGATCCCCGTGCGGGCGGCACCAACCGCCTGCTGAAACGCGGCGCGACCCTCGTCACCGAGGCGGCGGACGTGATCGAGGTGCTCACCCCCATCGCCGGGCGGCGCGAGGATCCGGTGGTGGAGGCGGAGGCCCCCTTCGTCCCTTCCGGACCGGCGACGCCGGGGGACGATGCGCGCGCCCGCGTCATCTCGCTCCTCGGACCGGTGCCGACACCCATCGACGATCTCGTGCGGCTGTCCGGCTGCACGGCAGCGGAGGTGCAGATCGTCCTGCTGGAGCTGGAGCTGGCCGGACGGCTGGATCGCCCCGGGACCGGGCGTGTTGCGCTCAAATAGACCGGACCGGCTCAGCGCGGCCCGGCGTCGGCGCTCCCTGGTCCGCGGGATGAGACGCTGTCAGCCAAGGCACGGGCCTCCTGGCGTGCCATGTCGAGCACATAGGCGAGGGTTGAAAAGCCATGGTTGCGGGCGAGACGCGCCAATTCGGCGGTGATGGCCGCGACATAGGCGGCCGTCGCAGCCGCATCGCCCGCGACATCGGCGGGTGACCGTTCGGACATGTCGTTTGCGAAGCCCCGTTTGGTATCTGAAATACCGTCTTAAAGATTGAACTTGATATTAAAACATACTCTGGGTTGTACTTTTATCAAAGGCGTTGCCGCGCCTTGGACAGGTGGACGATTTGACAGGCGACCCGACGCTCCCCATGTTGCGGCGCTCCCGGTGTCTTGGTCCGCTCATGCTGGGTGACGGATCGCGATCAGGCGCCGGGCGCCGGAGCCGGAGCGTCTTGCTTCGCCCGCCGGGGAGCCGATCGGAATTCCGGCTGCTCCCTCCCCTTTCCAAGGCCGCGCAATGGGGCGGCGGCCCTTGATTGAGACACGGTTCGTCATGCAGGTCGTCATCGTCGAATCGCCGGCCAAGGCGAAGACGATCAACAAATATCTCGGTCCCGGCTACGAGGTCATCGCCTCCTACGGCCACGTTCGCGACCTGCCGTCGAAGGACGGCTCGGTGGATCCGGACGCCGACTTCCGCATGCTGTGGGACGTGGACCCGAAGGCGCAGAAGCGGCTCAACGAGATCGCCGCCGCTGTGAAGGGGGCCGATGGCCTGATCCTCGCCACCGACCCGGATCGCGAAGGCGAGGCCATTTCCTGGCACGTGCTGGAGGTGCTGCGGCAGAAGAAGGCGCTCAAGGCCCAGAAGGTCGAGCGCGTCGTCTTCAACGCCATCACCAAGCAGGCGGTGCTGGAGGCCATGAAGGCGCCCCGTGCCATCGATACCGCGCTGGTGGACGCATATCTCGCCCGCCGCGCTCTCGATTATCTCGTCGGTTTCACCCTCTCCCCCGTGCTGTGGCGCAAGCTGCCCGGCGCGCGGTCCGCCGGCCGCGTGCAGTCGGTGGCGCTGCGCCTCGTCTGCGACCGCGAGCGGGAGATCGAGACCTTCGTCGCCCGCGAATACTGGTCTATCGTCGCCCGGCTCGCGACGCCGCGGAACGAGGAGTTCGAGGCGCGTCTCTCCGGTGCCGACGGCAAGAAGATCACCCGCCTTTCGGTGGGGACGGCGGAGGAGGCCAAGGCCTTCCGCGCGGCGCTGGAAAGCGCGGCCTTCCGCGTGCGGTCCATCGAAGCCAAGCCCATGAAGCGGCATCCCCAGCCGCCCTTCACCACCTCGACCCTGCAGCAGGAGGCGAGCCGCAAGCTGGGCCTCGCGCCGGCCCGCACCATGCAGATCGCCCAGCGCCTTTATGAAGGCGTGGACGTGGGCGGCGAGACGGTGGGTCTCATCACCTACATGCGAACCGACGGCGTCGACATGGCGCCGGAGGCGGTGGCCGCCACCCGCAGCGCCATCGGCAAGCAGTTCGGCCCGAAGTATCTGCCCGGCGTGCCGCGCAAGTACACCACCAAGGCCAAGAACGCGCAGGAGGCCCACGAGGCCATCCGCCCGACCGACCCCTCGCGCCATCCCCGCGAGGTGGCGCGCTATCTCGATGGCGAGCAGGCGAAGCTCTACGAGCTGATCTGGATCCGCACCGTCGCGAGCCAGATGGAATCGGCCGAGCTGGAGCGCACCACGGCGGACATCGAGGCGAAAGCCGGCGCCCGCACGCTGGATCTCACGGCCACCGGCACGGTGGTGAAGTTCGACGGCTTTCTGACGCTCTACCGCGAGGGCAAGGACGACGAGGACGACGACGAGGAAGGCCGCCGCCTTCCGGCCATGAGCGCCAACGAGGCGCTGGCGAAGCGCGACATCTCCACCACCCAGCACTTCACCGAGCCGCCGCCGCGCTATTCGGAAGCCTCGCTGGTGAAGCGGATGGAGGAGCTGGGCATCGGCCGGCCTTCCACTTATGCCGCCGTGCTCGCGGTGCTGCGCGACCGTGAATATGTGAAGCTCGACAAGAAGAAGCTGGTGCCGGAGGACAAGGGCCGGCTCGTCACCGCCTTCCTCGAAAGCTTCTTCAAGCGCTACGTGGAATACGACTTCACCGCCGACCTGGAAGAGAAGCTCGACGAAGTTTCGGCGGCCGAGCTCGACTGGAAGGAGGTGCTGCGCGCCTTCTGGCAAGATTTCCACGCCGCCATCGAGGCCACCAAGGACCTGCGCGTGTCGCAGGTGCTGGATGCGCTCGATGAGATGCTCACCGCCCACATCTTCCCGCCCACCGAGGACGGGACCGACCCGCGCCTGTGCCCCACCTGCGGCACCGGCCGGCTGTCGCTGAAGATGGGCAAGTTCGGCGCCTTCATCGGCTGCTCGAACTATCCCGAGTGCCGCCACACCCGCCCGCTCACCGGCGACAATGCGCAGGAAGGCGACGGCACGCGCGTGCTCGGCCTCGACCCCGACTCGGGCGAGGAAGTCACCATCCGCTCGGGCCGGTTCGGCACCTATCTCCAGCTCGGCGAGGGCAAGGACGGGGAGAAGCCCAAGCGCTCGTCCCTGCCCAAGGGCCTCGCTCCGGCGGATGTGGATCTGGAAACGGCGCTGAAGCTGCTCGCCTTGCCGCGCGAGATCGGCCTCCATCCGGAGGATCGCGAGCCCATCCTCGCCGGCATCGGGCGCTATGGGCCCTACGTCCAGCACGGCCGCACCTACGCCAACATAGAGGACGGCGACGACATTCTCGCCATCGGCCTCAATCGGGCGGTGGCGCTCATCGCGGAGAAGCAGTCCAAGGGCCGTGGCGGACGCGGCGGCACGCCGGCTGGGCGGGTCGTCGGCGATCACCCGACGCTGGGCGGGCCGATCACCGTGCGCCCCGGCCGCTTCGGGCCTTACGTGAACCACGGCAAGGTCAATGCGACCCTGCCCAAGTCCACGGACCCCGAGGCTTTGACGCTGGAACAGGCGGTGCAGCTCATCGACGCCAAGGCGGCGTCCTCGCCGGCCAAGCCCGCGCGAGGTGGTGCCCGCAAGTCCGCATCCGCCGATGGCGAGAAGGCCGCGCCGAAGAAGGCTGCCACGAAGAAGCCGGCGGCGAAGTCCACCGCGACCAAGAAGCCGGCTGCCGCCAAGAAGCCCGCCGCCAAAAAGGTCGCCGCGAGCAAGCCGGACGCGGCCGAATAGGCGCCGCGTCCTTCCGGTCGGGGCAGCTTCACATGAGGCTGCCCTCGCCCTCGCTGGCGTGGACCGACGTGCGCAACGGCCGCTCCGGCAGGAAAGCCAGCGCAACGGCCGCAAGCGCAACCACCACCGTCATGGTGAGAAACACCCGGCTGAACGCGGTTGCGAGGCGCGCCGGGTCCGCGTTGCGCGCAAGGGTCTCGATATCCCCCGCACCGCCCGCGGCCAGCACGGCTAGAAGCACGGCGCCCAGGACTGCAACCGAGAGCGCGCCGCCGAGTTGGCGGAAGAAGGTCATCACGCCTGTGGTGGTGCCCATGAGGCGCGGCTGCACCGCGTTCTGGATCGACACGGTGCAGACCGGCAGCGGCGTTCCCATGCCCACCCCGATCACGACGAACAGGGCCAGTGCCAGCGGCAGCGGCATGGCGGGGAACAGCGCGATCGCGAGGAGGCCGGCGGTCGCGAACGTCAGCCCGGCGAGGGCCGGGCGCTTGTAATGGGCGAGGCGCGCCATGGACCGGCCGGAGAGTACCGCCCCGATCACCACGCCACCCATGAAGGGGATCAGCCCGAGCCCGGACTGGGTGGCCGAAAGCCCCCGCCCCGTCTCCAGATAGAGCGGCACGAAGATGGAGAGCCCGACCATTCCCCCGAAGGCGAGGAATGAGGCGATCATCCCCCAGCCCACCACCTTGTTCGCGAGGAGCCCGAGAGGCAAAAACGGCTCCTCCGCCTTCCGCATCCGCCAGATGAACAGGGCCACGAACGCCACCGCACCCGCGAACAGGGCGAGGATGAGCGGCGAGCCCCAGGGATAGCGAACGCCGCCCCAGCCGAGGGCGAGCAGGAGGAGCAGGCTTGCCACCGCCATCAGCGCCGCGCCCAGATAGTCCATGGCATGGCGACGCTCGTGGCGCGGCAGGTCACGCAGCCGCCGCTCGGTGATGAGCAGAGCCGCGACGCCGATGGGCAGGTTGATCCAGAAAATCAGCGTCCAGTCGAGATATTGCGCAAACAGACCGCCCAGTACGGGCCCAGCGATGCTGGAGGCGGCGAAGACGCCCGCGATCTGTGCCTGATAGCGCCCGCGCTCGCGGGGCGAGACCAGATCGGCGATGATGGTCTGGGAGAGCGAGATCAGCCCTCCGCCGCCCAACCCCTGCACCGCCCGCGCGATGATGAGCGCAAGCAGGTTCGGCGCCAGCGCGCAGGCCACCGAGGCCGCCGAGAACACCGCGACGGCGGTGAGCAGCATCACCCGTCGCCCGTGAATGTCGCTGAGCTTGCCATAGAGCGGCGTCGCCACCGTCGCGGTGAGGAGATACGCCGTTACCACCCAGGAGAGGTTGGCGAAATCGCCGAAGGCATCGCCGATGGTCGGGAGCGCGGTGGCGACGATGGTCTGGTCCAGCGCCCCCAGCAGCATCGCCAGCATCAGGCCGAAGATGATGCGGCGGATTTCGGCGTGGTCCGGCGGTGCGGACGGAGCGCGGTTCGGCTGCGGATGGGTGTGCTGCATCAGGGGAATCGGAGCCCGGCGGGAGACGCCCATGGGCAACCCACGAGCAGGCGAACGCAAGACCGCCGAAGCGGAAGGGGACAGGCCACCCCCTTCCGCCAAGCTTCACGACTGCGTGAAGATCTCAGGCCACCGCGGCGACCGGGCTCCCCTCGGGCGCGTCGGCATCGTTTTCCCCACGTCCCGGTGGCACCTCCTCAGGTACCGCATCGGGCACCGGGTCCGCTTCCACCAGACGGTGGGCCAGATCATGGATGAAGCCGATCTTCTGGATCACGCCCGGCCCGAGAATGAACGGATAGGCATCCGACATGCCGAGGCAGCGGTTGAGGTTGTTCAGCGCAAACGAGATGGGCAGCCAGGAATCCACCATCTGCTGGATGGCGCAGGCGCGGTAGGGGTTGAAGTCCACCTCCGCGCCGAGTTCGCCCGTGCGATCGAGACGGGGCTGAACGCGCATGCCGAAGGCGGCGGCCATCTCCAGCGTGTCGACGATGTGGATGTAGTGCTTGAACGTCTCGGCGAAATCCTCCCACGGGTGGGCGGTGGCATAGGCCGAGACGTAATTGACTTGCCAGTCGGGGATCGGACCGTTGGCGTAATAGGCCTGAAGCGCCGCGCCATAATCGGCGGTCTCGTCGCCGAACAGCGCGCGGAAAGCCTGGAGGCGCCCGGCGTCGCGCACCAGGCGGTTCCAGTAGTAGTGCCCCGTCTCGTGACGGAAATGACCGAGGAGGGTGCGATACAGCTCGCCAAGCTCGCCCTTGCGATGCTCGCGCTCGGCGTCGTCAGCCTCGGCCAGGGCGATCGTGATGAGGCCCTCGTCGTGGCCGGTCATGATCTTCGGCGCCGTGCCGTCCGGGTCATCGGCGAGGAAGTCGAAGCACAGGCCGCCCTCGCGGTCCTTGTTGCTCTCCAGCGGCAGGTTGAGGCGCAGCAGGGAATAGATGAGCCTGTGCTTGGCGATTTCCACCTTCTGCCACTTGCGCAGGTTCTCCGGCACGGTCAGGTCCGGCACCATGCGGTTGTGGCGGCAGGCGAGGCAGAATTCCTCCTCCTGCTCCTCGGGCACCAACCAGTTGCAGGCGTCCTGGGCAGCATTGGCACAGAAGCGGTAGCGCTGCTCGTTCCGGCCGACGGCGCGCCACAGCCCGCTTTCCGGCTCCCCTTCGCGCTCAAGAGGGACGAGGGCATTGGCTTCGGGAATATAGCCAAGGTCGTGGCCGCACTTCTCGCAGCGACGGTTTTCGAAATACAGGAGCTGATCGCAGGCGGCGCAGCGAAACAGACGCATGATGGGTCTCCCCCGGGCAA
>JAEZMT010000435.1 GCA_023442085.1 Pseudomonadota bacterium | reverse complement strand
CGGCCTGTGGCGTTTCCCGTTTCAAGTTCGGTCATTCGGGGAGGCGGTGCGGTTGCCCGCCCCGGCTTCCCCGGCCGGTCGGCCGCGGCGGTAGTCCCGCCGTCAGCCCCATCCTGCCAATGCGGCTGAATATCTTACGCAACGTTACGATAGATGTCCTTGTAGGTTTCCCGAAGGATATTCTTCTGCACCTTGCCCATGGTGTTGCGCGGCAGCTCTGGGACGAAGAAGACGCGCTTCGGCTGCTTGAACTTGGCAAGACGAGTTTCGAGGGCACGATGGACGGCATCTTCCGTCAGCGCCGCATCCGTCTGCGCGACAATGACGGCGGTGACGCCCTCGCCGAAATCCGGGTGCGGCACGCCGATGACCGCGCTCTCGACGACGCCGGGGATGGCGTCGATCTCGCCTTCCACTTCCTTGGGATAGACGTTGAAGCCGCCAGTGATGACGAGATCCTTGCCGCGCCCGACGATGTGGACGTAGCCGGCCTCGTCGATCTTGCCGAGGTCGCCTGTGATGAAGAAGCCGTCGCGGAATTCCGTGGCAGTCTTCTCCGGCATCCGCCAGTAGCCCTTGAACACGTTCGGCCCCTGAACCTCGATCATGCCGATCTCGCCGGTGGGCAGCACCGCGCCGGTCTCCGGATCGACGACGCGCACGCTGATGCTGGGCAGGGGATGGCCCACGGTGCCGGCGATCCGCGCGCCGTCATAGGGGTTGGAGGTGTTCATGCCCGTTTCGGTCATGCCGTAGCGCTCGAGGATGGCGTGGCCGGTCCGCTCCTCGAAGGCGCGGTGGGTCTCGGCGAGCAGCGGCGCGGAGCCGGAGACGAACAGGCGCATGCTCTTCGTCGCCTCGCGGGTGAGGCCCGGCTGGTCGAGGAGGCGCGTGTAGAAGGTGGGCACGCCCATGAGCGTCGTCACCTTGCCTTCCGACATGAGGGCGATGGCCTCCTTCGGATCGAACTTGGAGCGGAACTCCATGCTCGCGCCGGCCAGCAGGACAATGTTGGTGGCGACGAAGAGCCCGTGCGTGTGGAAGATGGGCAACGCGTGCAGCAGCACGTCGTCCGCCGTGAAGCGCCAATAGTCCTTCAGCGTCTGCGTATTGGAGAGCAGATTGGCGTGGGTGAGCATGGCGCCCTTGGCGCGGCCCGTGGTGCCCGAGGTATAGAGGATGCCGCCGAGATCCTCCGGCCCGCGCGCCACATCTTCGAAGGTGTCGGGGAAGCCTAAGGCCGCGTCGGTGAGCGAGCCCTTGCCGTCGGTGCCGAGCGTCTCCACCGCGCCGACGCCAAGCCGGGCGGCGAGCGCCCGTGCGTCCTGTTCGATCTCCGGCCGGCACACGAAGACGGTGGGCTCGGCGTCGGAGAGGAAATACTCGACCTCATTCAGCGTATAGGCGGTGTTCAGCGGCAGATAGACCGCCCCGGCCCGGATCGCGCCGAGATAAAGCGCGAGAGCCGGCCAGGATTTCTCCACCTGAACCGCCACCCGGTCTCCCGGCTTGATTCCGCGCGCGACCAGAAGATTGGCGAGACGGGCGGAGAGGGCGAGCGCGTCGCCATAGGTCTCCACCCTGCCATCGATGAGGCGGGCGAGGGGCTTGTCCATCGCCGGGATGGCGGCGCGGATGGCGCTGAAGAGGTGGTTCTCGGTCATGTCTTCGTCTCGTTGGCCGCAGCCATTGGCGCGGCGGGCAATTCAGGACACGGGCAGCTTAGGGCATCGGCAACTCAGGACACGGGGACCAGGGCCCGGGCCGCGGCGTCCGCCCGCAGCAGCTTCTTCACCGCCGGGCTCGCGACGACCTCGCCCTTGCCGGCGAAGGCCTCGTGGTTCTTCTCGATGTCGCTGAGGACATAGCGGTAGTTCACCATGAGCCCCGCCGCCTGGGCGATGCCCTTCGCCGAGAGGTCGCCCATGGGGTTGATCTTCTCCAGCCGCGCGCCGTTGCCGAGGTGGAAGCGGGCCACCGGGTCCACCGGCTTGCCCTTGGAGGTGCGGGCGACGAGGAAATAATAGGCCGCGGCGGCGCACAGCACCGGCGTCAGCGCCTCGCGCACATCCGCCTTCTCGGCCCAGTCCGGCGTGGCGAGCGCCTTCAGCGCCTCCTTGTCGGAGGCGGTGAGCGCGACCGGTGTCTCGGCCTTGCGCTCGCCGTCCAGCCAGGCGCGGAAGCCGGGGACGGGGGAGAGGGTGACAAAGGTGGTGAGCGAGGGGATCTCGCGGGAAATCTCCTCCACCACCTGCTTGATCAGGAAGTTGCCGAAGGAGACGCCGCCGAGCCCGCGCTGGCAGTTGGAGATGGAATAGAAGACGGCCGTCGTGGCCTTTTCCGGCTCCAGCAGCTCGCGCGACTGGTCCAGCACGGGGGCGATGGCACCGGGGATGTCCTTGGTGAGCGCCACTTCCACGAAGATCAGCGGCTCGTCCACCAGCGCCGGATGGAAGAAGGCGTAGCAGCGCCGGTCGGGGCTGTCGACGCGCGCTCGCAGGTCGTTCCAGTCGCGGATGGCATGCACCGCTTCGTAGCGGATGATCTTTTCCAGCACGTTGGCGGGCGTCGACCAGTCGATGCGTCGCAGCACGAGGAACCCCCGGTTGAACCAGGACGAGAACAGATGGCCGAAGTCGCGGTCCACGGCCGCGAGGTCGCGCCGGAGCACCATGGCGTCCATCAGATGCTCGCGCATGCGGACGAGGGAGAGTGTCGCGCCCGGCGCCATGTTGAAGCGGCGGAACAGCTCCTGCCGGCGCGGCTCGCTGGCGAGGTGGAGTTCGGCCGCCGAAGCATCCGATCCCGTGCGGCCGTAGCTGGCGATGGCGGCATCGAGGCGGGTGCGGTCCGGCCCGAAGGTTTCGGCCAGCGCCTCGAAAAACGCGATGCGCTCACCCGTCTTCATCCGCGCGTAGCGGTCGAGGATGTCGGACGCGAGCGCGACGCCCGAGGCCTCGCCACGGCCGGAGAGAAGTTGCTCGCAGCGTTCCACCAACGTGGCGGCCTTCGTGGCGCCGGAAACGCGGGCATTGCGGTCCAGCAGCGCGCGGCCGCGATCCGCGATGGTGGTGAGAAGATCGCCGAAGAAGGACGCGTTGGAACTCATCGTCGCACTCCACCAGCTGCGATGCCGGACATCGCCAAGGTCATGGGACGGCGCTCGGTTCGCGAAGGCAAGCCCGGGACGGCGCGGAGAGAACCACTCTTTCGGATGATCCTGCGTCGAGTACCGCGTGAAGCCATCTCGGTATCAAGATACGTCATATCGCCAGACCCCGCCGTATCGCCAGCTTAGGAGAGGCCCAACTGCATTTTTTGTCAACAATCATGTATGCAAGAATTTGGGTCTTGCATTGAATGCGGGGAGTGGGCTTTCTGGTATCGGGGACAAAGGGAGCACCGTCGTGCGGGGAGAGCAGACGCCGAGGCTCAGGGAGGCGCTGGAGGACGATATCGTCGCCGGCCGTCTGAAACCGGGCCAGCGGCTCGACGAGGTGGGCCTCGCCGAGCGTTTCGGGGTTTCGCGCACGCCCATCCGCGAGGCGCTCATCCAGTTGGCCTCGTCCGGCCTGGTGGAGATCCGGCCTCGCCGTGGAGCCTTCGTCGTGCTGCTGGGACCGCGCGAACTGATCGAATCCTTCGAGCTGATGGCCGAGATCGAGGCTTCTTGCGGCCGGCTCGCCGTGCAGCGCATGGGGCCGTCCGACCGCGAGGCAATCTCCGAGGCGCACGAGACTTGCCGTCTTGCCGCCGCCGCGGGCGACGAGGAGGCCTATTATCCCGCCAACGCCCGGTTCCACGCTGCCATCTATGCCGCCACAAGCAACCGGGTGCTCGCGGGCGAGGCACTGAAGCTCCAGCGCGGGCTTCAGCCCTATCGCCGCCTGCAGCTGAAGGTGCCGCGCCGAGTGGAGGCCTCCTTCGCGGAACACCAGGGCATCGTTGATGCGCTTTTTGCCGGGGATGGCACCCTCGCCGCCGAGCGCTTGCGCGCCCACGTGCTGGTGCAGGGGGAGCGCTTCATGACTTTGATCGCTGCCCTTCAGGCTGAATCGGAGGCTTTGGCGGACGCAGGGTGAGGCATTCTTGAGATACGTCGGTCGCAGATGGCCGGCCCCTCGCGTCGGCCTGTCGTCCCAGGCGGCTCGGGCCACGGGGGTCCGTGCTACATGGCTCCTGCCGCGGCGCCCCGCAAGCAGTCGTGGACACCGCCCATCCCCTGTTGCCGTGCCGCGAGCCTTCCGATAAAAGAGCCTCGCTCCTGCGCCACGCACCCGTAGCTCAGCTGGATAGAGCGCCGCCCTCCGAAGGCACGTGTCAAGCCGGCCGATGCGAAAAGTGTGAGGAAAAGAGTTTTTGAAT